>NZ_LIQQ01000272.1 GCF_001418565.1 Streptomyces graminilatus | reverse complement strand
GGGGCGGAGGGGGGACGTCTACCTGGCGGGGGCAGAGACAGCGGAAGCCCCGTCGGCGCGTCACCGCCAGCGCGCTCCCGGCACCCGATGGTGACGCCTGAACGCGGGCCGGCAGGCCATGCTCACCCTCGCCCACCTCCGCAACAGCCGGCCCTACGCCCAGCTTGCGCCTGGTTCAGGGATCGCCACCACCGCCGTCCACCGGTACGTCACCGAGGCCGTCGAGCTCCTGGCCACCCTCACCCCCACGCTGCCGAAGCAGTACGGGCCGCATCGATGAAGGCTTACCTGATCCTGGAAAAGGCTCACCGTGTCGGAGGCGTGTCGCGCGCACCGAGGCGTAGATACCTGCTGACGCCGAGAGACGTCCGTGCCCCGGCCGGACCGGCCGCGGCACGGACGTCAGAAGGTCGCTATGTCAAGGCCCGCAGCGCCGCTACTGACGCCACCAGACCCTCTCGCTCCAAGGAATCGATCACATCCGCGACCACCGCGTTGAGCGGGCTCTTCCACGCGTCCGCTATCTGCGTCAGCACCCCGTACACCAGCCGGGGGGAGAGGTCGACCTGCGCCTCGACGAAGGCGTCTGGATGGACGGCCTGCACATCCCACGGAGACAGCTTGTCGGTGGGGAAGTCCCTCAGGTTGGAGGTGACGATCACCTGGGCTTTTGCCTTGATGGCAGCGGCCAGGACGTGCCGGTCATCGGGATCCGGTAGATCGAGCATGTCGATCAACGGTTCGTATCCCTTGACCAGCACATCCCGGATCGCTCCCGCCATCAACTCCCGCGTACGGTCCAGTTTCTTCGAATCCAGGTCAGACCGATTTTTCTTCAGGTTGCGGAAGGTTTCATCGAGGATCTGGTCCGTCCACTTCGCCTGTACAAGCCCAGCCTGCGCCACGCGAATGAGAACGTCACGCAATGTGCTCGGATATAAGACGATGGCGTCGTAGACGGCGACGAAAGCCATGACCTAGATCATTCCCATCTCCTGGCCGAGCTGAGTGAGCTCATCAGCCACACCTCGGCGACGGTGGTCGTCCCTCCGCTGGTACTCCAGCAGGGACGACGCGGTGATTCTGCGGTGCGAGCCAACGGTCCGGTACTCGATCTCTCCGGCATCCAAGAGGCCGATGAGGAAGGGACGCGACACGTTGAGCATGTCGGCGGCTTGCTGAGTGGTGAGTTCGGCGTCGGACGGAACGACAGATACCGCCCGGCCCGCGCCAAGGTGTGCCAGGAGCGAGGCAAGGAGTTCCACAGCCTCGCGGGGGAGGGCCAAGAGCTCACGGTCACCTCCATCCTGAACGGTGACATGGATCTGGGATGCATCTTGGTGTTCTGCCAGGTAGGCCCGAACCCTCGCGAGGGCCTGGTTTGCGGTTTCCTGCTTGTCGTCCGGGAGTTTCACCGGGCGAATGTCGATTTTGGTCATTCGTGCGCCCCTCGAATCCGTAGGTGCGCGCCAGTCCGCCGTCCTTGGCGCGACGGTGGACTGGCGTGACAGCTGTAGACCCCGCCGTTTGTCGTTGGCGCGACGAACGGGGCCTGCGGCCGTCATGGTGGCAGGTGGCGGTGGTGGATCTGGGTCATGTTGGTCGAAGCTGTCTTGCTTATCGAAGTATCCGCAATATTCGAAACAAGCGCAACAGATCCTAGGGGTAATTTGCGGCGGTTGATGCTGTCAGCGCCACTGGCCTGCGGTGCAGCGACAAGGCACACACGGTGACACGGCATGCGGCGTAGGTTGTCAGGCACATCCCGCACCGCTCGGCCGCGTGGTCCAGGATGGCGATGCTGGCCTGGCAGGCACGCCGAACGAACGGAGGGACGGGCGGAAGCGTCCGACGCGCTGCGGCTACTGCACGCCCATGGACGCACTCCACTTCCCCCCGGGAAAGGTGGCAGACCCCATCGGGAGTGATGCGGACATCCGCGCCGAGCAACGGCAACGCCCCCTCCGCGTTGAGCCGGTTCCGGATACGTTCCAGGACTGTCCAGAGCCGTCGCGGCCCGCCCTGATGAACCTCCGGCGGATCGGTCCACTCCGCGACGGCTCGGGCCCATGACCCGTCCGCGTGGACGAGATACGCGGTACGGGTTCGGCCGCTGACCTGGTAGCGGAGTTCGACGCCCGGTGTCGTGACCTCCAGCATGGAGCGCAACTCCCACGCGTTCGCCACATCGACCACCGGGTAGCGGCCCGTACCGCGCTCGTCCCCCTCCGCGCTCTCCGCGAGGGCGAACAACTCCGCGAGGGCGGGCGGGTAGTCGTCCCCGGACCGGGTAAGCATGAATCCGGCGGTGTCCCGTTCCACCCGCCCAACGACATCACCGCCGAGGTGCTTCCAGCCGGTGATGATCAGGGACGTACGCCCGAGGGTGGTCGCGATCCGTCCGCCTGGTTCCAGCGCGGCGAGGACCGGGCGGAGCCCCGGACCGGCGGGCAGCCCCACCGTGGACACGATGCGGTCGTACGAGCCGGGTACGTGCTCGGTCGCGTCCGCCGTGACGAACCTGGGGTGGTGACCCATACCCGCGAGCCGTTCACCTGCCACGCCGGTCAAGTAGGCGTCTACGTCCAGACTCGTCACGTTCTCGGCTCCGAACCGGTGCGACGCGTAGGCGGTGAGCCCGCCGGCTCCGGTGCCCAGGTCCAGAAAGGCCAGCCCGTCCCCGAGTCGACCGTGCCCAAGCATCCGGACCACCAGGCTCGGCAGCGTGGCGGACGACGTGGGCAACCCCTCGGGCCGGTCGCCGGTCTTCGCGTGATCGGCATGCAGCCCACCCACCCTGGTGACCAACGACCGGTCGGCATACGCGGCGTCCGCCCAGGTTTCCGGGTCGCTCGCCCCGTCGCGGAGAACCCACCCACCCGAGCCGTCACGGTCCCACCAGCGCGGGACCAACTGGTGCCGGGGCACGCACGCGACCGGGGCGAACCACCGGGAATCCGGCTGGGTCACCTGATCGGCGAGCCCTTCCGCCCTCTTGTCCCAATCCATGCCGCAGACAGACAGTGCGTGCAGGTGAGTTGGCGCTTTCCGGTGATCTCCAGTTTTTCCGACCGCCTCTCGCAAGAAGCCAGCTTGAGCAGGTGCTTTGCGTGCCGGACATGTTCGGCACGTGTCCGGTCGAGGCTGCGGTGGCCAGCGTTCGACAAAGCATCGCATCGGCCGTGGACCGGAATGCCTTTCGTCACGGGGCATCAGGCCACGGTGTCGTCGCCGATCTGGAGTTCGTGCACCCATTCCTGGGCGGCCGCGAGGCTGGAAGCAGTGCCGACCACCTCGTACGCGAACCCGGTCCACTCCTCCAGGACGCGCGGCTCGTCGGGCCGGAGGTGACCGGCGCCGCCGTGCACCGGCCGGTGGCGGCGGTAGAGGTCCATCGGGGGGCGGCGCCGTTTGTTGTAGGCGGCGAGTGGGTCGTCGGCGTCCACGCGCGGCACGGCGCGCGACGGCTGGTTCGACGGTCCGGGTCGGCGGTGCTTGCCCATGCTCTCGATGTTCTCAGGCCGCGATCGTGGTCGGCCGGGTGGCAGCCAGTTCCTTCGCCCTCGTGCGTACCTCGTCGACTGCGGCGGTCTCGTACGGGCGGGCCGCTTCCAGCAGCGTGTTGAGCCGGGACACGACGAGGGTCGAGTCCACGCGGGCCGCGTCGTCGAGCGCCTGGTGGGCCGCAGCGGCGCCCTGCTCGACCTCGCCCTCGTCGAAGAGCGCGGCGGCCAGACCGACGCGGTCCATGACGCGGACCCGGTCGAAGCCGGGCTTCCTGAGCTTGAGGGCGTCCTCGAAGTGGACGCTCGCGGCCCTGCGGCCGGGGCCGAGTCCGGCGAGGTCACGGACGGAGACCGCGCGGGCGCCGGCGTGCTCGGCCGCGTCAAAGTACGCGACCCATTCGGGGACGTCGGCGCCGAGCCCGTCCGCCAGGAGCTGGTCGGCGTCGCCGAGGTGCCGGTCGGCCGCTCGTTCGTCGCCGAGGGCCGCGTGCACCCGGCCTGTCTGCGAAGCTACCAGCGCCCTCGTCGCGGGCAGTGTGGCCTTCTTGGCAGCGACGCCGAGCAGGCCGAGGGCGTCCTGGGGGTGCCCGAGGTAGATCATTTGGTGGGACATGCGGGTGACGATCTCCACCCCGCGGTCGCGCTGCCCGGCCTCGCCGGCGGCATACGTGCCGTAACTCCACAGGCGTTGGGCGATGCCGTAGCGGCCGGCGTCATGGCTCACCCATCCCGCGAGTGCCGCGAGGTCGGCGGTCGCCGCAAACACTCGTGCCTTCAGCTTCGGTGGGACGCCGTCCTGGATACGGCGGGCGACCTCGTCGAGCTGGGCGACGATCGCCGAACGGTACAGCCCGCCGCCCTTCGAGGCGTCAGCCTTGGTGAAGAAGGCCGTCACCTCTTCGAGGGCGGTGACGGTATCGGCGTCGAAGCCCTTGTGGTCGTGGTTCAGTGCGCGGGCGGTGCCGCCGAGCATTCGTTCGGCGGCGAGGACCAGCGGGGCGCCGACGGCGAGCTTGAGGGTGTCGCGGCGGTTCATGAAGTCCATCTGCGTCCATCCGGCCAGGGCCTGGGCGGCTGCTTCGGTCAGCAGCGGGAGTTGGATGCTATCCAGCACCACACCGGTACCCGCCAGGCCGAGATCACCGGGAGTGAGCGGCTGGCCGACCGCTTCCGACAGGACATCGGCCAGCAGGGCGGGGACTGGCGGGCGGGGCTTCTCACCGTCGATCCAGCGTCGGATACGGGTGGTGTCGGGGGCGATCTGCCGGTGGCCTCGGACTTTGCCCGCCACGGCGACTCGGCGGGCGATCTCCCCGTGGGACAGGCCGCTCGCGGCGGTCCACAGCGCCAGGTGCGGGTTGCCGGATCTACTGGACACCGCTGTCTCATCCTCCCCGCCGCGTATACGGAGCGTGGCTTCTTCGCCACGGTTCGCGACCCTTACGGTACTGGTCAGGGCCATGGGAGGGCACCCATTCTGCTCAAGCGGGGGCTGATCGGCTTCCGCTTCATCCAGTGGGGAAAGGGTGAGCACATGGCTACCCCGACCGCTCAGGCACCGTGGGCGATGGGGCTGGTCACCGACCGGCTGCCCATCGGCCCGCCGTCGTACGCCACGGTGGTGCTGGACGAGGCCACACAGACCGCCCGCTACACCGACGCCGTCGGCCAGGTCGTGGAAATGGGCAAGCACGGCACGTCGAAGACGACCGGCACGGCGTCGGTGTCCGGGGGCGGGGACGGGCAGAACCCGCAGCCGCAGACCCAGGACGACAACACCACCGACTACGAGTCGGACTGACCGATGGCCTCCACCGTCCTGGTCGTCACCGCGCTGGAAGATGTCACCGCGGACTGGGTCATCGCCGCGCTGAACGAACGCGAGGTGACCGTCGTCCGCGTCGACCCCGCCGACATCGGCACCGGGCTGGCCTTCGGGGCCCGCATCAAGGCAGGGGCGCCCTCGTGGGGCGGGCGACTGCGTACGGCGAGCCGAGAGGTGGAGCTGGGGGAGGTGGCGGCGGTCTACTACCGCCGCCCCACCCCGTACGCCGTCCGGTATCAGCATCTGCCCCCGCAACAGCGGGAGTTCGCCGCCGCTGAGGCGAGGCACGGGCTCGGCGGCATCCTGAACACCCTGCACGGCGCCCTCTACGTCAACCACCCGGCAGCGGTGACCCGCGCGGACTTCAAGCCCGCCCAGTTGCAGAGGTTCACTGAGCTCGGGCTGTCGATCCCGCCGACCCTGGTCACCAACGACGTCGAGGCGGCCCGCAAGTTCGCCGCCGAACACGGCCCGGTCATCTACAAGACGTTCCGCGGCCTGCCCCCGGACGAAGACGGGCACACCGGCGCGATCTGGGCCCAGCGCATTGATCCGGAGACTTTCGACGACTCCCTCGCGGTGACCGCCCACCTGTTCCAGGCCGAGATCCCCAAGACCGGTGACGTACGAGTCACCGTGGTCGGCCGCCGTGTCTTCGCCCAGCAGATCGCCGCCCCGGACGGCGCCTTGGACTGGCGTCGCGGCAACTGGGACGACCTGATCCACGCCCCTGTCACCGTGCCTGCCTCCATCGAGGCCGCGCTGCACAGCTACCTGGCCTCGTTGGGCCTGGTCTTCGGCTGCTTCGACTTCGCCTTGACCGGCGACGGAGATGCTCCGGAGCACTGGACGGCGATCGAGTGCAACAGCAACGGACAGTGGGGCTGGCTGCCCGACGCGCCGGACATCACCGAGGCGTTCGCCGACATCCTGAGCAGGAAGGAGGCGGGGCCGAGATGAGCATGCCCGCCGACCTTGAGACCGACTCCGTACGCCTGCGCGAGGCGATGGCCAAGGGCCTCGTCGCCGACGGCGTCCTCGCCGATCCGGCCTGGCGCCAAGCCGTCGAGGCGGTGCCCAGGCACCGATTCGTGCCCGGCTTCTACCTGCCCGCCGACGAGCGTGACGAGCAGGGCCTGACGGTGTGGGAGCCGGTCACCGCCGAACTCGATTACAGCCGCTGGCTGGCCGCCGCGTACTCCGACACCACGCTGATCACGCAGTTCGACGGTGCGGAACCCGACTGGCGGGACCCCGTCGTACGCCACGGCGGGGCCCCGACGTCGTCCTCCACGCTGCCCTCGCTCGTCGTGCGCATGTGGTCGGACGCCGAGATCGCCGAGGGGCACACGGTGCTGGAGATCGGCACCGGAACCGGCTACTCGACCGCGCTCGTGTGCGAAGCTCTCGGCTCCGCCGACGTCACGTCGATCGAGGTCGACGGCCGTCGGCTGGAGCAGGCGGCGAGCGCTCTGTACGGCCTGGGCCACACCCCGACCCTGGCGGTGGCGGACGGCCTGTACGGGTACTGGCCCGAGGCGAAGTTCGACCGGATCGTGGCCGCCTGCTCCTTCCGCGCGGTGCCGCCCGCTCTGCTCGCGCAAGTACGTCCGGGCGGCAAGATCTTGCTCACTCTGTCGGGCTGGCTCTACGGATACGCCCGCGTCCTGCTGACTGTGGCCGAGGACGGCACTGCCGAGGGCCAGTTGCTCGGCGGCACCGTGTCGTTCATGTCAGCGCGTACGCACGCGGCGCCGGTGTTCGGCAACCCCGCCCACTGGGCCGCAGGCCTGCCCGACAAACCCCGGGCCACCCCGCACAGCCCGGAGCGCATGACGGCCGCCACCGAGGAAGCGTTCCACCTGCGGTTCCTCGCCCAGAGCGCGGTGCCCGACGCGCAGATGACGACCGTGGGAGAGGTGGTGCACCTCGTCGACGTCGTCACCGGCTCGGCCGCCACCCTCACCCCCACAGGCGGTGGTTGGGCCGTGCGCGAGGGCGGCCCGGTGAAGCTGTGGGAACGGGTCGAGCGCGTCCTGGACGCCTACGACACGGCCGGCCGGCCGGGACCGGAGACGTTCACGCTGCACGTCTCCGGCGGCGGGCAGCACCTGCGGCACCCGCAGATGCCTGGCCTGCCGCTGCCGAGGCCCTGACGCGGGCCGTACGCTCCAGGCCTCCTTAGTACTGCAACGGTGTTGACCAGTGACTGCTGGCCACTTCGGTCACTGGTCTGGTTATGGGTGGGGACCTTGCTGATGTCCGGTTGTGGGGGCGTGAACCGAACGTGGTGCATGAGCAGTTCGTGCATCGGTTCAACCGTTTGGAAACCCGCGAGTCGGCTCTCGCGTATATATGAGAGGGCTGATCGCTCCGCTGAGCGCTCATGTCCTGACGACACAGAAACGGCAAGTGCTGGCGGAGGCGGCGGAGACCGCACCGGCATCCCGTCTCGCCCAATCCATGCCGCCGAGCCTTTCAGTCGTCCCAGTTATCAGTACGCGGGGCGGGGACGCGCGCCGAGAGTTCCACCCACCGCCGGCCCCTGAGCAACTCGGCGAGCCGGGCTTCGCGCACATTGCCCGCCGGGAAATCCCGGGAGAGTACGCAGCCTGCGAGATCTCCGTTCGGCAGGATTGCCGCACGTCCTCGCGTACACCGCCCGCACATCTCTTCCAGCGTCGGCGACTGCCCCGGCAGAGCGGCACGCCCGACCGCGCGCACCCGGTCCGTGTTGACGCGCCGGACCCCCATGGACTCCAGCTCGGCGTGGGCTTCGGCCACCCGCTGTCCCGGCAGGACGTCCACGATTCCGGCCCGCAGCTCGACCCCACGGTTGACCGCTTCCCGGATGTTGCACCGGGTACGGACATAGCTGCCCGTTCGGCCCGTGATCCGGTCGTGTTCCTCGGGGTCGTCGCTGTAGTAACTCGTCGCGAGCGTCACCCCGTCGCGAATGAACAGGTCCCACCATTCCTCACGCACGTGGAAGAGGTTGCTGTAGATCTCCACCCGGAGCCCGAGCGAGAGCGCCAGGTCGGCGAACGTATGCCACTGCGGGTGGACGGTCGGCTCTCCGCCGATGAGCTGGACGGTTCGGATGCCGAGTGCGGCGGCGTCGAGGATGACCGCTCGCCAGTCAGCGGGGGTCATCTCCCCATGTGTTGCTTGCGGGCTGGACTCGGACAGGCAGTGCGCGCAGGTGAGTTGGCACTTTCCGGTGATCTCCAGTTCAAGCGACTGGATTCCGGCGAGCGAGGATACGGCGGGCAGTTCGATGAGCGTTGTCATACGTCGGTTCCTTCCTGGGAGCGAGTTCATGTGACGGGGGCATCCGGACAGGCCACACGGAGAGCGTGAATCGACACTCCACGTCAGGAACGACCACCAGCAGCGGTACGCCACTCTCGATCCACTCGTGGGCGGCTCGTTGGACCGCCCGGCTTGTGCACCAGAAGCGGAGTTTCGTCGGGCAGTCCGGGTCGGGCGCCGGATCCAGGCGCATGGCCGGCCGCACCCATGGCGAACGCTGCGGGTCGGGGTCGAGTCGGTCCGCGATGTGCAGCGCCTGTGCGCGGAGCCACCGCAGTGCCAGCACGGGTGAGATGGCCTGGAAGGCGGCCAGGAGGTACGGCACCTCGAAGTCCCTGCCGTACACCGGCCCCGTGGCCAGCACTTCGCACCGGTACTCCACCGGCACGGGTGCTGTGCTCACGTCGAGCCCTCTCGCCACATCACCCACGGGCGTTCGATCACTTCGGCGTAGCTGGTGTGTTCGGGGTGCGCGCGCATGTGGGCGAACGCCCAGTCCTGGGAGTCGATCGGCTCGGTGGTCGACTTCGACCGGGCACCGCATTCGGTGTCGTCATCACCGAGAGCGAGACACCGGAACGCGTAGGTGAGCGGCGGGGCGTCGTCGTCCCGGTCGGGACGCAAGGTCCACTGGACGAACCGGAACAGGCGAGTGGTCGCGGTGATCGGAGTGGTCACAACCGCTCACCCCGACTTCGCGCGTTGGCCCGGGAGTTCTCGGCCCGCAGCCGCTGCTGCGGACTCGCCGGCCGTACGTCGGCGGGGTTCACGGTCCATTCGGTGCCGCCCGTGACCGGCCGAAGGGACCAGAGCCCACACCACTCGCCGCGAAACTCACCGATGCGGTCGTGCGCGTCCACTAAAAGCGCCCCGGGAGCAGGGAGGTTGGGGGGTTCCAGCCACTGGGTGGGGTCGTTGTCGCCGGACATGGGGCACTCCTCTCCGTAGTCATTCCACTACCAGGGGTTTCAGCGTGACCGACAGACGGGAACCCTTCAACCTGGCAGCCGAGAACGAAAGGTTGAGGAAAGAACCATGAACCGCAAGGAGTTGGACCCGGACAGCTCGCCTCAGGCGGCCTTCGGGGCGCGGCTGCGCGCTGCACGGGAAGAACGCGGCTGGACGCAGGAAGAGCTGGCTGAACAGATGGGGTACTCCAGCACCCATATCTCGTCGGTCGAAACAGGTCGCAAACTTCCAACCTTGCGCCTGGCGCTGAGTGCGGACGCCGCTTTGGGCACGGGCGACAGCTTCGAACGCGCCTTCCGTAAGGTACGGAACGCGGGCCTCCTGGAAGGCTTCCCGCAATTCGTCGACCACGAGGCACAGGCGGCGGAGATCCGGCTGTACGAGGTGGGTATCGTCCCCGGTCTGCTCCAGACACCGGAGTACGCGACAGTTCTCGCGCAGAGCGCCGTGCGGCGGGGCGCGATCACAAGCGATCAGGCGGACCAGCGTGTCGCGCTCATCGCGGAACGGCAGGCCACGCTTGCCCGGACACCCTCACCGATGGTCTTCGTGGTGCTGGATGAAGGCTGCATCCGTCGGCCCATTGGCGAACCCGCTGTCATGGACGCCCAGTTGGCGCGGTTGATCGAGTTCGCCGAGCTGCCGAACACCGTCGTCCAGGTCGCTCCGTTCGCGATGGGGGCCAGGCGGCCATTCAACTTGCCCATCTACATCGTGACCCTGCCGGACCGGTCGCTCGTGTCCTACGCGGAGTCCGCCCACCGCGGACATCTCGAACGGGAAAGCACGTTCGTACTGCCCCTGTTGACGGCCTACCATCAGTTGCAGGCAGAAGCGCTATCTCAGGCGGCATCCGTGGCCATGATCGAGCAGTTACGAAAGGGCACTCCGTGACGACTGAATCCCCGCGTTGGTTTACGTCCTCGTACAGCGACAACGGCGGCGCTTGCGTAGCGGTCGCCACGAACCTCGTCGCCTCACGCGGCGTAGTCCCCGTCCGTGACTCCAAGAACCCCACCGGCCCGGTTCTCGGCTTCCCGGCCGATGCCTTCACTTCCTTCGTGGCGAGTGTCAAAGCAGGCAAGCTCGACACCATCTGATCAGCCACGTACGAAAGGGCACCCGTGACGACCGAATCCCCCCGCTGGTTCACGTCCTCCTACAGCGGCAACGGCGGCCAGTGCGTCCAGGTCGCCGCGAATCTCGTCGCCTCGCGCGGCGTGGTCCCCGTCCGTGACTCCAAGAACCCCACCGGCCCGGTTCTCGGCTTCCCGGCCGATGCCTTCTCCTCCTTCATTGCGAGTGTCAAGGCAGGCACAGGCTGAGCGCACCTCGCCCTCGCCGGGCGGCGCGGTGTCGGCCGACCCTGCGGTCAGGGTCCGGGCGCCGACTCCGGTAAAGGTCGTCAGCGGTCCACCGCCGCTGAAGGGCTCAACGGCTCTCGGTCGGACCCGACCCGAAGATGCGGCGCTGGATCTCGCGCCGGTAGTCCTCGAGAGTCTTGTCCAGGTGAACGCCGGCCGCCTCCGCCGCGGCGTCCGGGTCGCCGGCGCTGATCGCGCCGTAGATGGCGGCGTGCTCCGCGACCGCGTCCCTGGCGTGGTCGCCGACCGCCCCGTGCATGCCGATGGTGTGGGACTGCCGCTGCAGCCGCCGGGCCTCGTGGACGGCGGCGACGAGGAAGGGGTTGTGCGAGGCTTCGGCGATACCGAGGTGGAACGCGTCGTCGCCCTGGCCGAAGAGCGCGTCACGGCCCGTCTCATGCCCCTCCCGGCACAGATCCATGGCCTCCTTGATCACCCGCAGCTCCGCCGGGGTGGCACGGGTCGCGGCGAGCCGGCTTGTGGCCGTCTCCTGCACGCGGCGGAACTCGAAGAGCATGAAGATCTGGTCGAGGTCCGTCGGCATGAAGGATCCGCCCCAGGGCGAGGAGCCGAGCATGCCCTCATCGTCCGCGACGTAGAGTCCGCGCCCCTTCTGGACGCTGACCCGGCCGATCGCCGAGAGGATCTTCACTGCCTCGCGCACGACGCTCCTGCTGGCGCCCAGCGACGAGGCCAGCTCGTTCTCCGTCGGCATCCGGTCGCCCGGTTGCAGCTGCCTCTCGGCGATGAGCTTGAGGATCTGCTCCGCGACGACTTCGTAACCGGGCCGGTATGCGGCGCCGTTCTCTGCCGGGGCGCCCGGTCCCGCGTCCGATGCCATCCCTGCTGACGCGCCGTCCACCAGGTGCTCCTCCTTCGTTAGGGCCACGCACAGCATGACCGATTAACTCCGCTGCGCAAGTGCATACCCTCCACCTGGAGTTCCTGGATAAGTACGACTCATTCTGGCGAGACGGTCAACCTCCTCCCGCCCAAGGCGACGCCAGGAGCCGAAGAAACATAGCCGTAACTTTACCGAGCGGGCCGCTGACCCTCTTGACCCGCCTGGTATCTACCAGCTCTTATGTCACATCACGGAGACCCGCTGGCCTGCCGGCCGGTTCGAGCCACCTCCGCGGCAGGAAACAGCGGGCGCGTATTGAGTCATACATATTTCGATCTACAGCCCGTCCATCCGGTCGGAAACGCGTGCACCCGAGACAATGGAGTCCCCCATGACACGCACATCCCGAGGAGCCGACGCGAGCGGAGCGAAGAGCGGCCGGGCACGCGCCGCTCTCGCCACCGCCGTGGTCACTCTCGCTCTTGGCACCGCGACCGCCGGTGCCAGGGGTACGGGCGGAGCCACGGCGGGCGGACCGTCCGGCTTCTCCAGGACGAGGCACCCGGCTTTAGCGAGCACTCGCATCTCCGCGAGGGCATCCAGCTGATCGGCGAGGCAGGCCTCCCCTTCGACGCACGCGTCCGCCAATACCAATTGCCCTAGCTGGGGCAGCCGGCTGCCTGCCCGCACACCGCGATCGTCCTCGACCACCCCGACTACCCCAACCACCTCGACCACCTCGACCACCTCGGCAAGCCGAAGCCGGACGCCAGGAGCCAGTGGTCGCAAGCGATGTACCACCGCGACGACTTCGACGCCGCCGACCTCGCCTCCATCAAGACCGCCCGCGAAACGCAGCGTCGGTGGACCTTCACCGACCCCTGCCAGTACCCCCGCCAGTACCCCCGCCAGGAGCCCTGGCCGGACGCCCCCAGGACCGCCGCTGGTCCGAGGCGCCCGAGATCCGGCACCTGAACGAAACGGCGCAGCCCTGAGCCTGTGAAGGCCAGGCGCATCCGCGTCACCCAGTCCCCGCCGCGCCGCGACCGGCCGGCGGTGCTCCAGCTCCACAGTGCCCTCGGGAGGGCGCTGAAGGAAATGTCAGCGAAGGGAACAGACAGTGTCGTCACACCCCTACCGGAGACGGGTCGGCAGACGCCTGACCGCGAAGATCGCGGCAGCGACAGGCCTCCTGGTCTCTGCCGCGTTCGTCGCCCCGACGGCGGCCCACGCCTCCGTCTCCGCCACCATCTTCGTCTCCCCCACCGGCTCCGGCACGGCGTGCAGTTCGGCCGCACCCTGCTCCCTGACCCAGGCGAAGACGTCCGTCGAAGCCATCAACGGCAACATGAGCGGCGACATCGTCGTGCAGCTCGCCGGCGGAACCTACCGCCTGAGCTCACCCCTGAGCCTCACCAGCGCGGACTCGGGCACGAACGGACACATCGTCAGCTGGCAGGCCGCCCCGGGCCAGTCCCCGGTGATCTCCGGCGGCCAGCAGGTGACCGGCTGGACCCTGCAGAACGCGGGCAGCAACATCTACTCCGCGTCGGTCCCCGCCGGCGTCGACTCGCGGCAGCTCTACGTCGACGGCGCGCCGGCGCCGCGCTCCGCGATGACCATCTCGCGCAACGACGTCGCCTTCACCAGCACCGGTATGACGATCCAGAACCCCAACCTGAACTGGATAGCCGGTCTGCCGCAGCTGAACCGGATGGAACTCGAGTCCCAGAACTCCTTCACCGACCGCTTCTCGCCGGTGCAGGGCATCAGCGGCACGACCATCACCATGCAGCAGCCGGCCTGGAAGAACAACAACTGGGGCTACGACACCATTGCGAACCCCTTCGCCGGAGGGGGCCTCCAGCTGGAGAACGCGTACGCGTTCCTCAACACGGCCGGGCAGTGGTACCTCGACCCGACCGCCGGCACGCTCTTCTACAAGGCGCCGGCCGGCTGGAACCCCGCCGTCCACGACGTCGAACTGCCCAAGCTGACCTCGCTCCTGAACATCAGCGGCAGCTACAGCAACCCCGTGCGCAACCTCGCGTTCCAGGGCATCAGCTTCCAGCACAGCACCTGGCTGGCCCCCAGCAGCAACATCGGCTACGCGGACCAGCAGACCGGCACCTTCCTCAACCAGACCTACTCCAACGAGCCCTCGGACTTCCTGACCTCCTGCAACAGCGGCTGCCAGGCCTTCGAATCCACCCGGAACAGCTGGGGCATGGCCCCCGCGGCGGTCCAGGTCTCCGCCGCGAGCGGGATCACCTTCAGCGGCAACACCTTCACCAACCTCGGCCAGGTCGGCCTCGGCATCGGCGAGGACGCGAACGCCCACGCCTCCGGCGTCGGCCTCGGCGCCTCGAACGTCACCGTCAGCGGCAACACCTTCACGAACGACGCCGGCAGCGGCATCGTCGTCGGCGGAGTCCAGCCCGACGCGCACCACCCGTCCAACTCCGCGATGACCAACCAGAACATCACGATCAACAACAACCTGGTGGACAACGTCGCGCAGGACTACAAGGACATGCCCGGCATCCTGTCCACCTACGTCTCGCACGCCGTCATCACCCACAACGAGGTCTCGAACCTCGGCTACGACGGCATCGACATCGGCTGGGGCTGGGGCGTCAACGACCCGGGCGGCAGCCAGGACTACGTCAACCGCGGCACCTACAACTTCCAGCCCACCTACACCACACCGACCACGCTGAACAACAACATCGTGACCTACAACAAGGTCCACGACACGAAGAAGATCTTCCACGACGGCGGCAGCATCTACAACCTGTCCGCGAACCCCGGCGGCTTCATCGCCGACAACTACGTCTTCAACAACCACACGACCGTCGGGCTCTACCTCGACGAAGGCTCCCGCTACGTCACCCTCCAGAACAACGTCCTGCAGGACACCAACGCCTGGGCGTTCGCCAACGCCAACTTCAACAACAACACCAAGGACAACACCTTCGCCAACAACTGGTACAACGCGGGGGCGGGCACAGCCGTCACCACCGGCGACGGGCACAACAACGTCCTGACCGGCAACGTCTCGGTCAGCGGCTACAACTGGCCCGCCGGAGCACAGGAGGTCATCTCGCAGGCCGGCCTCATCACCAACAACGGCATCGGAACCGCCGCGATCCGCGCGGTCGGCGCGAACAAGTGCATGGACGACAACAACTGGAGCACCACACCCGGCACCCAGCAGCAGATCTGGGACTGCGGCGGAGGGACGAACCAGACCTGGACGCACAACTCGGCCGGCCAGATCACCCTGTTCAGCGGCGGCAGCCAGATGTGCCTGGACGACGCCGGATGGGGCACCACCAACGGCACCGCGGCCCAGATCTGGACCTGCACCGGCGCGGTCAACCAGCAGTGGACGCTCAACCCGGACGGCACCATCAAGAACGTGTTCTCCGGCCTGTGCCTCGACGTGAGCAACAACGGCACCGCCAACGGCACCAAGCTCCAGCTCTGGACCTGCCTCGGAAGCCCGAACCAGCAGTGGAACCTGGGCTGAACCACAGCACCGGCTGACAGACACTGACCTCGTGGCCGACGGCGCATGCCGTCGGCCACGAACATGTGCGCGACGGCAACCAGTACTGCAACGGTGTCCGTTCCGAGTGCTGGGCAGTTTTCAGGGGTTGTTGTCGGCGCGGCATAAGGGAGGGCTCCCCGGCGATGCGCCCAGGGGCGTGACAGGATACCCATATGTCTACCAACGTATTCTTCGACATCACCATTGACGGCGACGCCGCGGGCCGCATCGTCTTCAAGCTGTACGACGACGTCGTCCCCCAGACGACGCGGAACTTCCGTGAGCTGGCCACCGGCCAGAACGGCTTCGGGTACGAGGGCTCCGGCTTCCACCGAGTCATCCCGCAGTTCATGCTCCAGGGTGGCGACTTCACCCGTGGCGACGGCACGGGCGGCAAGAGCATCTACGGCGAGAAGTTCGCCGACGAGAACTTCCAGCTCAAGCACGACAAGCCGTTCCTGCTGTCCATGGCGAACGCCGGCCGGAACACCAACGGCTCGCAGTTCTTCATCACCACGGTTCTCACCCCGTGGCTCGACGGCAAGCACGTCGTCTTCGGCGAGGTCGTCGAGGGCCAGGACCTGGTCACGCGGATCGAGTCCCTGGGCTCCCAGTCCGGTGCCACCCGCGCGAAGATCGTCATCGCCGCCTCGGGCGTCGTGGGCGAGTAACACCACTCCCGCCGAGGTCAGCACGGCAGCCCGTGGCGGGACTGCGGCAGCCTTCGAGCTGCGGCAGCCCCGCCACGGGCACCCTGGGACACTCCAGGTACTACTTGGTCCAGGCGTCGACCTTCGCCTTGTTCGCCTCCACCCACTTCTTCGCCGCCGCCTCCGGCGTCATCTTGTCCTCGGCGATGTACTTGGCCACCACGTTCTGGTCGTCGTTCGTCCACGTGAAGTTCTTGACCAGGTTGTAGGCGGGGCTGCCCGACTTGGCGAACTTCGCGCTGACGATCTTGTCGAGCTTGTAGACCGGGTAGTCGCAGGCGATCTTCTCCGCGTCGGCGTCGCAACCCGCCTTGTATTCAGGCAGCTTGACCTTGACCAGCGGCACCTCGGACATGAACCACTGGGGCTCGTAGAAGTAGCCGATCACCCATTCCTTGTTCTTCTCCGCCTTGCGGAAGGCCTGGATGAGGGCGGTCTCGCTGCCCGCGTACACCACCTTGAAGTCCAGCTTCAGGTTCTTCACCAGCGCCTCGTCGTTCGTGACGAACGAGGGGTCACCGTCGAGGAGTTGGCCCTTGCCGCCCGACTCGGAGGTCTTGAACTTCGCCGCGTACTTGTCGAGGTTGTTCCAGTCGGTGATGTCCGGGTGGGCCTTCGCCAGCCACGGCGGTACGTACCAGCCGATCAGGCCTTCGTTGCCGGTCGGGCCGGCCTCGACTGCCGTCTTCTGGTCGGTGATGTACTTCTTCCGCAGGTCGTCGTGGCCCCAGTTCTCGATGACGGCGTCGACCTCGCCCGTCCCGAAGCCCTGCCAGGCGATCTCTTCCTTGAGGTCCTTCTTGGTGACCTTGCAGCCGAGGTTGTGCTCAGCTACGTACGCGACCACGGCCGCGTTCGCCTCGTAGCCCACCCACGGGTTGACCGCGAGGTTGAACGTGCCGCACTTGCCGCCCGAAGACCCGGAAGAGGTGTCGGAGCCCGAGGACGCCTCGCCGACCTTCGCGCCGCCGCAGGCGGTGAGGGTGGTGAGGGTGAGGGCGAGGATGGCCGTGCCGGCCGCGCCGGTTCTCCACTTTGCTGCTGCTTGCCTTGCCATGGTGGTAGCTCCTTACGCGCTGGTACGCCGCGCCGCTGCCTGAGTGATCCGGTCGAACATGACTCCGAGAAGGACAATGGCCAGCCCCGCTGCCAGCCCCTTCCCGTACAGCTGTCCCTGCGAAAAACCGGCCACGACGTCGTAGCCGAGGGCGCCCGCGCCTACCAGGCCGCCCACAACAACCATCGACAGCACGTAGATCAGGCCCTGGTTGGTGGCCAGGGTCAGAGCTCCGCGTGCCATCGGCAGCTGGACCTTGGTGATGATCTGCCAGGTGTCGCACCCGGCGGAGGTGGCCGCCTCCACGGTGGTCTCCGGCACGTTCCGTATCCCGTCCGCGATGATCTTCATGGCGACGGGGGCCGCGTACACGATGGCCGCGACGATCGCCGTGAAGCGGGTCGCGCCGAACAGCGCGAGGAACGGTACGAGGTAGACGAACGGCGGCATGACCTGCGCCGCGTCCAACGTGGGCCGGATCAGCCGGTCGGCAACCGTACTGCGCCCCATCCACACGCCCACGACCACCGCCAGCAGCATCGTCATGACCGTGGCGACGAGCGTGGACGCCAGTGTCGTCATGCTGTCCGACCAGACGCCCGTGGCGACCAGCAGGCCGACGCACACGGCCGTGGTCACCCCGGCCCGCCAGCCGCCCAGCACCACGCCGATACCGACCAGGACCACTCCCACGAGCCACCACGGCGAGTCGGTCAGCAGCGTCTGGAAGGGATTGAGCAGGCCATTGGTGATCGCGTCGCGGAACGCGTTGGTGATCCCCGACAGGTTGTCCTGCACCCAGGTGCTCGCCGTGTCGGCGCCGCTCGCGACCGAGCTGCCGACATCGCCCTCGCCGGGGAACTCCGCCGCCCATACGTAGGTGTGCGACAGGTAGACGAGGACGGCCGTGACCGCCGCCCCGGCCACCACCAACTGGCGCCGCATGGCGCGGAGTCGGCCGCCCGAGCGCCGGGCCGCCTCCGCGCGTGCGCTCGCCGCGGTCGTGACCCGGTCGAGGACGATGGCCATCACGACGATGGCGAGGCCCGCGTTGAACGCCGTACCCACGTCCAGCGACTGGAGTGCCTGGATGACGGTCTTGCCGAGGCCGGGCGCGTCGATCAGGGCGGCGATGGTCACCATGGCGAGCGCGGCCATGATGGTCTGGTTGACGCCCATCACCACGGTCCGCTTCGACATCGGCAGCAGGACCTTCAGCAGTGACTGCCAGCGGGTCGCGCCCAGCGAGTCGGCCGCCTCGACCGTCGTCTCCGGCACCGTCCGGATCGCGTGCGCGGTGATACGTATCGCCGGCGGGGCCGCGTAGATGACGGTGGTGATGGTCGCGGAGGCGCCGCCGATGAGGAAGAACAGGGTCAGCGGGGCGAGGTAGACGAAGGTGGGCATCGTCTGCGAGAAGTCGAGGAACGGCGTCATGATCCGGTTGCCCCGGTCGGACAGCCCCGCCCACACGCCCAGCGGGATCGCGAACAGCAGCGCCACGAACACCGCGCACAGGACCAGCGCCAGGGTGTCCATGCTCTCCTGCCACAGGCCCTGGAGCCCGAAGAAGGTGAACCCGGCGACGGCCAGCAGCGCCACCCGCCAGTTGCCCACGGCCCAGGACACGAACCCGGCGATGCCGACGACCCCGAGCCAGCCGATCTGCGGCAGGGGCCGGTCGTCGGACGGCTGGGAGATCAGGTGCTGGACGAAGGTCACCAGGGTGTCGATGACCAGGCGGATCTCGTTGAAGAAGTAGAGGAAGAGCGGGTTGGAGTTGCGGTTGGCGCCGATCGAATCGTTGAGGTCGTTCAGCCAGCGGTGCGGCCCGGTGAGGTCCGCCGCCGCGAGCGCCAGGGTGTTCGTGCCGCGCAGTAGGGCGAACAGCACCAGCCAGACGACGAGGATCGCCCCGATCACCACGCGCCGGCTGATCCGGCGTACGGCGGCGACGGGCGCCCCATCGCTCTCGGGCACGGCCGGCTGCGGCGGCTCCGGTACCGGAGGTTTCTCCATGGCGACGGTCACCGCACATCGCCACCTTCCGGCTCCCGCCCGGCGACGACCGCGAGGATCTCCTCGTCGCCGACGAGCCCGATCAGCTTGCCGTTCTCGACGACCTTGACCGGCCGCTCGGCGGCGAGGACGGCCCGGGTGGCCTCCCGCACCACGACATCGGGACCCAGCTCAGGCCCGCCGAGGTCGTCGCCGTCCGTCGGTGGGCGCATGATCCAGCGCAGGGTGAGAACGTCGGCGCGCGGCACGTCCTTCACGAACTCGCGTACGTAGTCGTCGGCGGGAGCACCGACGAGCTCGTCCCCTGTCCCGCACTGGACCATCTTGCCGTCGCGCATGATGAGGATGCGGTCGCCGAGTTTGAGGGCCTCGGAGAGGTCGTGGGTGATGAACACCATCGTCTTGCCGACCTCGTGATGCAGCCGGATGACCTCGTTCTGCATGTCGCGGCGGATCAGCGGGTCGAGCGCCGAGAACGGCTCGTCGAAGAGGAGAACCTCCGGATCGCCCGCCAACGCCCGCGCCAGGCCCACACGTTGCTGCATACCGCCGGACAACTGGTCGGGGTAGGAGTTCTCGTACCCGGAGAGCCCGACCAACTCGACTACTTCCAGGGCCCGTTTGACCCTCTCGGCCCTCCCCATCCCACGTATCTCAAGACCGAAGGCGACGTTGTCGACGACCCTCCGGTGCGGCAGCAGCCCGAAGTGCTGGAACACCATGGAGAACTTCTCGCGGCGCAGCTCGCGCAGCCGCTTGTCGTCGGCGTCGCGGATGTTCTCGCCCTCGAAGACGATCTCACCGGCGGTGGGTTCGATCAGCCGGGTGAGACATCGTACGAGGGTCGACTTGCCGGACCCGGACAGGCCCATGACCACGAACACCTCGCCCGGCGCCACCTCGAAGTCGATGTCGCGTACGGCGGCCGTGCAGCCCGTCCGGTCCATCAGCTCGCGCCGGGTGAGCCCGCACAGCTCCGCCGACTCCGGCACCCGCTCGGCCTTCGGCCCGAACACCTTCCACAGGCCGCGCACGGAGATGACCGGCGTGCCGTCCGAGTCCTTGGGCGTGCCGCGCCGCTGCGCCACCTCGGTCTGTACTGGGGTCACGATCGACCTCTTTTCGGCGTTCAGCCGCGGAACCAGTGCTGCGGCCGGGGTTGGATGTTCTGCCAGATGTGCTTGGGCTCTCGGTACTCGTCAAGGCCGCTCGGTCCCAGCTCCCGGCCCACGCCGGAGTGCCCGAACCCGCCCCATTCCGCCTGCGGTACGTAGGGGTGGTAGTCGTTGATCCAGACGGTGCCGTGGCGCAGCCGCCGGGCGACCCGCTGGGCCCTGCCCGCGTCCTGTGTCCACACGGCGCCCGCGAGCCCGTACTCGGTGTCGTTGGCGATGCGTACGGCGTCGTCCTCGTCCCCGTCCCTGAAGCGCTCCACGGTGAGGACGGGCCCGAAGGACTCCTCGTGCACCACGCGCATGTCCTGGGTGCACTCGTCGAGGATCGTGGGCGGGTAGTAGTGGCCGTCGGCGAGCGCGGGATCACCGGGCCGCTCACCACCGCACCGCAGTACGGCCCCCTCGGCGACACCGGCGGCGACATACGCCTCGACCTTCTCCAGGTGCTGGGCGGAGATCAGCGCGCCGGTGTCGGCCTCGGGGTCGAAGGGCCCGCCGAGCCGGATCTGCCGGGCGCGGCGTACGACCTCGTCCACGAACCGGTCGTGGAGGGAGTCCTCGACGATGAGCCGCGCCCCGGCGGAGCAGACCTGCCCGGAGTGCAGGAAGACGGCGGTGAGGGCGAAGTCGACGGCGGTCTCGAAGTCGGCGTCGGCGAAGACGATGTTGGGGTTCTTGCCGCCGAGCTCCAGGGCCACCTTCTTCACACCGGCGGCGGCGCTGGCCATGACGTGTTTGCCGGTCTCCAGGCCTCCGGTGAAGGAGACCATGTCGACGGCGGGGTCCTCGGAGAGCGGCGCCCCGACCTCGGGCCCAGCACCGAGGACGAGGTTGCCGGCACCGGCAGGGAGCCCGGCTTCCGCCAGCGCCCGCATCAGCAGGACGGAGGTGGAGGGGGTGAGCTCACTGGGCTTGAGGACGAAGGTGTTGCCGGCGAGGAGGGCCGGGGCTACTTTCCAGCTGGCTTGGAGGAGGGGATAGTTCCAGGGGGTGATGAGCCCGCAGACCCCGACAGGCTCGTACACCACTCTGCTGACGGCATCGTCGCGGCCGGTGTCGATCACCCGCCCGGCGTCGGTGCCGCCGATCCCGCCGTAGTGGCGAAAGCAAGCGACGACGTCGGCGATGTCGTACTCGCTCTCCACCAGCCGCTTGCCGGTGTCCAGCGACTCGGCGCGGGCGAACTCCTTGGCGTCCCGCTCGATGATGTCCGCGGCCCGCAGCAGCAACTGGCCGCGCTCCCGTTCGGGAGTACGCGGCCAGGGTCCGGTGTCGAAGGCACGGCGGGCGGCGGCGATCGCGGCCTCGGCGTCGGGACGCGTCCCTTCCGAGACGGTGGCGGCCAGCCTGCCGTCAGCGGGACATCGTATTTCGCGGCGGCCACCGGCCACCGGTTCCCGCCATTCACCGTCCACGTACAGGTCTGCCACGCGCCAAGCCTTTCAACAGAAATTCGTTGCGCATCGTGCACCCAATTGCTTGTGGTGGAACACCCTCGCGAATGTGAAGACCTACGTCAAGTAGTTGGCGGATGACGATTTCGACAGGGGTCATTCGACAGGGTCCAGCAGAGACCCCTCATCACCCCCGCCCTTGACCGCAGCGGCCACCGACCCGACCATGTTGCGTATCGCTCACCATGTTGTGCAATACGCACCGACGGAGGCCGACATGTCCCCCAAGCCCCCTACAGCCACAGTCACTGGCAGTGAGTACGTCCTGACCCTCTCGTGTCCCGACAGCTCGGGGCTGGTCCACGCCGTGAGCGGCTTTCTCGTCCGGAACTCGGGAAACATCCTGGAGAGCCAGCAGTTCGATGATCGGCTCCAGGGCCGTTTCTTCATGAGGGTCCACTTCGATGTTTCCGATCCGAACGCGGACCTGGAAAACCTGCGTTACCGATTCGGTCCCGTGGCCGAGGCCTACGGCATCTCCTGGACGCTGCGGAACGCGTCCACCCCGACCCGCACCCTGATCATGGTGTCCAAGTTCGGCCACTGCCTGAACGACCTGCTTTTCCGCCGCCGCACGGGCGGCCTGAACATCGAGATCCCGGCGATCGTCTCCAACCACCGCGACTTCGAGGGCCTGGCGGAGAGCTACGGCATCCCCTTCCACCACATCCCGGTGACCCGGGACACCAAGCCGGAGGCGGAGGCGCGACTGCTGGAACTGGTACGGGAGCTGGACATCGACCTGGTGGTCCTGGCCCGCTACATGCAGGTCCTCTCCGACGACCTGTGCAAGGAACTGGACGGCAAGGCGATCAACATCCACCACTCCTTCCTCCCCAGCTTCAAGGGCGCACGCCCGTACGACCAGGCGTACGAGCGCGGCGTGAAGCTGGTGGGCGCGACGGCCCACTATGTGACGCCCGAGCTGGACGAGGGCCAGATCATCGAGCAGGACGTGGTCCGGGTGGACCACTCCCTCGGCCCCGGCGAGCTGGTGACGGTGGGGCGGGACGTGGAGGCCCAGGTACTGGCCCACGCGGTGAAGTGGCACAGCGAGAGCAGGGTGATGGTGGAGGGGAGCCGGACGGTGGTGTTTCGCTGAGGGGGGCGATTACGTACGGGATTACGTGCGCGATTGCGTATACGAAGGCTGGGCGGGTTTTTGGGGCTGTCGGCCGTGGGTTCGACGGCGAGCGGCCATAAACGGTCGCTGCCTTCTGGGCCCGCTGATAGACATGTGCGATGGCGGGTCACGATTCCAGCGAATCGCGAGCAGGGCGGTCGGGACTGATCGTGAGGGTGCCGGAGGCGGAACCTGCTGTTCAGTCATGGCGGGACCGGCTGGACCCCTCCGCTCGTGCGGGTGTCCCGGCGCACGTCACCGTGCTCTTCCCGTTCCTCGACGAAAGCCGCATCGACAGGGAGACCTGCGCTGCCATCGGTGAGGTGATCGGGCGGCACAGGTCCTTCGAGGCCCGGTTCGAGCGTTGCGGGCGATTCCCCGGGATTCTGTATCTCACGCCCGAGCCGGACGCCTCGTTCCGCACACTCACGGAGGCTGTCCGGGACCGGTGGCCGCAGACCCCTCCGTTCGGCGGGCGGTTCGACGACATCGTCCCGCATCTGACTGTCGCCCAGGGCCAGGACGACGCCGTCCTGGAGGAGGCTGAGGCCGGCCTTCGTGGCCGGCTTCCCGTCACCGCCCGCGTATCGTCGGTCGATCTCCTGGTCCACGACGGGTCGAGGTGGCGGCAGCGGGCGTCGTTCGCGCTCGGTTGACGCCTGCTGCCGGCACCCTGCGACTGTGCACTTCGTGTTCCGCCTCAGGTAGTCCGGGCATCACGCGGTCCCGACCTGCGGTGCCCGGACTTGAGTGAGACGAAAGTCGGTGGAGTGCCTCGATTGAATCCGGTGAATCCGGGCCTGTGGACTCGTTCTCGCAGTCCGGGCCGCGACCCCCCGAACTGTGCCGCGCGCTCAGGTGTCGGCAGGCGCGGGGGCGAGGGTTGCCGGGTCGAAACCGGCGTCGGTCAGGACGGTGGCGGCCGCTCCCCGGCCGACCTGGGCCAGACCGATCAGCAGGTCCTCGCAGTCGATGCGGTCGGAGCCCTTCTGCTCGGATCGTGTCTCCGCGAGGGCGATCGCCTTGCGGGAGTAGGGGGTCCAGGCGATTCGCTCGGCTGCTTGCGAGGCACCCATGCTCAGCCGGGTTCCGACGGATCGGTGGACCGATTCCGGTGAGACGCCGACGGTCTGCAGCAGTCGGGTGGCGCTGTTGTCCTCCGCGGTCAGCCCCCAGAGCAGGTGCTCGGTGCCGATGTAGTTGTTGCGGTGGTGCACCGCCGCCTGCTTGACGTGGACCATCGCCTGGCGGAGGTCGTCGGTCATCGCCTCGGGGCTGTAGCGCTTGTGCGGGGCGTGGAAGCGCTGCTGGACCGCCTGCCGGGTCACACCCAGGGACGCTCCGATGTCCGTCCACGAGTTGCCGTGCATCCGGCAGTGCTCGACATAGTCCTCGACCAGGTCGTCCGCCAGGGCCTGTAGATGGCCCGCGAGTTGGGCGGCCACGGTGAGCAGAGCGAGCCAGTCGGGCTGTTCCTGTCCGCCGGGGCGGTGTGCGGTGTCGCATCTCCGGTCGACTTCCGCGATGAGATCGTCCAGGTCCGGAAGAGTCATGAGGCAAGTACGCCTTGACAGTTTCGAATTGTCAAGGCGTGCTTGCCTCACCGGACTCACGAGCGATCTCTGCTCGCGAGCCCCCAACAGCGTGACCCAGCCCACTGGTTGGGAACGGAGTGGTGAAATCGGTTCCGGTTAGCATGTGTTGCCGATGATCGGAAATCGTTGGCGATCCGATGGAAAGTCACGTTCCGAGACGCTTCTTCTTCGCCTGGAGGTCGAGTGGTTCACACTCAGCACGGCAGAGATCCATGGACACACCGGATACGCAGATCCCTCACCGTCACCGCGGTCGTGATCGGACTGGTCGGCACGGGGCTGACCGCCAACTCCGCGTCAGCCGCCAGTGATACGGCCATCACGAGCCGTACGGCGAGTGGTGCCGCGGTGGACGCGAGCATCCGGCACTACAGCGCCGAGAACCGCGCGGGCAGGGCCTCTGGCGGCGCCGCCTCTCCCCGGATCGTGGGTGGCTCCGAGACCACCATCAGCAAGGCCCCGTACATGGTCCAGCTCTTCTACCTGGACGGCCAGGACCAGTTGTGGTTCTGCAACGGCGCGCTGGTCGCGCCCAACAAGGTCCTGACGGCCGCCCAGTGCGTGTACGGCCGTAACTGGACCAACCGGGACCGGGCCGTGATCCTGGCCGGATCGACGAACCGGGGCGACCTCAACGGCAGTATCGAGATCGGCGTCAAGCGTCAGTGGGCCCAGCCCTCCTACCGCCCGTCGGGCGTCACGCACGACATCGCCGTGCTCACCCTCAACGGCACACTGCCGTACACCCCCATTCGGACCGCCCTCGCGAGCGACACCGCGCTGTACGCGGCCGGGAACAAGGCCACGATCGCCGGGTGGGGTGTGACCGGCACCGCGCGTCTCGGGACGGGCGAGTCGGACGTACTGAAGTCCGCGACCCTGCCCATGCAGACGGACGCCACCTGTGACGCCGCGCTGAAGACCGCGCTGGGCGGCCAGGACGCGTTCGTGGAGTCGTTGATGACCTGCGCGGGCGAGCCCGCCACCGACGACGACGCCAGCACCACCACACCCTGTGTGAGTGACGCCGGCGCCCCGCTGGTCGTCAGCGGCCGGGTCGTGGGCGTCTTCGCCTGGGGTGTGACCGACAGCGAGAAGTGGTGCGGGGTGAAGGGCACCTACCCGGTGTTCACCCAGACCAGCGCCTACGCGGGTGCGACGCAGGCGCAGATCTACGACACCGACGCCTCCGGTGACGGCCGGGCCGACCTGTTCGCCAGGAAGTCGAGCGGCGGCACGGCGTCCACGTACCTCGGGTCGACGCTCACGAACCACGGTTCGGCCGGGTCCGGCTGGGCCGGTTACAACAAGGTGCTCCAGACCGACCTGAACCGCGACGGTGTCCTCGACTACGTGGTCCGGTCCACCTCGGGCACGCTGTCCTGGCGGCACAAGGTGTCGGGCCAGTGGGTCAACACCCGTATCGCCACCGGCTGGCAGGGCTTCCGGCAGATCCTGGCGCCGGGTGACGTCAGCGGCGACGCCCTGCCCGACCTGCTGGCGGTGGACTCCGGCGGCACGCTGTGGCGCTACCCCGGCAACGGCAAGGGCGGCTTCGGCAGCCGGAGCAGCCTGGGCACGGGCTGGAACGCCTACGCCCAGCTCGTCGCCCACGGCGACTTCACCGGCGACGGACGCCCCGACCTCGTGGGCCGCACCTCGGGCGGCGCGCTGTACCTCCACCCGGGCAGCACGACGGGTGCGTTCAGCTTCGGCAGCCGCACACTGGTGAGCAGTACGGTCTTCAGGTCGGCCACGGCTCTGGCCGCCGTCGGCGACGTCAACGGTGACGGTCGCGCCGACCTCGTCACACGGACCGGTTCCGGCTCCCTGTGGGTCTACCGGGGCAACGGCAACGGCACCTTCGCGGCAGCCGCGAGGGGCGCCGCCGGCCTCAACTCCTTCAACCTCTTCGGCTGACCTCAGCCTCACACACGTACACGCATACGCATGTACACAAGCGCGCCCGTCGACGGACTCCGTCGACGGGCGCGCTTGCTTTTCGGTCAACTTGACCGCCTTTTTCGCTCCAGTGCACGAGGGGTGAAACCGGGCCGTCGTACGGCATGACGCACCCGCACCCATCACGGTGTTATTGACCCGAATTCCCCACCACGAATCGCGAAGAAAGTTTCATCAGCTCAAACGGTACGAATCATTCCCCCTTATGGAATCCAACAGTCCATTTATCCGTGAGTAGCCGAAAGGTGCGCTTGTAGATCGTTTCGGGCTCACATAGCTTGAGGTCAGCCCATTCGGTATTGGTCGAACTGAACAGAGGAGAAGCTCGTGAAGTCTCGTCTTCGCATGGCTGCCACTGCCACCGCGATGTCAGTCGCGGCACTCGGTGCGGTGGGTGTCTCCACGTCACCCGCCTCAGCGGCAGCGTCTTCGGTAACCTGTCTCGGATCCACCGGAACCTTCAACGAGTACCCCGTGTTCCAGAAGAACTGGGTGTACGGGTCGCCCGAATGCTTCGGCGTGGCGCCCTCGGGAGCCATCTTTCACGCCTGGATAGGATCGGGGGGCTGGAAAGAGATGCCCGGCAACGGCAGGGCCCTGTACGTGGACGGCTTCTTCGAGAGCCCCGCCGGAAAGGCCGTCAGGGTCATGACGTCGGCAGGGAACCACTACTGCAACTACAACGACTACGCGACCAACACATGGGGCGGTTGGTACGGGACGAGCACCGACCACTGCTGATTCACGAAATCCCGTTCCGACTAAATCCATTGCTCGCGAGTTAAACGTACGGGCCGGCGAACGCCGCCGGCCCGTACGCCGACGCAGCAAGGCCGACGCAGAGGACGCCCCCAAGGCGAACCTCAGCCGCCCAGCCGGTCAAGCAAAGCCCGCCGCCAGCGTTCCGTCTCCGCGATCTGGTTGAACGTGAACAGGTGCAGGCCCGCCACCCCCGCCCCGGGCGCCGTGAGCGCCGCCTCCGTGCGGGCGAGCAGCCTCTCCGGGGAGTATCCGCCGGGCGTCGCGAACCGCAGGAACCACGACGCGTGCTTCGTCAGGAAGCGCGTCGACTCCCCGACCCCGATCTTCGTCGCCATCGACAGCAGCTTCGCCCGCTCCACCGGCCCCGCGACACCCACGTACACGGGAAGGGAGACCTCCCGCGCCCGTATACGCCCCACCCACTCCCCCAGCACGCGCGCGTCGAAGCACAGGTTGCTGACGATGTACGTGGCGTGCTCGCGCTTGTCCCACATGGCCTGGATGGTGACGTCGTCGTGGATGAGCGGATGGCTCTCGGGGTAGCCGGTGATGCCGACGTGTGTGAACGGGCTGCCAGGTTCGTCCAGTTCGCCCAGTTCACTCAGCCCGCGCAGCACCGGCAGGGCACCCTCGTAGGGCCCGGCCGGTGGATCCGCGTCGCCCGCCGGCACGAAGACGTCGTCCACGCCCGCCTCCCGGAGCCGGTCGACGACGTCCTTCAGGTGGGCGTCGTCCCGCAGCAGTCGCGCCGGTACGTGCGGGACCACGCGATAGCCGTGCGCCGCCAGCCGGTCCGTGAGATCGAGGGTCGGGTCCAGCCCCTTCACCGGCGACGCCGTCACGGTGACGACGACATCGCGCGGGACATGGGCCAGGACCTTCTCCTCCGTCGCCTTCGCGGGCAGCACCTCGTAGCGAACGCGTTCCAGCAGCTCCCGGAGCCCCTGCGGCCCCGGCCGCTCCCCCTGCTCCCCCTTGTCCGCCTTCTCCGCCTTCTCCCGCTGTCGCTGTTCTCCGAGCCCTGAGGCACCCATCGCTGTCTACTCCGCCTGCTGTACTTCGCTGTCACGGTCACGGTGACGGTAGTACGCGGCCTTGGAGGGCGGCAGCGGCTGCTTGCCGAGGATCAGATCGGCGGCCTTCTCGGCGATCATCATCACCGGCGCGTAGATGTTGCCGTTGGTGACGTAGGGCATGACGGACGCGTCCACGACGCGCAGCCCCTCCACCCCGTGCACCCGCATGCTCTCCGGGTCGACCACGGCCATGGCGTCCTCCGAGGGGCCCATCTTGCAGGTGCAGGACGGGTGCAGGGCCGTCTCGCCCTCCTTGGCGACCCAGTCGAGGATCTCCTCGTCCGTCGCCACCCCGGGCCCGGGAGAGACCTCGCCGTCGTTGTACGGGGCTAGGGCGGGCTGGTTGAGGAGCTTGCGCGCCACCCTGATCGCCTCGACCCACTCGCGCCGGTCCTGTTCGGTGGAGAGGTAGTTGAAGCGCAGCGCCGGATGCTCGCGCGGGTCCTTGCTCTTGATCTTCACCGAGCCGATGGCGTCGGAGTACATGGGCCCCACGTGCACCTGGTAGCCGTGGCCGCCGGCCGGGGAGGAGCCGTCGTAGCGGACGGCTATCGGCAGGAAGTGGAACATCAGGTTGGGGTAGTCGACGTCCTCGTTGCTGCGGGCGAAGCCGCCGGCCTCGAAGTGGTTCGTGGCGGCCGGGCCCTTGCGGAACAGCCATTGCAGGCCGATGAAGGGGGCGCGCCACTTCGCCATGTACGGCTGCATGGAGACGGGCTGCTTGCAGGCGTACTGGACGTACACCTCCAGGTGGTCCTGCATGTTCTCGCCGACGCCGGGGAGGTCGTGGACGACGTCGACGCCGAGGGCGCTCAGTTCCTCCGCGTTGCCGACGCCGGAGAGCTGGAGCAGTTGCGGGGAGTTGATCGCGCCGCCGCAGAGGATGACCTCCTTGGCGCGGACCTGCTGGGGCGCCTTCCTGCCGTGCTGGTACTCGACACCGACGGCCCGCTTGCCCTCGAAGAGGACGCGGTTCACGAAGGCGCGCGTCTTGACGGTGAGGTTCGGCCGCTTCCGTACGGGCTTGAGGTACGCCTTGGAGGCCGACAGCCGGCGCCCCCGGTGGACGTTCCGGTCGAACTTGGCGAAGCCCTCCTGCCGGTACCCGTTGACGTCGTCGGTGGGCGCGTACCCCGCTTCCTCGGTGGCCTTCTGGAAGGCGCCGAAGAGGGGGTTGGTGGCGGGGCCGCGTTCGAGGACGAGGGGGCCGTCGTGGCCCCGGAACTCGTCGTCCGGGTCGGCGGCGAGACAGTTCTCCATGCGCCGGAAGTACGGCAGACAGTGCGCGTAGTCCCAGCTCTCCATGCCGGCGTCGGCCGCCCAGCGCTCGTAGTCCAGGGGGTTTCCGCGCTGGAAGATCATGCCGTTGATGCTGCTGGAGCCGCCGAGCACCTTGCCGCGCGCGTGGTAGATGCGCCGGCCGCCCATGTGGGGTTCCGGCTCGGACTCGTACTTCCAGTCGTAGAACCGGCTGCCGATGGGGTAGGTCAGCGCCGCGGGCATGTGGATGAAGACGTCCCACGGGTGGTCGCGCCGGCCGGCCTCCAGGACGAGCACCCGGTTCGCCGGGTCCGCGGAGAGCCTGTTCGCAAGTGCGCTGCCGGCCGAACCGCCGCCGACGATCACGAAGTCGTATTGCAGGGGAGCCATGATCTCTCGTCTCGCTCGCGCCGTAGATACGCCAGGCATGCTAATCGAGTAGCGCTATGCGCACCAGGTTGCGGGACGCGCAACATGCAAGGTCTTGGTTAGGCCACGGTTTCCGGGCCGTTTCTTGCCGTGGTGTTGTTTACCGCGCGTATAGTTTCGCTGTGAGCAACCACAGCACGGACGCCGAAACGTCCAATTCGCAGGCCGGCGGGGTGCAGTCGGTCGACCGCGCGATCAGCGTTCTGGAGATCCTCGCCCAGCGCGGCGAGGCGGGTGTGAGCGAGGTCGCGGCCGAGATAGATGTTCACAAATCCACCGCTTTCCGGCTGCTCGGTGCCCTGGAGGCGCGCGGTCTGGTGGAGCAGGCGGGCGAGCGCGGCAAGTACCGTCTCGGCTTCGGCATCGTCCGGCTGGCCGGCGCGGTCACGGGCAGTATCGACATCACCCAGCAGGGCCGCAAGATCTGCGAGCAGCTCGCCGAGGAGATCGGCGAGACCGTCAACATCGCCGTCCTGCAGGAGCACTACGCCGTCAACCTGTTCGAGGCGCGTGGCCCTGGGGCCGTCAGCGCGTACAACTGGGTCGGCCAGCTCACCCCGCTGCACGCCACCTCCAGCGGCAAGATCCTGCTGGCCCACCTGCCCGCGAAGGAGCGGGGCGCGCTGCTGACCGGGGCCGGCCTGAAGAAGGTCACTCCGCACACCATCACCGCGAGGGCCAAGCTGGAGAAGGATCTCGGGGAGGCGTTGGAGCGGGGGTACGCGTGGACGCAGGAGGAACTGGAGCTCGGCCTGCACGCGATGGCCGCGCCGATCCGCGACCACACGGGGACGGTTGTGGCGGCGGTGAGTGCGTCCGGGCCCTCTTACCGGTTCACCGCTGAGCGGTTGCATGAGATGGCGCCGATCCTCGTCAAGGGGGCGGCCGAGATCAGTCGGCGTATGGGGTATCTGGGCTGAGTTCGTCGGGTGCGGGCCCGGTGGGGGCTGGTCGCGCCCCGCGGCGGAGCCGCAGATCAGATACAGCCCCGCGCCTCTTAAAGGTGGGCTGCGCCCCCTTTAAGGGCGTGTGCCCAGGCGTTCGTTGACCCAGTCGTGGAACGCGCCGATGTGGTGCTCGCTGGGGACCAGGACACCGCCCTTGGCGTAGAGCCGGGAGTGCATGCCCGGCTGGGTGCGTTCGCAGGCCTCGAAGTCCTGGAGGTTGACGCGGTCGAAGAGTTCCACGGAACGGCTGACGTCCTTGCCGCTCTCGACGACGTGCGGGAGGTACAGCCAGTCGCACTCGACGATCGTGCGGTCGGCGGCCACCGGGTACATACGGTGGAAGATCACGTGGTCGGGTACGAGGTTGATGAACACCTGCGGCTTGATGGTGATCGCGTAGTAGCGGCGGTCCTGCTCCTCGGCGACACTCGGGATGCGGTCCAGGCCCTCGGAGCCGTCGATGGTGAACCCCTGGATCTCCCCGCCGAACTCGGCGCCGTGGCCGACGTAGTACTGGGCGGCGTAGCCGTCGGCGAACTCGGGGAGCACCTCGGTGAGTTCGGGGTGGATCGTGGCGCAGTGGTAGCACTCCATGAAGTTCTCGATGATGAGCTTCCAGTTGGCCTTCACGTCGTAGACGATCCGCTTGCCGACCGAGAGGTTGTCGATGTCGTACCGCTCGATCGACTCCATGTCACCCAGCCGCTCCACCACGGCGCCCAGCACGTCCTCCTCGAAGGAGGGCGGGTTCTCCGCGAGGCAGACCCAGACATAGCCGAGCCACTCACGGACGGCCACGGCGACCAGGCCGTACTCGGTACGCCCGACGTCGGGCATCTTGGTCAGGTTGGGCGCGGCGACGAGCTTGCCGTCCAGGCCGTACGTCCAGGCGTGGTACGGGCACTGGAAGGCCCTTTTGACCTCGCCGGACTCCTCCGTGCAGAGCTTGGCGCCACGGTGCCGGCAGACGTTGAAGTAGGCGCGGATCGAGTTGTCCCGCGCCCGCGTCACGAGGATGCTCTCCCGGCCCACGTCAACGGTCCGGAAAGCTCCGGGCTTCGCCAGTTCGGAGGCGCGCGCGACACAGAACCACATGGTCTCGAATATGCGCTCCTGCTCCTGGGCGAAGATCCCCGCGTCCGTGTAGGAGGAGCCGGGGAGGGTGGCGATCAGACTGTCGGGCAGGCTGTTCGAGGTCACGGTGCACTCACTCCTCGGAGAAACGTCATGGTGGTGGTCGTGGTCGTGGTCATGTGTATCGATCAACTAGCGATGGCGTAGCGCACTTGAGGGGGCGCAGCCCCTCTCAAGGGGCGCGGGGAACTGCGCGACCAGCCCCCACCGGCCGACAGCCGAATCACCGCGCCCCCGGCACCGCACTCAACTGCTTACGCAGCCGCACAAACAGCCGCGGCTGATTCATCCCCAGCACAGCCACCGGCTCCCCGGCCCGCCGGTAAACAGCCAGCACGTTACGGTCGCCGACGGCACCCTCTTCGACAGTCACGCTGTCAGCGCCACCCGCATAACCGGCGAACTGAATCTTCACCCCGTACTGATCGGACCAGAAGTACGGCGGCCGGGGCACCCCCGGCTCAACCGCGCCGCCCGCCAGCAGCGTCGCCACGGCGGCAGCCGGCCGCTCCAGCGCGCCCGTCCAGTGCTCGACCCGGCGGTGCGCGCCAACCCGGGGGTCGTACCAGTTGGCGCAGTCGCCGACCGCGACCACACCGGCGAGGCTGGTGCGGCCGTCGGCGCCGCACTTGACGCCGTTGTCGAGGTCGACGCCGGACCCTGCCAGCCACTCGACGCAGGGCCGCGCGCCCACCCCGACGACGACGATGTCGGCGGGCACGCTGCGCCCGTCGTCGAGCAGAACGGCCTCGACCCGATCCTCCCCGCTCAGCCCCTTGACGCCGACCCCGCACAGCAGCCGTACGCCGTGGTCGGTGTGGAGGCCGGAGACGACGGCGCCCATGGTCTCGCCGAGGGGGCCGGCCAGTGGCGTCGGGGCGGCCTCGATGACCGTGACGTCGAGGCCGAGGGCGTACGCGGTGGAGGCGACCTCGGCGCCGATGAAGCCGCCGCCGATCACCACCAGGCGTCCGCCCCGGGCCAGTTCGTCGCGCAGGGCGCGGGCGTCGTCGAGGGTGCGCAGGGTGTGCACGCCGGTGATGCCGTCGGCGCCCGGCAGGGTACGGGCGGCGGCGCCGGTCGCGATGACGACTCCGTCGGCGCGGACGTCCCGGCCGTCGGCGAGGCGGACGGACCGGTCGGTGCGGTCGAGGCCGGTCGCGCGGGTGCCGAGCAGCCACTCGGCGCGCAGGTCCTCGCCGTCCGTCTCCAGTCCGAGTTCCGCCTCGCCGAGGGTTCCGGCCAGGAACTCCTTGGACAGGGGCGGCCTGTCGTACGGGCGGTGGACCTCGTCGCCGATGAGGACCAGCCGCCCGTCGTACCCCTGTTCGCGCAGGGAGCGCGCCGCCGACAGTCCGGCCAGCGAGGCGCCCACCACGGCCACCGTTCTCACGCGGGACCCCCGGCGAGCCGGGAGGCGATGCAGGGCGGCAGGTTGGGGGCGTCCGCGGACACCCGTACGTAGATCATGCCGTCCTCGACGACGACCTCGTGGGTCCGCACCGGCAGCTTGGCCGGCGGGGAGTCCACCGCGCCGGTGCGCAGGTCGAACTTCGAGGCGTGCAGCGGGCATTCCACCTCGCAGCCCTCCAGCCAGCCGTCGGCGAGCGAGGCATCCTGGTGGGTGCAGGTGTCGTCGATGGCGAAGACCTCGCCGTCGTCGGTGTGGAACACCGAGACGGGCGGGTCGATGTCGAGCCGGAAGGCCTCACCTCGCGGGAGATCCGCGAGACGGCACGCGGGAATCATCATGACACCTCGGTGCGTATAGCGAAACGGATTGCGGTAAGCGCAACGTCAGTCTGAGGGCGCCCAGAACCCTTGTCAAGAAGTCCCGGGAGCCCGCGTGAGCCCCTGCGCAAGTTGCGCCCTGAACAACATCGCGCACATTGCACAACGCGAAACCAAGCGAGCCCGATGCCGGAACGAGCGCGTCACAGCAGCTCGGACAGGCATCGGGCAGGCGTTGGGCAGGTATTGGGGCAGGTATTGGGGCAGGTACTGGGGCAGGTACTGGGGCAGGTACTGGGGCAGGTACTGGGGCAGTACCTGCCCGGTCAGAAACCGCGGTCGATCCACTCCTGGAGGTGCGGGGCCTCGGCGGCGACCGTGGTCGTGTCCCCGTGCCCGGTGTATACGACGGTGTCGCCGGGCAGGGTCAGCAGGCGGTCGCGGATCGAGTCCACGATCGTCGGGAAGTGGGAGTAGGAGCGGCCGGTGGCGCCGGGGCCGCCCGCGAAGAGCGTGTCGCCGCCGAAGAGGGCGCCCAGGGCGGGTGCGTAGAGGCAGACCGCGCCCGGGGCGTGGCCGGGAGTGTGCAGCACGGTCAGCTCGACACCGGCCACGGCGAGGACCTGGCCCTCGGCCAGTTCACCGTCGGGTTCCCGGTCCGGGTGGGTCTGCTTCCACAGGGGCAGGTCGTCGCCGTGGAGGAGGATCGGGGCGCCGGTGCGCTCGGCGAGGGCCGGGGCCGCGTCGATGTGGTCGTTGTGGGCGTGGGTGCAGAGGATCGCCCGGAGGGTACGGCCGCCGAGTGCCTCCGCGATGGCGTCGGCGTCGTGGGCGGCGTCGATGACGACCGCCTCGCTCTCGTCGCCGATGATCCACACGTTGTTGTCGACGTCCCAGGTGCCGCCGTCGAGCGAGAACGTGCCCGAGGTGACCAGACGTTCGATACGTGCGCCGCTCGCCATCACAGCACCACCACCGAGCGCAGGACGTCGCCGCCGTGCATCCGCTCGAACGCCTTCTCGACCTCGTCGAGCGCGATGGTCTCGGTCACGAAGGCGTCCAGGGGGAGGCGGCCCTGGAGGTAGAGGTCGATGAGCATCGGGAAGTCGCGGGAGGGCAGGCAGTCGCCGTACCAGGACGACTTCAGCGAGCCGCCCCGCCCGAAGACGTCGATCAGCGGGAGTTCGAGCTTCATCTCCGGCGTCGGCACCCCGACGAGGACGACTGTTCCGGCGAGGTCACGGGCGTAGAACGCCTGCTTGTACGTCTCCGGGCGGCCCACCGCCTCGATCACGACGTCGGCGCCGTTGCCGCCGGTCAGCTCACGGATCGCCTCGACGGCGTCGGTCTCCTTGGAGTTGACCGTGTGGGTCGCGCCCAGTTTGCGGGCGGTCGCGAGCTTGTTGTCGTCGATGTCCACGGCGATGATCTTCGCGGCACCGGCCAGGTTCGACCCCACGATCGCCGCGTCCCCGACGCCACCG
>NZ_LIQQ01000271.1 GCF_001418565.1 Streptomyces graminilatus | reverse complement strand
CCCCCAGGGACGGGACGGGAAGGGGCGGCGGGGCGAACAAACCTCCCTACCGACCCCGCAGCTCCCGATACGTAGCCACCAGCGCCCGCGTCGACGCGTCGAGCCCCGCCACCTCGGCCCCCTCCGTCAACGCCGGCTCAACCCGCTTCGCCAGCACCTTCCCCAGCTCGACCCCCCACTGGTCGAACGAGTCGATGTTCCACACAGCCCCCTGCACGAACACCTTGTGCTCGTACAGCGCGATCAACTGCCCGAGCACGGACGGAGTCAGCTCCCGCGCGAGCACGGTCGTCGTCGGGTGGTTGCCGAGGAACGTCTTGTGGGTCACCAGTTCCTCCGGCACCCCCTCCGCCCGCACCTCCTCCGGCGTCTTCCCGAAGGCCAGCGCCTGCGTCTGCGCGAAGAAGTTGGCCATCAGCAGGTCGTGCTGGCCCTTGAGCCCGTCACTCAGTTCCGCGACCGGCTCGGCGAAGCCGATGAAGTCCGCCGGGATGAGCTTCGTCCCCTGGTGGATCAACTGGTAGTAGGCGTGCTGCCCGTTCGTGCCGGGCGTGCCCCACACCACCGGCCCCGTCTCCCACTCCACCGGCAGCCCGTCACGCCCGACGGACTTGCCGTTGGACTCCATGTCCAGTTGCTGGAGGTACGCCGTGAACTTGGACAGGTAGTGCGAGTACGGCAGCACGGCATGCGACTGCGCGCCGAAGAAGTTGCCGTACCAGATACCCAGCAGCCCCAGCAGCAACGGCACGTTGGCCTCCGCCGGAGCGGTCCGGAAGTGCTCGTCGACCAGCGCGAAACCGTCCAGCATCTCCCGGAACCGGTCGGGGCCGATCGCGATCATCAGGGACAGCCCGATCGCCGAGTCGTACGAGTACCGGCCGCCGACCCAGTCCCAGAACTCGAACATGTTGTCCGTGTCGATGCCGAAGTCGGCGACCTTCCCGCCGTTCGTCGACAGCGCCACGAAGTGCTTGGCGACCGCCTCCTCCGCACCGCCCAGACCCGCGAGCAGCCAGGAACGGGCCGACGTCGCGTTCGAGATCGTCTCGATCGTCGTGAACGTCTTCGACGCGACGATGAACAGCGTCTCGGCCGGGTCCAGGTCCCGCACCGCCTCGTGCAGATCGGCGCCGTCGACGTTCGACACGAAACGGAACGTCAGCTCCCGTGCCGTGAACGCCCGCAGCACCTCGTACGCCATCGCCGGACCCAGGTCCGAGCCGCCGATGCCGATGTTGACGACGTTCTTGATGCGCTTGCCCGTGTGACCGGTCCACTCGCCCGAGCGCACCCGGTCCGCGAAGCCGGCCATCTTGTCCAGCACGGCGTGCACGGCCGGTACGACGTTCTCCCCGTCGACCTCGATCACCGCGTCACGCGGCGCCCGCAGCGCGGTGTGCAGCACCGCGCGGTCCTCGGTCGTGTTGATCTTCTCGCCGCGGAACATGGCGTCCCGCAGCCCGAACACGTCGGTCGTGGCGGCAAGCTCGCGCAGCAGCCGCAGCGTCTCGTCGGTGACGAGATGCTTGGAGTAGTCGATGTGCAGATCACCGACCTGGAGGGTGTACCCGGAGCCGCGCCCGGGGTCGTTCGCGAACAGGTCCCGCAGATGGGTGTCCGCCAACTCCTCCCGGTGCTTGGCCAGGGCCGACCACTCGGGCGTCTGGTTGAGCCTGCTACGGCTGTCTGCGTTCATCTGGGACTTCCGCCTCTTTTCTGCCTGGGCCCCCGCTGCCGGTCCCAACCTAATTGATCAGCGGGCCGGTCGAGCTTTCGTCCTGCCGTCGTCCGGTTCAACAACAGATACGTCCGACTTGAGCGCCGGTATCAGCGCGGTGACCGACAGCACGAAGAAGGCGGCGGCGAGCAGCGCCGGCGTGTTGGCTCCCCACACCGTCGCGACGGCTCCGCCCAGCAGCGCGCCCAGGGGTGCGCCGGCGACCGCGAGCGTACGGAAGGCGGAGCTGACCCGGCCCAGCATCCCGGCCGGGCTGCGGCTCTGCATCAGGGTCGTCGTGTTGACGTTCCACACCATGCCCATGAACCCGAACACCGTCATCGCGGCCACCAGCGCGGCCAGGCTGCGCACCGAACCCATGACCACCAGCGCACCGATCTGCACCGTGCCGGCGAGCAGGACGGCCCGTATCCGCCCGAGCCGGCCGACGAGGCGGCCGTTCAGCGCGCCGCCTGTGAGGCTGCCGACCGTGTACGCGGTCATCGCCGCCGCGTACCCCGCGTTGCCCGCGTCCAGCCAGTCGGTGACCAGCAGGACGATCATGGCGATCAGGGCGCCCATGCCCACGTTGCACAGTGCCGTGGCCGCGCACAGGCCGCGCAGCGCCCCGTCGTGCCACAGGGTGCGCAGGCCGGCCGTGATCTCCGCGCGCAGGGTGCTGCCCGCCGGTCTCGGCTCCCGCCCGGACATCTCGGGCCGCAAGGAGGCGACCAGGGCCGCCCCGACCAGGAAGGTGACGGCATCGGCCGCGAAGGGAACGGCCGCGCCCAGCGTGATCAGTACCGGCACCACCGGCCCGGCCAGCAGACCGCCCGCGATGTGCTGACCGGTCATCAGACGGGCGTTCGCGGCACCGAGGGCCTCTTTGTCGACCAGGGTGGGCAGCAGCGCTGTCGAGGCGTTGTCGAAGAGGGTCTGAAGGGTCGTCAGCGCGAAGGCGAGCACGAGGAGCAGGCCGATCGAGGCGTGTCCGAGGCCGACGGCCACGGCGAAGCAGGCGACCAGCAGCCCTCGTACCGCGTCCACCATCCACATGGCCCGCCGCTGGTCGACCCGGTCCGCGACGGCCCCGCCGAGCAGTCCGAAGACGAGCCAGGGCAGATACCCGCAGGCCGTCACGGAGGCGATGAGCAGGGGTTTGTCGGTGAGGGTCGTGGCGAGCAGGTGCAGTGCGGCCGTGCGCAGCGCGTCACCGAAGCTGGAGAGTACGGCGGCGCTCCACAACCGCGCGAAACCCCCGCGCCACGCGGGCACACGCGCTCCCGCCAACTCGACTGTCGTCACCATTCCCCCTCGCGGTTCGCCGATTCACAAACCGTAGAGGGCACCACTGACAATCGGTCGGGGAGCCGGTGGGTGACGCCCCGTCAAACGGCTCCGGTCAGGCACTTGTCAGTGCCTGACCGGCCGTCAATTCCTAGATCTCGCCCCGCAGTTTGGCGAGCGCCTCGGCGAGGATCGCCTCGCCGTCCGCGTCGCTGCGTCGCTCCCGTACGTACGCCAGGTGCGTCTTGTACGGCTCGTTGCGCGGCGGGGCCGGCGGGTTGTCCCGGTCCTGTCCGGCCGGAAAGCCGCAGCGCTGGCAGTCCCACGTATCGGGCACCTGCGCGTCGCTGGCGAAGCTGGGCACCGTCTCATGCCCGTTGGAGCACCAGAAGGAGATGCGCAGCCGTGGCGCGGACTCGCCACGCTCGGCCTCGCCCATCGGCCCCGCCCCGACCCGGCTTCCTCGGATCGCGTTGCCACTTGCCACGGTCGTAACTCCCTGCGTAATGGTGCCGCGAAGCGAGTCGGCGTTTTCGCTTCGTTGCGAGCGCCTCAGTCTACGTAAGGCCCAACGCGCGTCCAGTGCTTGGAGTTACATGCCCCGCACCAAGACGCAAGCCCCATGATAGGCCGCCCTTGGCGGGGCGTACCGAACATGGGGCCTTACGTGCGGAATGTGCGTGCGTAATGTGCTGTCGTACCGGAATTTGACGACCGGTGTCAGCCGCTGATCAGTTGTTCACCTTCATCAGGATGCCGAGCACCACAATGCACGCGAACCACAGCAGACCGAGCACCACGGTGATGCGGTCAAGGTTGCGCTCGGCGACCGAGGAGCCGCCGACGGACGACTGCATGCCGCCACCGAACATGTCGGAGAGGCCGCCGCCCTTCCCCTTGTGCATCAGCACGAGCAGCATCAGCAGCAGGCTGAAGACGATCAGGGCGATCGAGAACCCCAAAACCACGGCTGGACCAACTTCCTCGGATTCTGATGGACGACGAGGTCTGAACTCTCATTCGGAAACGCCCGGCGCACCAAATACTAGTTTCGGCCCCGCCAGGGTACGACGGATCTCGTTCAGCGCATACTCACTGGTCGCGGAACCGAACGATCTTGACGAACTCCTCGGCGTCCAGCGAGGCCCCGCCGACCAGTGCGCCGTCGATGTCGGGCTTCGCCATGATCTCGGCGACGTTCCCGGACTTCACCGAGCCGCCGTACTGGATGCGGACGGCGTCGGCCACGTCCTGGGAGTAGAGCTCGGCGAGCTTTCCGCGGATCGCGGCGCAGACCTCCTGGGCGTCGTCGGCGCCGCAGACCTTGCCGGTGCCGATGGCCCAGACGGGCTCGTAGGCGATGACGACGGTCTCGGCCTGCTCGGCCGGCAGGTCCTTGAGGCCGCCCTCGACCTGCGCGAGCGTGTGGGAGACGTGGTTGCCCGCCTCACGGACCTCCAGCTCCTCGCCGACGCACAGGATCGGGGTGAGGCCGTGCTTGTAGGCGGCCTTCACCTTGGCGTTGACGAGTTCGTCGGTCTCGTTGTGGTACTGGCGGCGCTCGGAGTGGCCGATGGCCACGTAGGTGCACTTGAGCTTGGCCAGCATCGGGCCGGAGATCTCGCCGGTGTAGGCGCCCGTGTCGTGCGCGGAGATGTCCTGCGCGCCGTACTTGATCTTGAGCTTGTCGCCGTCGACCAGGGTCTGTACGGAACGCAGGTCGGTGAAGGGCGGCAGGACCGCGACCTCACAGGCGTCGTAGTCCTTGTCCGAGAGGGCGAAGGCGAGCTTCTGGACGTGGGCGATGGCCTCGAGGTGGTTGAGGTTCATCTTCCAGTTGCCCGCCATCAGCGGCGTGCGAGTGGTCATGTGCGGGTCAGCCTTCCAGTGCGGCGAGACCGGGAAGCGTCTTGCCCTCGAGGTATTCGAGGGAGGCGCCGCCACCGGTCGAGATGTGGCCGAATGCGTTCTCGTCGAAGCCCAGGATGCGGACGGCGGCCGCGGAGTCTCCGCCGCCGACGACCGTGAAGGCCGGGGAGTCGAGGAGGGCCTGGGCGACCGCCTTGGTGCCCTCGGCGTAGTCGGGGTGCTCGAAGACGCCCATGGGGCCGTTCCAGAAGACGGTGCCGGCGTCGGCGAGCTTCGAGGCGTACAGCGTGCTGGACTCCGGACCGATGTCCAGGCCCATCCGGTCGGCGGGCATGGCGTCCGCGGCGACGGTGACGGGGTTCGCGGGAGCCTTGGTCTTCAGGTCCGGGAAGGCGGAGCCGGCCAGTACGTCGACCGGGAGGATCAGCTCGACGCCGTTCTTCTCGGCGCGCTCGATGTACTCGTTGACGGCCGGGAGCTGGTCCTCCTGGACGAGGGAGGCGCCGATCTCGTACCCCTTCGCCTTGAGGAAGGTGAAGACCATGCCGCCGCCGATGAGGATGCGGTCGGCCTTGCCGAGGAGCTGGTCGATGACGGCGAGCTTGTCGGAGACCTTGGCGCCGCCCAGGACGACGGCGTACGGCCGCTTGACGTCCTCGGTGAGCTTCTTGAGGACGCCGACCTCGGTGGCGATGAGGTAACCGGCGTAGTGCGGCAGGCGGGCCGGCAGGTCGAGGACCGAGGCGTGGCCGCGGTGCACGGCGCCGAAGCCGTCGCCCACGTAGGCGTCGGCGAGGGCGGCGAGCTGGTCGGCGAACTCGCCGCGCTCGGTGTCGTCCTTCGACGTCTCACCGGCGTTGAAGCGCAGGTTCTCGATCACCGCGACCTGGCCGGGCTGGAGGCCGTTCACGGCGTCGTGGGCGGCGGGGCCGACGGTGTCCTGGGCGAAGGCCACGGGGGCGTCCAGGAGCTCGCCGAGGCGCTCGGCGGCGGGCAGCAGGGAGAAGGCGGGGTCCGGGGCGCCCTTGGGGCGGCCCAGGTGGGAGGCGACGACGACCTTGGCGCCGGCGTCCGCGAGGGCCTTGACGGTGGGCAGGACGGCCCGGATGCGGCCGTCGTCGGTGATGACGCCGTCGGCCAGCGGGACATTGAGGTCGGCGCGGACGAAGACCCGCTTGCCGTCGACTCCTTCGGCGAGGAGTTCGTCGATCGTCTTCATGAAAGAGGGCTCCTAGGGAGGGCTCCGAATGATTTTCCCGCGACGGCATCAGCCATCAATTGAGGAACCACGATGGCGAGCAACCAGGTCCGCGAGAGCGGCGGCGGTTCAGCCGCAAAAAGGAGTGACGCAGGGCTCGGGCAACGCGCCGTCGCGTTGCCCGAGCCCTGTGCTCACATCGAAGTGCCTGCTCCGGAACTCAGAGCTGGTTGCCGACGAAGACCGTGAGGTCGACGAGGCGGTTGGAGTAGCCCCACTCGTTGTCGTACCAGCCGATGATCTTCACGCTGTTGCCCTGGACCATGGTCAGGGAGGCGTCGAAGGTGCAGGAGGCCGGCCAGCCGACGATGTCCGAGGAGACGATCGCGTCCTCGGTGTAGTCCAGGTAGCCCTTGAGCTGGCCCTCGGCGGCCTTCTGGAACGCGGCGTTGACCTCTTCCTTGGTCACCACGCGCTCCGTCTCGACGACGAGGTCGGTGACGGAACCGGTCGGGACCGGAACACGCATCGCCATGCCGTTGAGCTTGCCCGCCAGCTCCGGGATGACCACGCCGAGGGCCTTGGCCGCACCGGTGCTCGCCGGAATGATGTTCTCGGCGGCGGCGCGGGCGCGGCGCAGGTCCTTGTGCGGGAAGTCCTGGAGGCGCTGGTCGCTGGTGTAGGCGTGCACCGTGGTCATCAGGCCCGAGACGACACCGAAGTTCTCCAGGAGAACCTTGGCCATCGGCGCCACACAGTTGGTGGTGCAGGAGGCGTTGGAGATGATGTGGTGGTTCGCCGCGTCGTACTTCTCCTCGTTGACGCCGAGGACGATCGTGATGTCCTCGTCCGAGGCCGGAGCCGAGATGAGGACCTTCTTGGCGCCGCCGGCGATGTGCTTCGCGGCGTCGGCCTTCTTGGTGAAGATGCCGGTCGACTCGATGACGATGTCGACGCCCAGCTCGCCCCACGGGATGTCGGCGGGGTCGCGCTCGGAGAGCACCTTGATGACGTGGCCGTCGACGGTGATCGTGTCGGCGGTGTGCGACACCTCGGCCTTGAGGCGGCCCAGGATCGTGTCGTACTTCAGAAGGTGAGCAGTGGTCGCGGTGTCACCCAGGTCGTTGACAGCCACGATCTCGATGTCAGCACCCTGCTCCAGCAGCGCGCGGAAGTAGTTACGACCGATGCGGCCAAAGCCGTTGATGCCTACGCGGATCGTCACGAACCGATCTCCTCGTTAGGTGCGCCGGCTTACGTGCCGGCGAGTTGTATGGGATGTCCCCGACCGCCTACGACCCTACCTCCCTGAGGCCCTGGCGGTGACATCGAGATGCCCCATACACGGCAGGGCGGCCCGTACCCGCCAGTAGGGGTACGGACCGCCCGGGTTTTGCGCCGTGATTACCTGATCGAAATCGGCGCGAATCATCTGATGAACCCTGATGACCGGGGTGGATCAGTTCTTCAGTTCTTCAGTTCTTCAGCGCGGCCAGGGCCTTGCCGAGGAGTGCCTTGCGGTCGGCCGCCTTGGTGACGTGCTCCAGGCCGAAGCCCAGCAGCACGGTGTCACGGGTGGTGACCGCTCCGTAGGTCTTGAACAGCTCGCCCGACCGGCTCCAGTCCGTGGTGACCTTGGGACTGCCCGCGGGCGGTCCGGGGGTGCTCCAGGCGCCCAGGGACGTCTCGAAGCCCTCGACCGGGCCCGCCGTGCCGCCGGTCACGAGGGTGGCGTTGTCGGCGAGGACGCCGCGTCCGCCGGAGCCGGGGTCGGTGATGTAGCTGAGCGAGATCTCCACCTTCTTGCCCGCGTAGGCGGAGAGGTCGAAGTTGACCTGCTGCCAGCCCGTGGAGGCCCCGGTGAGGCTGTTCCAGGAGCCGCTGGTCCCGGTGGGCGTGCAGGCGTCCGGGCCGAGGGTCAGATAGCGGCTGAGAGCGGGGTGGCCCTTCATGAAGAACCCCTCCTCGCAGTCGAGGGGCACACTCGTGCTGGTGGCGCCGCCCTTCTCCGGGAGCGTGGTCCAGTCGTCGGCCCCCGCCGTGTGGGCTTCGAGCACGACGTGGTCGTAGCCCTCCTCCGTGTCCCACAGAAGTTGGGTACGGAAGGTGGGCGTGTCCGCCGCGCCGACCCCGGTGAGGTCGATGGTGCGGGTGAGCCGGTTCCACGCGTAGTCGGTGTGCGTGACGGCCGCCATGAAGGAGCCCGCGTACGGTCCGTACGGGTTCGGGGTCCCGGGGTAGCCGCCCGCGCCCGCGCTGGCGAACTGCGGGAAGGCCGCCGCCGCCAGGTTGTCCGAGGTGACGCTGAAGGACCCGGCGGCGTCCAGCGGGTTGCCCGGCGCGCCACCGAGGTCGCCGGTGACCCCGGTGAGCTTCCCGGAGCCGGTGAAGGCGCTGACCGACGGCAGGGTCGTACGGTCGTAGGCGCCCAGGTAGTACTGGCTGAAGTCGTTCGACAGGGCGCCCCCGCCGAGGTCGACGGCGCCGCCCGCGCTCTCGCCGGCCTCGATCAGCTTGCCGCCCTCGTTGAGGTAGGCGCGCAGTTGGAGCTGGGTGGCGTTGCCCGGCCGTACGGCGCCCGTGTAGTGGACGACCGTCTTGAAGTGGCGCAGCACGCCGAGCGAGTCGGGCGCGCCCAGGGCGGCGACGTCCCAGACGAGCGGCTTCCTGCCGTTGGCCTTCAGCGCGTCGGCGTAGGCCTGTGTCTGTGTGGCGGTCGCGCCCTCCTCGGCGACGACGAGGGTGTCCGCGCGCGGGATTTCGGCGACCGTGTACGTGAACCGTGTGCTCTTGGTGGGTTTGCCGGCCTGCGTCTGGCCGGTGAACCAGACCTCGACCTTGTCGCCCGGCTTTCCGTCGGTGACCTTGGCGCGGTACTCGTCGAAGTAGAGGTTGTCGTCACCGCCGAAGGTCTTGCCGCCCTTCCACCTCTTGAGCGCCGTGTACTGCGTACGGCCGCCGTTGACGCGGTACTTGAGTTCCTTGTGGCGCACGGACTTGCGTACGACGACCGAGACCTCCTGGTCGGCGCCGCGCGAGTACGAGGTGGTGAAGGGGGCCGGGGTGAAGTCGGGGGCGGCGATGCCGACCGAGGACTTCGGCTGGTCGGGCCTGGCCGCGGACTCGGCGACCGACAGGGCGAACGGGATGTTCTTGGCGAACTCCTGCTGGATCAGCTTCCTGTCGTCCGGGAAGGTGAAGACCGAGGCGCAGTCGGCCGCGTTCCAGCGGTCGTCCGGGTAGAGGTTCGACGCGGTCTCGCAGGTCGACATCTCGGGGGTGAACATCCCCATGCCGTTGACGTTGGCCGCGTGGCCGTCCGCCTCGCCGTTGGTGGTGTACAGCTCGGAGGAGAGCTGGGGGTGGTAGCCGGGGATGGCGGACTTCTCCGGGGTACCGGCGAGCGACTTGTAGACGACGTCGTCGGGGCTGGGCGACGCCACCTGCCAGCCGACCCCGTAGAGGAGGAGTTCGGCGGCGGAGTGGTAGTTGACGCCGTACTTGAAGCCGACGCGCTTCTCGAAGGCGTCCAGGGCCTTGGTCTCGGGCTCCGAGCCGGGGCGGGCACCGCGGTAGGTCTCGCTGGTGGGGGACGGGGACGAACCCTCGTTGTCGTAGCCCCACTTGTAGGCGAAGTTGCGGTTGAGGTCGACGCCGTCGCCGGCGGTGATGGCGCCGTCGCCGTTGACGTCGCGCATGTTCTTGCGCCACTGGCGGTCGCCGTCGGCCCGGTGGGTGAAGTCGTAGCCGTCGGGGTTCGCGGACAGGACGAACCACAGTTCGGTCGAGTCGACGATCTTCTTGACGCGCTTGTCCCTGGAGTAGTTGTCCAGGTAGTAGTGCATCAGCCGGCGGGTCATCTCCGGCGTGATCCATTCACGCGCGTGCTGGTTGGACATGTACAGGACCGACGGCTTGGCGCCGTCCTTGGTCTGCTTCGCGCCCTTGGTCAGTTTGAGCGCGAGGATGTCCTGTCCCCGCAGGGTCTTGCCGATGGAGACGACCTTGGTCAGGCCCGGGTTCCGCTGGGCGGTCCGGAGGATCTCCTCCTTGAGGTTCCCGGGTCCGCTGTACGGCCGGAAGACGCCGTCTCCGGCGGCGGCCACGCGCGCGCGTGCCCTCGCCGTGAGCGTGTGCTCCTTGAGGTGGACGCCCTTGCCCTCGAGCTGGGCGGCCTGCTTGTCGGTGAGGTAGACCTCGACCGTGGAGGTGCCCTTGCCCTGCGTCCGCTCCCCGAGTTCCTGACCGTCCTGGCCGGCCGCGAGCAGCAGGGGAATCTGCGCCTTGGTGACCTCGGCGCGGAAGACCTTGACCTCGTCGGCGCCGGGTGTGCCGGCGTGCTGCGCGGCGACGGCGACGGGTGCGAGTCCCGCGCCGCCCAGGACGAGAGTGCCGACAGCGAGGATCGTTCTCGCTCTGCGTCTCATGTACCCCCCTAGCGATGGTCCGCCACGTTGGCGGACAGATGCCAGGCTCATGACACTTCATGATCCAGTCAAGGGGGCGCCAACACGCCGCAAATGCCGGTACCGGCACCCGAAACGGGCACCGGCACCGGCATGTTGAGGGTCCGTCAGACCTGCTGTGAGGCTCCGTCAGCCTGTGGCGAGGCCACGTCAGCCCGCGTCGGCCATCTCCTCGGTGAGGTTGGACTCGGTCCCCGGGATACCGAGGTCCTGGGCGCGCTTGTCGGCCATGGCGAGCAGCCGGCGGATCCGGCCCGCCACGGCGTCCTTGGTCAGCGGCGGGTCGGCGAGGGCACCCAGCTCCTCCAGGGAGGCCTGCTTGTGGTCCATGCGCAGCCGGCCGGCCGCGGCGAGATGCTCGGGGACGTCGTCGGCGAGGATCTCCAGCGCCCGCTGGACCCGCGCTCCGGCGGCGACGGCCGCGCGCGCGGAGCGGCGCAGATTGGCGTCGTCGAAGTTGGCGAGGCGGTTCGCGGTGGCGCGGACCTCGCGGCGCATCCGCCGCTCCTCCCAGGCCAGCACTGACTCGTGCGCGCCGAGCCGGGTGAGGAGGGCGCCGATCGCGTCCCCGTCCCGGACGACGACCCGGTCGACGCCCCGCACCTCGCGGGCCTTGGCGGCGATCGAGAGGCGGCGGGCGGCACCGACGAGCGCGAGCGCTGCCTCGGGGCCGGGGCAGGTCACCTCCAAGGAGGAGGAACGTCCCGGTTCGGTGAGCGAGCCGTGGGCCAGGAAGGCGCCTCTCCAGGCCGCTTCCGCGTCACAGGTGGCCCCGGAGACCACCTGCGGGGGGAGGCCTCTGATGGGGCGCCCACGGCCGTCCACGAGCCCTGTCTGCCGGGCGAGCTGGTCACCGCCCGCGACCACCCGGACCACGTACCGGGAACCGCGGCGCAGTCCGCCGGGCGCCATCACGATCAGTTCGGAACTGTGGCCGAAAATCTCAAGGACGTCCCGCTTGAGCCGGCGGGCCGCCATCGCGGTGTCCAGCTCCGCCTCGATCACAATGCGCCCGCTCACCAGATGAAGGCCGCCGGCGAACCGCAGAATGGCGGAGACCTCCGCCTTTCTGCAGCAGGTACGGGTGACGGGGAGCCGGGAGATCTCGTCCTTCACCGCTGCCGTCATCGCCATGGGCCGATCCTTCCATGCATCCGAAAAATACGGTCGTACGCGGCTGCCAACAGCTCCGTATCGTGCCGAGGAGAACCGTCGGTCCGGGCCACCGGCGCCAGCTCCACCGCGGCACCGAACCGTTTGGCGGCATCGGTCAGCAAGTCGCGGTCGGGCACGGCGGCCTCGTCGGCCAGCACCACGTCCAGGGCGAGTTTAGGGGCGTGTCGTCCCAAAACCTCCAAATGACGCTGCGGGGAGAAGCCCTCGGTTTCTCCGGGTTGCGGCGCGAGGTTCAGCGAGAGTACCCGGCGGGCCTTCGTCTCGGTGAGCGCGTCGAGCAACTCCGGCACCAGCAGGTGCGGGATCACGGAGGAGAACCAGGAGCCGGGCCCGAGGACGACCCAGTCGGCGTCCAGGACGGCGGCGACGGCTTCCGGGACGGCGGGCGGGTCGTGCGGCACGAGGTGCACGGTCTGCACCTCGCCGGGCGTGAGCGCGACGGTGGCCTGTCCCCGTACGGTGTCCACCTCGTCGGGCCGGGCCGGGTCGTGCCCTCTGACCAGGGCCTGAAGTTCCAGGGGTACGGCGGACATCGGCAGCACACGGCCGTGCGCGCCCAGGAGCCGGCCGACCAGGTCGAGGGCCTGGACATGGTCGCCGAGCTGCTCCCACAGGGCGACGATCAGCAGGTTGCCGACTGCGTGTTCGTGCAGGTCGCCCTTGGACTGGAAGCGGTGCTGGATGACGCGGGCCCAGGTCTGGCCCCACTCGTCGTCGCCGCACAGCGCGGCCAGGGCCTTGCGCAGGTCACCGGGCGGCAGCACGCCCAGCTCGTCACGCAGACGGCCGCTGGAGCCGCCGTCGTCGGCCACGGTGACGACGGCGGTCAGGTCGCCGGTGATCCGGCGGAGTGCGGCGAGCGAGGCGGACAGGCCCATGCCGCCGCCCAGGGCGACGACCTTGGGCTGGGCGCCCCGGCGGCGCGGTCTGGCACCGCGGGCCTCGACGGGCCGGGCCTCGCGGCCCTCGGGGGTCATGCGGCGCAGCCTGCTCAGCCGCGATGAACGTCCCGTCATTCCCGTCCCATGTCCCGGTGCACGATCACGGTCTCCACGCCCTGCGAGGCGAGGCGGGCGGCGAGCTTCTCGGAGGTGGCGACCGAACGGTGCTTGCCGCCGGTGCAGCCGACGGCGATCGTCACATAGCGCTTGCCCTCACGGCGGTATCCGGCCGCGATGAGCTGGAGCAGTTCCGTGTACCGGTCGATGAACTCCTTGGCGCCGGGCTGGTTGAAGACGTACGCCGACACCTCCTCGTTGAGACCGGTGTACGGACGCAGTTCCGGGACCCAGTGCGGGTTGGGCAGGAACCGCATGTCCACGACCAGGTCGGCGTCGACCGGCAGGCCGTACTTGAAGCCGAAGGACATCACCGTGGCCCGCAGCTCGGGCTCCTCCTCGCCCGCGAACTGGGCGTCCATCTTGGCGCGCAGTTCGTGCACGTTGAGGCTGGAGGTGTCGATCACCAGGTCGGCGTCGCCGCGCAGCTCGCGCAGCAGTTCGCGCTCGGCGTCGATGCCGTCGACGATACGGCCGTCCCCCTGGAGTGGGTGCGGCCGGCGCACCGACTCGAAACGGCGCACCAGGGCGTCGTCCGAGGACTCCAGGAAGACGATCCGCCGGGTGACGCCCTTCGCCGCGAGGTCGGAGAGCGACTCGCGGAGGTTGTCGAAGAAGCGCCTGCCGCGTACGTCGACGACGACCGCGATCCTGGCGACATTGCCCTGGGAGCGGGCGCCGAGCTCCACCATGGTGGGGATCAGCGCGGGCGGCAGGTTGTCGACGACGAACCAGCCGAGGTCCTCCAGACACTTGGCGGCCGTCGAACGGCCGGCTCCGGACATACCGGAGATGATCACCAGCTCGGGGATGGCCGCTTCGGGAACCCCGGCTGTCTCGATGCCCGTACCCACTTGTTCTCCGTTTTCCTTGCCCGGCGGTTCCTGGCCCGCCCCGGTGCCCGGTGCCGGGCCCTCGGCGTGCCGCGAGCGGTCGTCGCCCGATTCCTTGTGACCCGCCTGGTCGTGTGCGGTGTGCTCGGCCTTCGGTGTCTCGTGCTCGGTCATGTCTCCTGCCCCCGTCGCTCGTCCGGGGCGCCCGCGGCTACGGGCCGCCCGGAGGAACCCGTCCTCGTCCCGGGTTCCCCGTTCTGCGTGTCCGCCGTGTCTGACGTGTCGGACGTGTCCGACCCGTCTGCAGTATCCGCCGTGTCATCCATGATCTCTCCGGTGGCCGTGTTCACGGCGGGTGCGGGCGGGGCCGCCTGTGCGAGGGCCACGGCGATCGTCTCGGCCGTCTTGAGGCCTATGCCGGGAACCTCGCGGATCTGGTCGATTGTGGCGGACCGCAGCTTCTTCACCGAGCCGAAATGCTTGATCAGCGCCTGTTTCCGGGTTTCGCCGAGTCCGGGCACGTCGTCCAGCGGGCCCGCCCGGAAGCGCTTGGCCCGTTTCACGCGCTGGTAGGTGATCGCGAAGCGGTGGGCCTCGTCACGGACACGCTGGAGCAGATACAGGCCCTCACTGGTGCGGGGCAGGATCACCGGGTCGTCCTCGCCGGGCACCCAGACCTCCTCCAGGCGCTTGGCGAGGCCGCAGACAGCGATGTCGTCGATGCCCAGCTCGTCCAGTGCCCGCTGGGCGGCGGCGACCTGCGGCTGCCCGCCGTCGACGACGACGAGCTGCGGCGGATAGGCGAACCGCTTGGGCCGCCCCTCGTCGTCCTTCAGCTCCGCGCCGGGTTCCCGCGCGGGTTCCTGGCCGGGTTCCGGGCCCGTTTCCCGGCCGGGATCCTGGCCGTCCGCCCACTCCCCCGTCTTCTCCTTCTCGGCGATGTAGCGCCTGAAGCGACGGCTGATCACCTCGTGCATGGACCGGACGTCGTCCTGTCCCTCGAAGCCCTTGATCTGGAAGCGGCGGTACTCGCTCTTGCGCTGCAGGCCGTCCTCGAAGACGACCATGGACGCCACCACGTCGTCGCCCTGGAGGTGGGAGATGTCGTAGCACTCGATCCGCAGCGGGGCACTGTCCAGGTCGAGGGCCTCGGCGATCTCCTCCAGCGCGCGGGAGCGGGTCGTCAGGTCGGAGGCGCGCTTGGTCTTGTGCAGCACGAGCGAATGCTGCGCGTTGCGCTCCACGGTCTCCATGAGGGCCTTCTTGTCGCCGCGCTGCGGGATGCGCAGCGAGACACCGGACCCGCGCCGCTCGGCCAGCCACTCCTGGACGGGCTCCACGGGGTCGGGCAGCGCGGGGACGAGGACCTCCTTGGGCACGGAGTCGCCCTTCTCCTCCCCGTAGAGCTGCTGGAGGGCGTGCTCGACCAGTGCCCCGGTGGTGATCTCCTCGACCTTGTCGGTCACCCAGCCACGCTGGCCGCGCACCCGTCCACCGCGTACGTGGAAGATCTGCACGGCCGCTTCCAGCTCGTCCTCGGCGACCGCGATCAGGTCGGCGTCGGTCGCGTCGGCGAGCACGACGGCGCTCTTCTCCATGGCCTTGCGCAGCGCCTCGATGTCGTCACGCAGCCGGGCCGCCCGCTCGTACTCCATCTCCTCGGCCGCTTCCGTCATCCGCTGTTCGAGGCGGCGGATGTACGTCCCCGTGCGGCCGGCCATGAAGTCGCTGAACTCGTCGGCCAGTTCGCGGTGTTCCTCGGCCGAGACCCGCCCGACGCAGGGCGCCGAGCACTTGCCGATGTACCCGAGGAGGCAGGGGCGGCCGGTGCGGGCGGCGTTCTTGAATACGCCCGCCGAGCAGGTGCGCACCGGGAAGACGCGCAGCAGCAGGTCCACGGTGTCGCGGATCGCCCACGCGTGCCCGTACGGCCCGAAGTAGCGGACGCCCTTGCGTTTGTGACCGCGCATCACCTGCACGCGCGGGTACTCCTCGTTCATCGTCACCGCGAGGTACGGGTAGCTCTTGTCGTCGCGGTACTTGACGTTGAAACGGGGGTCGTACTCCTTGATCCAGGAGTACTCCAGCTGGAGCGCCTCGACCTCCGTGGACACCACCGTCCATTCCACGGAGGCGGCCGTGGTGACCATCGTGCGGGTGCGCGGGTGGAGACCGGCCAGGTCCTGGAAGTAGTTGGCCAGGCGTTGGCGCAGGCTTTTCGCCTTCCCGACGTAGATCACCCGGCGGTGCTCGTCGCGGAATCTGTACACCCCGGGAGAGTCCGGGATCTGTCCCGGCTTGGGGCGGTAGCTGGAGGGGTCGGCCATGTCTCACACCCTACTGGCGGGCTCTGACAGCGCGATGATCCCGTGGACCGGTGCCTGCCTGGTCCCGGGGAGGGGCGGGCCGGAAATCGAGTGCTCCGGCGGTCGCGTCTTCTGCGTCTCAGGTGTTGTCGCGCCTTGGTCAACACGCTTCAATGCGGGGGAACTCGGGGCGGTGAACCGGCCGCGTACACACGTGCGGGCACCAGGGCACGGGGACGGGAACGCCGCTCGTGCCCGCCCCGGTCCGGTCCGCGCGCGGTCCGACCAGCCGCGTGATCATTCACAGAAGGGCCCCTGCATGCGCCGAGGCACACCGCACGCGGACGATGCCGTCGCGGAGGACGCCACCGCGGAACTGGAGACGGTCCTGCGCAACGGCCCCTTCCATGTGGCCCTGCGGGCCGCGATCACCGCGCGCGGGCTGCCGCTGCAACGTGTCCAGCACCATCTGTGGCGGTACGGGGTCAAGGTCGGCGTCACCAGCCTGAGTTACTGGCAGCAGGGCGCCCGCCGCCCGCAGCGCCCCGAGTCCCTGCGGGCCGTAAGGGCCCTGGAGGAGATCCTCCAGCTACCGGACGAGGCGTTGATCCGGCTGCTCTCGCACGACGCCGAACGCACCGGCCCGCAGCGCCCCGCCGGGCGGTCGTACCGCTCCCTCGTCGAGGCCACCGGCGCCCTGGAACACCTGCTGACGGAGCTGGAGGCACCGCTCGACGGCGGCCTGCACACCCTCGGCCTGCACGAACGGATACACATCGGCACGCACCGTGAACTGCTCACCCGTGAGGCCCACCACATCGTGCGGGCCCACCAGGACGGCACCGACCGGTTCGTCGCCGTGCACCACGGCGACCCCGGCTGCGCGCCGGACCGCATGTCGGTCCACGCCCTGGAGAACTGCCGCACGGGGCGGATACGCCGACATCACGGCACCGGGGTACTCGTCGCCGAACTCCTCTTCGACACACGGCTGTGCGCGGGCGACACGTTCCTCTTCCGCTACGCCGTGGAGGACGGCACGGCGGGCGTGTCCCGTGAGTACGTGCGCGGGTTCGGTGTCGCGGGCGGGCAGTACGCGCTCCAGGTCCGCTTCGACGGCGGGTCCCTGCCGGTGCGCTGTCACCGGTTCGCCCAGCACTCGGCCGCGGCGCCCCGCGGGGGCCGCCAGGACCTGCCGGTGAGCGCCCGCCATCGCTCGGTCCACCTCGTCGAACCGAGGGTGCGGCCGGGGATCCTGGGCATCGGCTGGGACTGGGAGTGACGCGAGCGGCGGCGGGGGCGCTCGCGCGGTCGGATACGTAAACGTTTACGCAAACGATTGCGCAAGCGCTTACGGGCGCCCGGGACATGCGCTACATTGCCGCCGTCGAAGCCCGATCGGGACGGGAAGGCGGGGCTCCATGGCGACGATGGCCGACGTGGCGCGGCATGCCGGTGTGTCCGTGGCGACCGTCTCCCACGTACTGAACGAGACCCGTGTGGTGCGCCCCGCGACCCGGCAGGCCGTCCTGGACGCCATCGAGGTGCTGGGCTACACCCCGAACACGCTGGCCCGTTCCCTGGTCACCGCGCGGACGCGGTCCATCGGGCTCGCGGTGTCGGCGATCGGCAACCCCTACTTCACGGAGATCCTCCAGGGCGTCGAGGCCGGTGCGCTGGAGCACGGCTACAGCCTCCTGATCGCCGACCCGCACGACGACCCCGGGCACGAGCGCAAGGTCGTCCAACTGCTGCACGAACGACGTGTGGACGGCATGATCGTCGCGCCCTCGGCTGATCCCGGCGCCCTGGTCGCCTATCTGACCCGGCACGACGTGCCGACGGTGTTCCTGGACCGCCTGCTCGGCACTCCTTCCGACGGCACCCCGCTCTTCGACCAGGTGTGCGCCGAGAACGCCGAGCCGATGGCCCTGCTGATGGCTCACCTCACCGCACTCGGCCACAGACGGATCGGCCTGGTCGCGGGCCGCCCCGGCCTCAGCACGACGGCGGAACGGCTGACCGGCTACCGCCTCGGCCTCGCGTCCGCCGGGCTGCCCCACGACGAGCGCCTGGTGGTTCACGGCGACTCCGAGTCGGCGGGCGCCGAGCGGGCCACCGCCGCCCTGCTCTCCCTCGCGGCGCCGCCGACCGCCCTCGTCACCGCCAACGACGCGATGACCATCGGCACCCTGCGTGCCCTGCGCGAGCGGGGCCTCACCGTGCCGGACGACCTGGCGCTGTGCTGCTTCGACGACTTCGCCTGGGCCGACCTGTTCTCCCCCCGGCTCACCGCGATCGCCCAGCCCGGCAAGGAGATCGGCGCCCAGGCCGTACGGCTGCTCCTGGACCGTCTGGCCGACCCGGGCCGCCCGACCCGGACCGTACGGCTCCCGTGCGCGTTCGTTCATCGCGAGTCGTGCGGATGCGCGGCCGGGGAACACCCCGAGATCTCCCGCCAGGCCGAGGAAGGACCCCTCCCATGATCGTCGTCGCCGGTGAGGCACTCATCGACCTGGTACCGCGTACGGCGGGCGCCCTCGCGGATCTGCGGCCGGCGCTGGGCGGCGGGCCCTACAACACGGCGGTGGCCCTCGCCCGCCTCGGCTCCCCCACCTCGTTCTGTTCCCGCGTCTCCGCCGACGCCTTCGGCGAGGCGCTGCTCGACGGGCTGCGCGCGGCAGGGGTCGACGTGTCGTCCGTACAGCGCGGCGGCGAGCCGACGACGCTCGCGGTCGCCTCGATCGGGGCGGACGGCTCCGCCGCCTACTCCTTCCATGTCGAGGGCACCGCGGACCGGCTGTTCACGGCACCCGCCCGGCTTCCCGACACGGTCCGGGCGGTGTCCTTCGGCACCTGCTCGCTGGTCCTGGAGCCGGGCGCGAGCGCGTACGAGGAGCTGCTGCGGAGGGCTGCCGCACAGGGTGTGTTCACCGCGCTCGATCCGAACATCAGGGCGGGACTGATTCCCGACGCGGACGCCTACCGGGTCCGTTTCACGGGCTGGCTGCCGTCGGTGTCGCTGCTCAAGCTGTCGGAGGAGGACGCGAAGTGGCTCGGCGGGACTCCGCGCGAATGGCTGGCCGCCGGTCCGTCGGCCGTCGTGGTCACCCGGGGCGGCGACGGACTGACCGTCTTCACCCGCGACGGCGCCGAACACTCCGTGCCCGGTGAGCGGGTCGACGTGGTGGACACGATAGGCGCGGGCGACACCGTGAACGCGGCGCTGCTGCACGGCCTGTCCGCCCGGGACGCGCTGTCCCGGGCGGCACTGGCCGCCCTGGGCCCCGAGGACTGGACCGGCCTGCTCCGCCTCGCGGCCCGCGCGGCGGCGGTCACCTGCTCAAGGGCGGGGGCGGAACCGCCGTACGCGGCCGAACTGGATGTGCTGGGCGCACTGTAGAGGCGGTTCTCCGAGCTCCTGGGTACTTGGGGTCGGTAGACGCACGGCGGCCCGCGGGGAGATCCCGCGAGCCGCCGTGTCTGCCGTGCTCGCCTCGGCGTTCGAGCTCGTCGATGACTCAGGCCTTGCGGGCCCGGGTCGTCGTCTTCTTCGCCGGAGCGGCCTTCTTCGTGGCCGCGGCCGTCTTCGTCGCCGTCGACCTGGTCGCCGCCGCCGTCTTCTTGGCGGCCGTCTTGCGCGGGGCCTTCACCGAGGTGGCGTCGCTGACCCGTTCGGCGCCCAGGATCTCGCGCAGGAATTTGCCGGTGTGGCTCGTGGCGACCCCGGCGATCTCCTCGGGCGTGCCCTCGGCGACCACGAGACCGCCGCCGGCGCCCCCTTCGGGGCCCATGTCGACGACCCAGTCGGCGGTCTTGATGACGTCGAGGTTGTGCTCGATGACGATGACGGTGTTGCCCTTGTCGACCAGGCCGGAGAGGACCTTGAGGAGCTTGCTGATGTCCTCGAAGTGCAGACCGGTGGTCGGCTCGTCCAGGACGTACACCGTGCGGCCGGTGGAGCGCTTCTGGAGTTCGCTGGCGAGCTTCACCCGCTGGGCCTCGCCGCCGGACAGGGTGGTGGCGGACTGGCCGAGCCTGACGTAGCCGAGGCCGACGTCGTGCAGGGTGTTGAGGTGGCGGGCGATCGCCGGGACGGCCTCGAAGAAGTGGCAGGCTTCCTCGATCGGCATGTTCAGGATGTCGGCGATGGACTTGCCCTTGTAGTGGACCTCCAGGGTCTCCCGGTTGTACCGGGCACCGTGGCAGACCTCGCACGGGACGTACACGTCCGGGAGGAAGTTCATCTCGATCTTGATGGTGCCGTCGCCCGCGCAGTTCTCGCAGCGTCCGCCCTTGACGTTGAAGGAGAAGCGGCCGGGCAGATAGCCCCGCACCTTCGCCTCGACGGTCTCCGCGAACAGCCGGCGGACGTGGTCGAAGACACCGGTGTACGTCGCCGGGTTGGACCGCGGGGTGCGGCCGATGGGCGACTGGTCGACGTGGACGACCTTGTCGACGAGGTCGTCGCCGTCCACACGCGTGTGGCGGCCCGGGACGCTGCGGGCGCCGTTCAGTTCGCGGGCGAGGTGGGTGTACAGGATGTCGTTGACCAGCGTCGACTTGCCGGATCCGGACACCCCGGTGACGGCCGTGAGGACGCCCAGCGGGAACGACACGTCGATGTCTTGCAGGTTGTTCTCGCGGGCGCCGTGCACGGTGAGCCGGCGGGAGGGGTCCTGCGGGCGCCGGATGTCGGGCAGCGGGATGGCCTTCCTGCCGGACAGGTACTGCCCGGTCAGCGACTCGTCGTTGGCGAGCAGTTCCTTCAGGGAGCCGCTGTGCACGACCTTGCCGCCGTGCTCGCCCGCGCCGGGGCCGATGTCGACGATCCAGTCGGCGACCTTGATGGTGTCCTCGTCGTGCTCGACGACGATGAGCGTGTTGCCCATGTCCCGCAGCCGGACCAGGGTCTCGATCAGCCGGTGGTTGTCGCGCTGGTGGAGGCCGATGGAGGGTTCGTCGAGGACGTAGAGGACGCCGACGAGTCCGGAGCCGATCTGGGTCGCGAGGCGGATGCGCTGGGCCTCACCGCCGGAGAGCGTGCCGGCCGCGCGGTTCAGCGAGAGATAGTCGAGGCCGACGTCGACCAGGAACTTCAGCCGCTCGTTGACCTCCTTGAGCACTCGCTCGGCGATCTTCTTGTCACGGGCGTCGAGCCTGAGCTTGGCCAGGAACTCCGCGCAGTCGCTGATAGACATCGCGGCGACCTCGGCGATGGACTTCTCCATGACCGTGACCGCGAGGACGATCGGCTTGAGGCGGGTGCCCTGGCAGGTGGGGCAGGGCACTTCGCGCATGTAGCCCTCGAAGCGCTCCCGGCTGGCGTCGCTCTCGGACTCGCTGTGCCGCCGCTTCACGAACGGGACGGCGCCCTCGAAGGGCGTGGTGTACACGCGCTCCCTGCCGTACCGGTTGCGGTAGCGCACCTCGATCTGGGTCTTGTGCCCGTGCAGGAGCGCCTTCCTGGCACGCAGTGGGAGTCCCGCGAAGGGGATGTCCGTACGGAATCCCAGCGCGTCCCCGAGCGCGTTGATGAGGCGGCTGAAGTAGTCCTTCGTGTGGCCGTGCGACCAGGGGTGGATGGCTCCCTCGTCGAGGGACTTGTCCTCGTCCGGGACGATCAGCTCGGGGTCGACCTCCATGCGCGTGCCGATGCCCGAGCAGTCGGGGCAGGCGCCGAAGGGCGAGTTGAAGGAGAAGGAGCGGGGCTCCAGCTCCTCGAAGGACAGGTCGTCGTACGGGCAGTACAGGTGCTCCGAGTACATGCGCTCGCGCTCGGGGTCGTCCTCGGGGAGGTCGACGAAGTCGAGCACGACCATGCCGCCGGCGAGACCGAGGGCGGTCTCCACGGAGTCGGTGAGGCGGCGCTTGGCGCCCTCCTTGACCGTGAGGCGGTCGATGACCACCTCGATGGTGTGCTTCTCCTGCTTCTTCAGCGCGGGCGGGTCGGAGAGCTGGATCGTCTCGCCGTCCACCCGCGCGCGGGAGTAGCCCTTGGTCTGGAGGTCCGCGAAGAGGTCGACGAACTCGCCCTTGCGTTCACGCACCAGCGGCGACAGCACCTGGAAGCGGCTCCCCTCCGGCAGCTCCAGGACCTTGTCGACGATGGCCTGCGGCGACTGGCGCGAGATGGGGCGCGAGCACTCGGGGCAGTGCGGCTTGCCGATGCGCGCGAAGAGCAGACGCAGATAGTCGTACACCTCGGTGATGGTGCCGACCGTCGAGCGCGGGTTGCGGGAGGTCGACTTCTGGTCGATCGAGACGGCCGGTGAGAGGCCCTCGATGAAGTCGACGTCCGGCTTGTCCATCTGGCCGAGGAACTGGCGGGCGTACGACGAGAGCGACTCGACGTAGCGGCGCTGGCCCTCGGCGAAGATCGTGTCGAAGGCCAGGGAGGACTTGCCCGACCCGGACAGGCCCGTGAAGACGATGAGCGAGTCGCGCGGGAGGTCGAGCGAGACGTTCTTGAGGTTGTGCTCTCGCGCGCCACGGACGATGAGACGGTCGGCCACGCCGGTCCGCACCTTTCTTGGGAAGTGAGCAGGGGCGGGGCCCCCGGGCTTTCTCAGACTAGGGGGAGCCACTGACAACGCCGGTCGGATTCCTGGGGTGGTAACAATCCCCGGCCATCCAGCATGCCCGACGCCGCACTCGACCATATAGCACGCACATTCGATTTGCGGGTCTGTCCTGTCTGCTTCACCCGAACGTGTGGCGGGGCTATCGTCGGCTCCATGGCGGATCATGTGCGCGACCTGGCATCTGTACGCGAAGCGACGGAACGGCTGCTCACCGCAGCCGCGAAATTGAACAACGATTCGGTGGCCGAGCCGTCACGGCTGCCCGGCTGGACCCGCGGCCACGTCCTCGCTCACCTGGCCCGCAACGCCGACGCCCTGGTGAACGTCTTCGAAGGACGTCCCATGTACGTCTCCGGGGAGGCCCGGGACGCCGACATCGACCGGGACGCCCCGCGCCCCCTCGACGTGCACCTCACGGACGTCCGGGAGAGCGCGGCCCGCTTCCAGGAGACGGCGGCCGCGCCCGCGGACTGGTCTCGCACGGTGGAACTGCGCAACGGCGTCACCGACACCGCCTCCCTGGTGCCGTTCCGGCGCTGGACCGAGGTCGAACTGCACCACGTGGACCTGGGGATCGGGTACGAACTCGAAGATCTCCCGGCGGAGTTCACGGAGCGGATGACCACATTCCTGGCCGACCGGTTCACCGGCCGCCCCGAGGTGCCGCCCACCACGGTCACGGACGGCACGCGCGCGTGGAGCACGGGAAGCGGGGCGGGCGGCCCCGGGGCGACGGTCACGGTCACCGGGCCGGCGCCCGCGCTGCTGGGGTGGCTCTGCGGCCGTCGCGACGGAGCGGGACTCGAGGTGTCGGGCGGGGACCTGCCCGCGCTGCCCCCTCTCTGAGGCCGGCCGCGCCGCTATAGGCTGGGCGCCATGACGTACAGCGGAGCGGTGAAGGTCGGCGGCCCTGCCGATGTGCACGAGTTGCCGGACCTGATGATCACCAAGGTCGCGGTGGGCCCGATGAACAACAACGCCTATCTGCTGCGGTGCCGGGCCACGGACGAGCAGTTGCTGATCGACGCGGCGAACGACGCGCATACGTTGATCACACTGATCGGTGACGACGGCATCGCGTCGGTCGTCACGACACATCAGCACGGCGACCACTGGCAGGCGCTCGCGGAGGTCGTGGAGGCCACCGGTGCCCGTACGTACGCGGGCCGGGAGGACGCCGACGGCATCCCCGTACCGACGGATGTGGCGGTCGACGACGGGGACACGATCCGCGTGGGGCGCGTGGAACTCACCGCGCGCCACCTGGTCGGGCACACGCCGGGCTCGATCGCGCTCGTCTACGACGACCCGCACGGGCATCCGCACGTGTTCACCGGGGACTGCCTCTTCCCCGGCGGCGTGGGCAACACACGCAAGGACCCGGAGGCCTTCGCCAGCCTGATCCACGACGTGGAGACGAAGATCTTCGCCCCGCTCCCGGACGAGAGCTGGGTCTATCCCGGACACGGCGACGACACCACCCTGGGCGCGGAGCGGCCCCACCTGCCGGAGTGGCACGCACGGGGCTGGTGAACCGGCCGACGGGGACCGCGCCCGTACGGCGGTGAACTTCGAATGGGGGGCGTGCAGTTGGTGACGCGCGCCCCGTGTGAAACGAACGCACACGCCGATGGCGTACGCGCGCTCCCGGCGTGCGCCCCGGCGTAGTCCACTGAAAGCAGCCCCGCTCAGGATGACGGCTCCTGAGCGGCACGGGCCGCCGACCTGTCGATCCCCGCCCTCGGTCGGCGGCCCCGGCGTTCACAGGGACGCAACACACGTTCCCACGATGCGGACAATTCCGCCTGTGACCTGGACAAATGGCATGCTCCGCTGCCACTCTCCCGCCATGTACCTTGCCCCGAATACGCTCCGCCGCGTAGTCTCCGCCGCCGTTGTCGCCCTGCTCGCCACCGCTGTCGGCTGCGCCCCGCAGCCGGAGAAGAGCGCCGCCAAACCCGCCGGGACGGCCGGAGCGGCCACCTGCGCCAAGGGCAAGCTGGCCACCCAGACCGCGGGCAAGCTGACGATCGCCACCGACGAGCCCGCGTACGAGCCCTGGTTCAAGGACGGCAAGCCCGCCAGCGGCAAGGGCTTCGAGTCGGCGGTCGCGTACGCCGTGGCGCAGCGGCTCGGCTACGACAAGGCGAACGTCGTGTGGCAGAGCGTGCCCTTCAACAAGGCGTTCGCGCCCGGGGAGAAGACCTTCGACTTCGACATCAACCAGGTGTCGATCAGCGCCGAGCGCAAGAAGGCCGTGGACTTCTCGTCCGGCTACTACGACGTGCGCCAGGCCGTCATCGCGCTGAAGAACTCCAAGGCCGCGAAGGCGACGAGCATCGCGGACCTCAAGGGCCTCAAGCTGGGCGCCCAGGTCGGCACGACGAGCCTCGACTACATCGACGACGTGGTGAAGCCGACCCAGGAGCCCGCCGCGTACGCCAAGAACGACCAGGCCAAGTCGGCGCTGCAGAACGGCCAGGTCGACGCCATCGTCGTCGATCTGCCGACCGCCTTCTACATCACCGCCGCCGAGGTGACCGACGCGAAGATCGTCGGACAGTTCGAGAACCAGGGCGGTACGCCTGAGCAGTTCGGGCTGGTGCTCGACAAGGGCAGCGCGCTCACCCCGTGCGTGACGACCGCGGTGGACGCCCTGCGCAAGGACGGCACGCTCGCCTCGATCGAGAAGCAGTGGCTGTCGGACGCCGTCGCCGCTCCGGTGCTCAAGTGACCGCAGTGAAGGAGGAGTCCGGGCAGGAGGACCCGGGCGCCATGCAGGACCGGGGCGACGGCTACGTGCCCTCGCAGCGGCGGATCGACCGTGAGCGCTACAAGCGCACCCGCGCGCGCCGCGCCACGTCGATCGCCGCGCTGTCCACCCTCGTCACCGGCGTCGTGCTCTATCTGGTCGTCGTCAACGCGCCGGGCTGGCCGCGCACCAAGGAGACGTTCTTCAACGGGCGGTACGCGCGCGAGGCGTTCCCCAAGGTCCTCGAAGGGCTGTGGCTGAACGTACGGCTGCTGCTGATCTGCGGTGTCGCGGTACTCGTCCTGGGCATGCTGATCGCGATCGCGCGCACGCTGCGCGGCCCGGTGTTCTTCCCGCTGCGCGCGCTGGCCGCCGCGTACACGGACTTCTTCCGCGGCCTGCCGCTGATCATCAACCTGATGATCGTCGTCCTGGGGGTCCCGGCGCTGCGGCTCCAGGGCATCACCGTGGACCCGGTGCTCCTCGGCGGTACGGCGCTGACGCTGACGTACTCGGCGTATGTCGCCGAGGTGTTCCGGGCCGGCATCGAGTCCGTGCACCCGTCGCAGCGGGCGGCGGCGCGCGCGCTCGGGCTGACCAACCGGCAGGCGCTGCGGTACGTCGTCCTGCCCCAGGCCGTACGGCGTCAGGTGCCGCCGCTGCTGAACGACCTGGTGTCGCTCCAGAAGGACACCGGGCTCGTGTCGATCGGCGGCGCGATCGACGCCGTACGCGCGGCCGACATCATCGTGGGCCGCAGCCTCAACTACACGCCGTACATCGTGGCGGGACTGGTCTTCGTCGCGCTGACCATCCCGATGACCCGCTTCACCGACTGGGTGACGGCCCGGATGGACCGGCAGCGGGCGCAGGGAGGAACACTGTGATCGACATCCCCGAGGGCTCCTCCCCCGTGCTGCGCATGGAGGCCGTGCGCAAGACGTTCGGTGACACGGTCGTCCTGCGGGACGTCGATCTGGAGGTCGCCCCGCACACGGTGACCGCGCTGATCGGCGCGTCCGGCTCCGGCAAGTCGACGCTGCTGCGGTGCGCGAACCTGCTGGAGGACGTCGACGACGGCGCGATCTGGCTGGACGGCGAGGAGATCACCGACCCGCGGACCGACCAGGACGCCGTGCGCCGCCGGATCGGCGTGGTCTTCCAGGCGTACAACCTGTTCCCGCACATGACCGTCCTGGAGAACATCACCCTGGCCCCGCGCCGGGTGCACGGCGTGGACCGCGCGGAGGCGGAGCGGTACGGCCGTGAGCTGCTGGAGCGGCTCGGGCTCGGCGCGAAGGCGGGCGAGTACCCGGACCGGCTGAGCGGCGGCCAGCAGCAGCGGGCGGCGATCGTCCGCGCCCTCGCCGTACGCCCCCGGCTGCTGCTCCTCGACGAGATCACCGCGGCCCTCGACCCGGAACTGGTGGGCGAGGTGCTCGCCGTCGTCCGGGATCTCAAGGGCGACGGCATGACGATGGTCCTGGCCACCCATGAGATGGGCTTCGCCCGCGATGTCGCGGACCAGGTCTGCTTCCTGGAGGGCGGCGTGGTCCTGGAACGCGGCACGGCCGAGCAGGTGTTCGGCGATCCTCAGCAGGAGCGCACCCGGCAGTTCCTGCGGCGGATCGTGGAGGCGGGGCGGCTGTAGGTCACCCCTCCGAGGTCACCCCTCCGAGGTCGCCGCCTCGACCAGCGCGGCGACCCGCTCCACCCCGAACACATATCCCTGCACACCGCACCCCGCGATGACGCCGTCGGCGCGCAGCGATACGTACGAGTGGTGCCGGAACGTCTCCCGCTTGTGGATGTTGGAGATGTGCACCTCCAGCACCGGCATGCCGTCGCAGGTGTTGAGGGCGTCCAGGATCGCGACGGAGGTGTGCGAGTAGGCGCCGGGGTTGATGACGATGCCGGCGTGGGTGAGGCGTGCCTCGTGGATCCAGTCGACCAGTTCGCCCTCGTGGTTGGACTGGCGGAAGTCCACCGTGCCGCCGTGTGCGGCAGCCGCCTTGGCGCACATGGCCTCGACGTCGGCGAGGGTGTCGGAGCCGTAGATCTCCGGCTGGCGCTGGCCCAGGAGGTTCAGGTTGGGGCCGTTCAGGATCATGATCGGGGCGTTGGCGAGGGTGCGGGGCACGGTTCCTCCGGTCCGTTCGGGGGTGACGGCCCGTCGAGGACCGCTGTTCAGCCCCGGTCTATCACGGTGCACCGACAACGCGGCGGGCCGTACGCCCCCGGCCTGATGACCGTCTTCGACGTGGACTTCGGACAGACCGATCCGCACATCGACCTCCCTGTGGTGGGTCGATACGGGTGGACGGCCCCGGCCGGCGCATCACCGTGACGTACTGATCCCGATCGGCCCCGCGCGCTCCCGTAACGCGCGGTCACCGTGGGTAGTTGACCCTGTATGCACGACGTACGCAGGGTAAGGGCGCCTTCCATGGTGCGGCTGGCCGCCGCCTCGCTCGCGGGGACGGCCATCGAGTTCTACGACTTCTTCGTCTACGGCACCGCCGCCGCACTGGTACTGGGGCCACTGTTCTTCCCGACGTTCTCCCCGGTGGCCGGGACGCTGGCCGCCTTCGGGACGTTCGGGGTGGGGTTCGTCGCCCGGCCGCTGGGGTCGGTGCTGTTCGGGCACCTCGGGGACCGGCGCGGGCGGCGGCCGGTACTCGTCGCCTCCCTGCTGCTGACCGGAGCGTCGACGGTCGCGGTCGGCTGTGTACCGACGTACGGGTCGATCGGCACGGCCGCTCCCGTACTGCTCCTGGTGCTGCGCTTTCTGCAGGGGCTCGGGCTCGGCGGGGAATGGGGCGGGGCGGTCCTGCTGACCGCGGAGCACGCGCCCGCCGAACGGCGTGCTCTGTGGTCGAGCTTCCCGCAGATCGGCCCCGCGGTGGGTTTCCTGCTCGCCAACGGCGTGATGCTCGCGCTGTCGGCGTCCCTGACGGAGGCACAGTTCGCCTCGTGGGGGTGGCGGGTGCCGTTCTGGGCGGCCGGAGTACTCGCCGTGGCGGGGCTGTGGCTGCGTTCGTCGCTCGCCGAGAGCCCGAGTTTCCTGGAGATCGACGACCACGCGCGCGTGCCGCTCGCCGAGGTGGTGCGCGACCACTGGCGACTGGTCCTGCTGACGGCGGGCGCGCTCGCGGTCGGGTACGCGGTGTTCTACGCGGTGACGACCTGGTCCCTCGCCTACGGGACCGAGCGGCTCGGTGTCAGCCGTACCGTCATGCTGGCCTGCATCATGGCGGCGGTGGTGATCAAGGGCGCCCTGACACCCGCGGTGGCTCTCCTGGGGGACCGCTACGGCCGCCGCCCGCTGTGTCTCGCGGGCTGCGCCGCCTCCGCCCTGTGGATGTGCCCGATGGTCGCGCTGCTCTCGACCGGCGAACCGCTGCTGATGTTCCTCGGCTTCCTGGTGGCGATGATCGCGTTCGTCACGATGTTCGCGGTGATCGCCGCGTATCTGCCGGAGCTGTACGAACCCCGCGTACGGTGCACGGGCGCGGCGGTCGGCTACAACCTCGGCGGGGTTCTCGGCGGCGCGCTCACGCCGATCGTGGCGACCGCGCTCGCCGAGCACGGGGGCCGGGTCCCGTGGGCCGTCGGCGCCTATCTGACGGGGGTCGCCCTGTTCAGCCTGGGGTGCTTCGCGTTGCTGCCGGAGACCCGGCCGGTGCCCCGCCTCGCCGCCGTACCCGCCACGGAGTGACCTGCGGGGCGGTGGTCAGGGGTTGACCGCCAGCTCCAGGTAGGCGGCGAACAGCACCAGATGTACGCCTCCCTGGAGCGGCGTGGCCCGCCCGGGCACCACCGTCAGCGAACCCACCACCACGGTCAGGACGAGCAGCACCATGTGGGTGGCACCGAGGCCGAGGACGAGTGGCCCGGAGAGCCAGACCGTTGCCAGGGCCACGGCGGGGATGGTCAGGCCGATGCTGGCCATCGCGGACCCGAGGGCGAGGTTGAGGCTGGTCTGCACCCGGTCGCGGCGCGCGGCGCGCAGCGCGGCGATGGTCTCGGGAAGCAGCACGAGCAGGGCGATGACCACACCGACGACGGCATGCGGCAGGCCGGCCGCCTCCACCCCGGACTCGATGGTGGGCGACACCCCTTTCGCCAGGCCCACCACGCCGACCAGCGCAAGGCCCAGCAGCCCCAGGCTGATCCGGACCTCGCGGGCGGTCGGGAGCTCCGCGTGACCGTCCGCGGTGATGACCTCGCCCTGCCGGGTGACCGGCAGGAAGTAGTCCCGGTGCCGCACGGTCTGGGTCGCCACGAACAGGCCGTACAGGACCAGCGAGGCGAGCGCGGCGAAGGTGAGCTGGGCGGTGGAGAACTCCGGGCCCGGCTTGCTCGTCGTGAACGTCGGCAGCACCAGGCTGAGCGTGGCCAGCGTCGCGACCGTCGCGAGGGCGGCCCCGGTGCCCTCCGGGTTGAAGACCGCTGTCCCATGGCGGATCGAGGCGGTGAGAAGACTCAGTCCGACAATGCCGTTGCAGGTGATCATCACGGCGGCGAAGACGGTGTCCCTGGCCAGGGTGGAGCTCTTGTCCCCGCCGTCCGCCATCAGAGTGACGATCAGGGCGACCTCGATGATCGTGACGGCGACGGCCAGCACGAGTGAGCCGAAGGGTTCACCGGCCCGGTGGGCGATCACCTCCGCGTGGTGCACGGCGGCCAGCACGGCTCCCGCGAGGACCAGTGTCACCAGCGCCACGACCGCGCCCGGAAGGTCTCGTCCCCAGGTGAACACCAGCAGGACGACCGCGGCCACCGGCACGACAGCCGTCCACCGCGTCACGAGCGACCGCAGCCCGACGATCATTCAGCGATCCTCGCAGACAGGTATGGACCACGCATGTGCATACCTGTCCGCGTACGCCCTCTCACGCCGACCCACTGGACGACCCTTCACACTGCCCCTCACGATCTTCTCCGGTTTCGATCCGGTGCCCCGGACATCCGGGCGCATGCTCCCCGTGGCCCGGGGCGCAGGACCCGGGCCACGGGCCCTCGCACCCGCCTCCCGCTCCGGTTCGACAGCCCCGGACCCCCCACGTCGAACCCCACGACGCCATCGGTCACCGGCACCACGCGCGCCCCGCGCCACTCCCTGCCGTGCGGGACCGGCGCCCGCTCATCACGGGGCCCGCGCGTCCTTCCGCCGTCGCTACTTCAGCTCGGTCATCTCCCGTACGTCGCAGTCGGTGAAGGCGGGCGGCCTCGTACACAGCGACGCCAACTGCTCCGCCATCCTGCTCGTCTCGGGGTCGGCGCTGTTGCGCATGGCCTCGTCGTACGAGTCGAACTCGATCAGCACCAGGAACCTGCCGGGCTGGTTCCTGTCCTCCAGGACGAGGCGGTGTGCGGGCCCGCCGGCCCGTCCGGCGAGGCGCTGGTCGGCCTCCTGGACCAGCGCCCGCATCTCCTCCATCCGGTCGGTCTCGATGTCGATGATCTGCACGAACTTCGTCGCTGCGTCCACGATGCCTCCATGCGGCCGTGGCGCCCCTGGCAAGGGACGCTCACCACCCAACGAAGCACCGGGAACGGTGCCCGGCAATTCGCCGCGCCCCGCTCCCCATGGTGGTTGTTCCTACGTCCGACGTGGTCAGGCGCCGATGGTGTCCTTCGGAGCGCCTTCGCTCTCCTTCCGCGCCGCCTCGGCCGCCTCCTGCTTCCTGGAGGCCATCAGGCTGGTGACCGTGGTGATCACCAGGACCCCGCAGATCACACCGAGGGAGACCGGTATGGAGATCTCCGGTACGTGGACGCCCGACTCGTGCAGCGCGTGCAGCACCAGCTTGACGCCGATGAAGCCGAGGATGACCGACAAGCCGTAGCTGAGGTGGACCAGCTTCCTCAGCAGACCGCCGATGAGGAAGTACAGCTGACGCAGTCCCATCAGGGCGAAGGCGTTGGCGGTGAAGACGATGTACGGGTCCTGGGTCAGGCCGAAGATCGCCGGGATCGAGTCGAGGGCGAACAGGACGTCCGTGGTACCGATCGCGAGCATCACGACCAGCATCGGCGTCATGACGCGCTTGCCGTTCTCCGCGATCCACAGCTTGGTGCCGTGGTACCGGTCGGCCACACCGAACCGCTTCTCGACGGCCTTGAGCAGCTTGTTCTCCTCGAACTCCTCGTCCTCGTCGTCGGCGCGGGCCTCCTGGATGAGCTTCCAGGCGGTCCAGATGAGGAAGGCGCCGAAGATGTAGAACACCCACGCGAAGCTGGCGAGGATCGCGGCGCCGGCGGCGATGAATATCGCCCGCAGGACGAGCGCTATGAGGACCCCGACGAGGAGCACTCGCTGCTGGTACTGCGAGGGCACCGCGAACTTGCCCATGATCAGGACGAAGACGAAGAGGTTGTCGACGCTCAGCGACTTCTCGGTGATGAAGCCCGCGAAGAACTCGCCGGCGGGCTCACCGCCGCTGAAGACGAGCAGCCCCAGACCGAAGAGCCCGGCCAGCGCTATCCAGACGACCGTCCAGATTCCGGCTTCCTTGATCGATACGTCGTGGGGCTTGCGCCCGATGAAGAAGTCCACCGCGATCAGAGCGGCGAGACCGACGATGGTCAGGACCCACAGGGTCAGGGAAACATTCACCGCGCCTCCGGCAGTACGTAACGGCAAATTTCAGCGTCGTCGCTACCGGAGGTCTCTTCCACCCGCGACAGCCGGGCTCCTTCACGCGCCCGGACGCCTGCGGGCCGGCGCCCCGGGATCTGGAGTGATCCGTATTGACGGGTACGCCGCAGCAGGTAGGGAGTACTCCCCTCCGTGGGGAAAACAGTACCCAATCACCAAGGAAAGGTAAAGAGATTAGTAAAAGAAAATCAAAGTCCGCAGGTCAGAAGGCTTTACGGATGCTTGGTAAAGCGATTGCGGGCGTCAGCGGTTCCAGGCGCGGCGGGCCGCCGCGACCTGGCTGAGCACCTGCTGGAGCACCTGGCTGCCTGGCGGGACGACCGACGGCTCGTACGTCCACGCATGGCCGACCCACGGGTCGGCCAGATGATCGTCGGGTACCGGTGTGAGTCGCATAAGTGAACGCCAGAGCGGGTCGAGCAACGGCCCGTAGGCGGCCGCGTCCTCGCGGTCGGCGACCATCATCAGGTGGACGCCGACGGCCGGCCCCTCGTCCGCGAGATACCGGAGCCGGGTCACCGCCCGGTCGTCGAAGCCGTGCGGGAAGTCATTCACGATCAGCAGTTGCTGAGCGGTGTCCAGGTCGGGCGGCAATGAGTCCGCCGCGCCGCCACGCACCGCCATCTGCACGAGGTCGACGCGCTGGGTCAGCCTCCCCAGGACGTCCGCGACACCGGCGGCCCCCGAGGCGGGCGGACCCGCGAGCACCCCGGTCCGCACCAGCGGCGCGAGGGCAGCGGTGCCCGAGCCCGCGGGGTCGATGACGTGCACGGAGAATTCGCCCGCCGGATGGACGGCGAGCAGCCGGGCGGCATGCGTGACCGCCGTGTCCATGGCCAGCCGTCGCAGCTCGTCGGAGTCGAGGAGCGAGCCGTCGCGAGAATCACCGCCGCTGTCGATCCACAGTCCGCGCTCCAGCGGCAGCCGGACGAGCATCGGGATGCTCAGCCCGGCGCTCTCGGGCAGCCGCAGGTCGCCCAGCCGCAGCGCCATGGGCATCTCCATGGGTACGCGGTAGCCGTGCCAGACAGGGTTGTCCCAGCGGGCGTAGGGCAGGGGCAGCGCGGGCTCGACGACCTCGGCCTCGGCGGTGAGCTGGGCGAGGTCACGGTCGAGGGCGGCGCGGGCCTGGTCGACGAGCTGGGCCTGCTTGGCGCGGGCCGCTTCCCTGGCGTCGTCACCCCGGCCGCCGACCCGGTTGCGCGGATCCTCCAGGGCCTTGTCGATCTCCCGCTCCAGGCGCGATTCGGCGAAGTCCACGGCGCTGCGGTATGCGGCGACGGTCCGCGCCAGGTCCTCGAACATGCCCCAGACCTGGTTGTAGAGCCGCTCGTCCATGGACCACCCATTGGCGTCACCCGCGACCGGCGGCGCCGCCTGTCCTGACGGGGCCGGGGGCGAGGTCGGGGGTGACGGCAATGGGTGGTCCATGGA
>NZ_LIQQ01000270.1 GCF_001418565.1 Streptomyces graminilatus | reverse complement strand
GCACACCCCGGCCGCCCTGGCCCGCAGGCTCGCCGGGTTGCCTTCGGCGGACGGCGCGGTGGAGCCCGCCAGGGCGGCCGGGGTGTGCTCGGACGCCTACCAGATCGGCACCACCGGCTACGTCAAGCGCGCCGGTCTGACCGTCGCGTCCGTCAAGCAGTTCTACTCGCCGTCCTGCGGCAGGAACTACGGCTACGTCTGGGTCTGGGACAGCTTCCGCGACGCCGTCGGGGACTACGACGTGACCTCGGCCGTCTACAGCTACTCCCGGGACGAGGTCCTCGGCAAGCACTCCTGGACGAACACCAGCGCCCAGGAGTTCTGGTCCAGCGGCACCAGCACCGTGAACGAGTGCACGGCCGGATCGGGCACCGTACGGGCCGCCGGTGACCCGGCGCCGGTCGGGGGCTACTCCAGCAAGCGCTGCTGATCCACGCCCGCGCCCACGCCCACGGCGGGGGAGGTGCAGGACGGCTTCCCCCGCCGTATGCCGCCGTATACCGCCGTATACTGTTTATGGAGATCGGCGCCGTATATGGACTAAAGCGGGATTGGTGATGGCCGAGGCCACTCCACTCAATACTCGATTTCCTGTCGCCGGGAAACCTTCGAGGTCTCCGCATTCTTCAAAGGTGACGCCAAATCACATCGCCCCGAATAACACGCTGACAGCCCCCGACGAAATCGGGGGACCTTCTATTAGGCTGCGAGCATGTCAGTCACTCGGGGCACTGAGCGTTTGCGGTGCGGACCACCCGACGGTAGGGCGCAGGGGAACACACTGACGCGGCCCGACGGGAAACGCCTGGGTCGCGCGACCGCCTCCTCGTCCCATGAATGAAATGCCAAAACCGCCCCAAGAGGGCAGCGAGGCCCAAAGGCAGGGAATTCTCCAGGCTCTGGGCGACGCCATGGGGGGCACACCCACCGCACTGCTGGTGGAGGGCGAGGCGGGTATAGGGCGCAGCACCCTGCTCGCCGAAATGGCCAAACATGCCGAGAACGTCGGCTTTTCCGTGGCGCACACCCGGCTGCCGCCCGCCGAGAGCCAATCCGCCCACAGCGCGGTACGGCGGTTGCTCGGCTGTCTCTCCCCGCCGGGCTCCGCGCCCGACCACCGCGAGTTCGAGCGGGCCCTGGCCGTGGCGTCGGAGGGTGCTCCGGTCCTGCTGGTCCTGGACGATCTCCACTGGTGCGACGGGCCCTCCCTCGACCGGCTGGGCCGTGTGGCGGACCGGGGCCGCACTCCGCAGGTCACCCTGCTGGCGAGCGTACGGACGGGGGAGGCGGTCGCCGCTCCGGCGCCGTTCGCTGATCTCGCCGACCGCTGTCGGCGTACCGCCCTCGTCGGTCTGGCCCCCGCGACGGTCGAGCGGCTCGTCCGGTCCGCCCTGTCCGAGGGGTGCGACCCGGTGTTCCTGCGCGCGGTCGTCCGGGAGACCGGGGGCAATCCCCGCCTCCTGTGGTCGCTGCTCGACGAGCTCATCGGGCGCGGAGCGGCCCCCGACGAGGAGACCGGCCGGCATCTGGCCCGGTACGCGCCCGAGTCCGCGGCCGAGGACGCCTACGCGCGGATGCGCGGCTTCGGCCGGTCCGCCGTGTCGATGGCGCAGGCGGTCGCCGTGCTGGGCGAACACGCGGAGCTGGCGATCGCCGGGCGCCTGGCGGGTCTGACCGACGCGGAGGCGACGTCCGCCGTCGACCGGCTCGTACGTCGGCAACTGCTGGTGAACCAGCAGCCGCTGGCGTTCCGCCGGCCCCTCATCGCGGCGGCGATCGAACGGTTCCTGCCCGTCAGCACCGCGGACAAGCTGCACTCCCGGGCCGCCCGGGTACTGCACGAGGCGGGGGCGGAGAAGGCGGAGGTGGCCGAGCACCTGGTGCACACCAGCCCGGGGATCGACGCCTGGGCCGGCGAGATCCTGCACGACGCCGGAGTCGACGCGATGGCCGCGGGCAGACCACGGGCCGGGGAGCGCTATCTGCGGCGGGCGCTGCGCGAGCCCCGGCCGTGGGCGCCACGGTCCTGTCCGGCCGTCGACCCGGCCGGGTTCTCGCCGGAGGACGCGGCCTGCGTCGACATCGCCAGCCATCTGGCCGGCGCCCTGCTGATGTTCGGGCGCGCTCAGGAGGCGCGGACGGTGCTGGACCGTACGGCGCTGCGGCTGTCGCGGGTGGAACCGCTCGCGCTGCGCCTTGAGGCGCAGGCCATGGTCACGGCCCTGGTGGACATGGAGCCCGCGGTGGAGATGAACCGGCGGGCGACCGGTCTGAGCGGCCGGGAGGGGCAGGACACGATCGCGCGGCTGTGCCTGGACACGGTCCGCGCGGTGCAGTGCTGCCGCCACGGCGGCTCGGCCGACGAGGCACGGGCACTGGCCCTCGGCGTCCTCACCGGGCCCGCGCCGGGCCATTTCCTCGACCGCATCCTGTACTGGGCGAACGTGATCACGCTGAGCCGGGTCGAGGACGACGACTCGGCACTCCACTACTGCGACCTCGGGGCCCTCCAGGCCGACAGCGAGGGCGACCAACTGGGCTCGGCGATCGCGTACGCGGTGCGGTGCCGGCTCCTGTACCGCGTGGGGCGGCTCGGCGAGGCGCTGGAGGCGGCCAGGAGCTCCACCATCCTGCTCAAGCGGTCGGGGGTCGACGTACGGATGTTCCCCTGGCTTCAGGAGCAGAGCCTGCTGGCGCATGTCCTCGTCGAGCTGGGCGAGACGGCCGAGGCGGGCCGGCTGCTCGGCGTCGCGGCCAGCCCCGGGCAGCCGGGCGGGCCGCGACCACCCGGCGAACTCGGTTCCGGGCGGGGCCAGTTGCTCCTGGCCCGGGGGGACGCGCGCGGAGCGATGACCGAGTTCCTCGACTACGGCGCCCTGCTGCTGAGCCACAACATCCGCGGGGTGTCCTACGGTTCCTGGCGGTCGTGGTCGACGCGGGCGTTCGCGGCTCTCGGCGACCAGGAGAAGGGGAAGGGGAAGGGGAACGGGCATCAGGGAGAGGGAGAGAGCGAGGGTGAGCGGGAGGGCGGGGGCGAGGGGGAACGGGAGCGTGCCCGTCGGCTCGCCGAGGCCGAGTTGGCGCTCGCCCGCCGCTGGGGCCGGCCGAAGGCGGTCGGCACGGCCCTGCATGCCTGCGCCCTGGTGGCCGGCGCCGAGGACGGGCCGCGTCTGTTCGAGGAGGCGGAGGCCGCGCTGAGCGGCCCGCACGCGCGGCTGCCGCTGGCCCGGGTGCTCGCCGACCACGGTACGGCGCTGCGCCGCCTCGGACGCGACCGGGAGGCGGTCCCGCTGCTGCGCCGGGCCGCCGAACTCGCGGCGGCGTGCGACGCGGTGCCCCTGGCCGAACACGCCAGGGCGGAGGCACGCCGGGCCGCGGCGGGGGCCGAGGGACCGACGCGGGCTCCGGCCCCGGTGCCGGTACCTGGACCAGTACCGGGACCAGTACCGACACGCATACCGACACCGAAGACGGCGAGCCCCAGCGAACCATCCACCGCTGCCGCTGCCGCCGCCGGCGCCGTTCCGCCCGTTCCCCAACTGGAGATCCGCTGCTTCGGGGTGTTCCAGGTACTGCGCGGAGGCCAGAAACTGGACTGCTCGGCGCTGCGCCCCAAAGTCCGCGCCCTGTTCCAGTTGCTGGCCATCCACACGCCACGGCTCGTGCACCGGGAGCGCCTGCTCGACGCGCTCTGGCCCGATCTGAGACCGGAGGCGGGCATACGCAATCTCCAGGTGGCCATCTCCCAGTTGCGCGGTTTCCTCGAACCCGAGGCGGGACGCGGCGACCACCGGCTGCTGCTGCGCGACGGCGAGTCCTATCGCATCGCCCTGTCGCCCGGCGACGAGTGCGACGTACGGGAGTTCGAGCACGCCGTGGCCGACTGGCGGCGCATCCGGGGCAGCGGACGTACGGAGGAGATCGCCGACACCCTGCGGGCCGCCCACCTCTGGTACGCGGGAAGCCTGCTGCCCGAGGTCGGCCCCGCCGAGTGGGTCGTACCGGAGCGCCAACGGCTGCGGATACGGGCCGCCGATGTCGCCGGTGCGCTCGCCGAGGCCGAACTGGCCCTGGGCCGACCGGCCGAGGCGTCCGAAGCGGCGCGCCGCAGCCTCGAACTGGACCGCTACCGCGACCGCTCCTGGCAGCTGCTGGTCGCAGCCCACCGCGAGGCGGGCAGCACGGCGGCGGCGGAGCGGGCGCAGCGGGAGTACGAGCGGGTGATCCGCACCCTCGACTGACGGGACGTTGTCGATGTGTCTCACCGCCGCGTCATCGCCTTCTGCGGAATTCGAGTTCGCCGACTGCGGTGAGGCGCCTCGGGGCTTCGCCGTAGGCCGAGGTGATGGTCAGGCGGACGCGGGTCACGCCCTTGATGGCCAACTCGAAGTCCTGTGGGCCGTACTTGTCCTGGAGTTCGATGCGCCGGGTGACGGTCCTGCCGCCCGCGACCCATGCCTTCAGTTCGCACACCGAGGGCCTCGCCTGCTTCAGGAAGTCGTCCTGCCGCTCCCCGGAGGCACCGGAGAGCACCACGAGGTGGAGCAGATCGAAGGCGCCGGAGAACTCGGCCTCCACCCACTGTCCCTTGGCCGGATTCCTCGGCGCCCACCAGTTGGTCCAGGTGCCGTCGGCCGCGTAGGCGGCCGGATGCCCGGTCGCGCTGCTGGAGGCCTTGACGGTCTTCGGGGTGACGGGGGTGGTCTCGGCGACCCGGTCGCGTGCGTCGCCCAGCAGCCGGGAGACGTACGGCACCGCCGCGTAGACCCCGCCGCCGAGCACCCCGAGGACGACGAGCACGCCGATCGCCCGGCGGGCCGTGGCCCAGCCGCCGCTGCGACGGCCCAGCCTGCGCCGACGGCGCCCTTCGCGGAGACGGTGCGTCAGCCGCTGCCACCACGAGGCGCTCACCTCGGCGGCGGGAGCGTCCAGCGCGCTGCCGCAGCGGCGGCAGAAGCGCCGGCCCGCCGGGTTGGCCGTGCCGCATCCGGCGCATTCGACGTCGTCCGGTGCGCGGACGTGCCCGTCCACCGCGCCGCGTCGCCGCTCGACCCGCTCCAGCGTCGGTGTGGCGGGGAGCACCGGACCGGTGGTCTGTTCCGGTGCGGGGACGGCGGAGGCCGCCGGGGCTACGGGCGCTACCGGCGCTACGGGGGGCGGTGCGACCGTTGTGGCGACCGGGGTCTCGGTGGTGGCCGGGGACCCGGAGGTGGTCGCGGGGGCGTCCGCCTCCGCCGCTTCCTCGCCGGACCTCTCCCCGTCCGTGGAGGCCGTCGCCGACGCCGTCGCCGTCCGCTCGCGGCGCCAGGCGGTGAAGGCGCCGCAGGCCCCGCAGAAGTCGTCGCCGCCCTCCTGCGGCGCACCGCACTGCTCGCATGTAGCCACCTGCTCAATCTCTCCGTTCTTGCTGGTCGGGGCCGGGGTTGTCCTCGGCGTCCTCGGCGTCCTCGGGGTCCTCGCCCGGCTGGATGGCCACCCCGACGACGCACGGGACGTGGGCCGGGCGGTAGGCATCGACAAGTGCCCGTAGCTTCCACTCGGGCACTGTCGTCGGGTCGTTGGTCCAGACCACGACTGTCGGAATCGGGGGGTTCGGCTCCTCGAACGTTCCCCCGGGGGTCGGTGACCACGTGGTGCCGCCGCTGTCCGCGATCACCGCCTCGACGCCGAAGACCAGCCTGATCTGCTCGGCCAGCCCACGTGCCGTCCCGCGCAGCCCGTGCCGCCCTACCGCCCCGGCCACCAGCTCGCGGCGGCGCGCGGCCGGCAGTCCGCGCGGAAGGTCGGCGGCCAGCCAGCCGCCCAGCCAGTCGACGAAGTCCTCCGGGGCGAGAAAGGGGTCGAAGTAGGCGGGGAGACAGTCCAGACAGGACAGGACCGGGGCGAGTACCTCGTCGAAGGCGGCGACCATCCGGCGGGCGAAGTCGTCGTCGGAGTAGAGGAGGGGAAGCCGGTCGCCGAACGGCAGCGGCGAGTCCAGCCCGGGTACGGCCCGGCGGGCCGGGGCGCCGCTCACAGTTCCTCGGCCAGGAGCTGGTGCTCGAAGGAGATCACCAGGGCCCGCGGGTCCACCTCGATCCGTTCGACCGGAGCGCCCCGCTTGCCGGTGAGCGGATCCGCCGGGAACAGCTTCAGTTCGTCGACGAACGCCACGCCGGGCACCGACTGGAGCACCGCGTGTGCCTCACCCGCCAGGACCGGGCGGCCGAAGGGCCAGCCGGCGCCGTCGGGCCCGCCGACGAGCGGGTCGAAGTAGCGGTAGAGGGCGTCGAGCGCGCGGTCGCGCACCCCGAGGGCCGAGGTCCCGTGTTCGGCGGCGAGCCGGGCCACGACGGTCACCCCCTGGTACAGCGGCGGTTCGACCATGAACCGGGCGCCGAGCGGGCGCCGGTCCTCCAGGTAGCGTGCGATGTCCATGAGCATCCGCTTCGGCGGGACGAGCAGCTCGATCCGCAGTCGGCTCCCGTCCGCCGACACCTCGGCCTGGACCTGAGGGACGACCAGTACGCGTACGGCGCCCGGGGGGTCCCCCTCGCGCGCGGCCAGGGCGCGGATCCGGGCCGCTCCCGGGGCCGCCCGGTGGGCGAGCGTCTCGATGTCACGGGCCGTCACGGCCCGGTCCTGGGAGCCGAGTTCGATCGGGGCGCGCAGTTTGGCGTTGTCGACCGACTCGCCGTCCAGGCCGCCCGAGGCGGGCTGGCGGTTGTCGGTCCGGGCCACGTACGGGATGGAGCTGCGCAGCACGGTCAGGGTGTGGGCGCCGACGTTGCCGTGCCGTCCGCCGCCGGTGCGGTAGCGGCGTACGCGGACCTGGGCGCCCTTGGGCGGCACGGCGCCGCAGCGGCGCAGCGAGCCGTCGGGGTCGCGCAGCGCGGGCCCGAACGCCACCTCGCCGAGGGTCCGGTCGAGCTGGACATGGCGGTCGCCCGGTCCGCTGGCGCCGAACGACTCGACCTCGGTCCACTCCTCCCAGCCGCCGTCCTCCCCGGACACCTCGACGACCAGGGGCTCGTCGTCCGGCAGCACCGGCGGCCGGGCGACCGTGAAGCGCTGGCCGGGCACGCCTTCCGTCTCGCCGAGCCGCTCACCGGTCACCAGTTCGGCGTGGACCGCGGGGGCGGTGCCCCCGATGGTGAACGCCGTGACCCCTTGCAGCACCGGGGAGGAGGAGTAGAACGGCTGGTCGGCACGGGGAGGCAGGACCCGGCAGCGCAGCCATCCCGCCCGCAGGCCCAGGAGGGGTGCGAGGGCGTGGCCGCCGGGGACGTGCAGGATCACCTCACCGGGCCGGTTGAGCCCGCCGGTGTCGTCCCGCTCGATCTCGCAGGCCTGCCAGTTCGCCCCGTCGAAGGCCTCCCAGACCAGCGGCGGACGGCGCGGGTCGACGCCGATGCCCTCCATCCGGCTCTCCAGGCGCAGGACCACCGCGCACTGCGGGACGGCTGCGGAGAGGCCGATGAGCAGCGCGTTCCCGGGCTCCGGCTGGGCCTGGAAGCAGCTGACCTCGAGGCCGTCGGCGAGTTCCTCGGTCCGGTCCCGCGTCCCCTTGGCCTGGGTGAGCAGATACTCGTACGAGCAGGGCACGACCGCCAGATCCCTGGTCGTGGCGAAGACGAGCGCGTCCTCGGTCTCGGTGCGCACCGTCGCGATCTCGGTGTTCTCGGGGAGCACCACCGTGACCTGCTGCGGTGCGGAGAGCCAGAAGGTGACGTCGGTGCGGGCCGGGACCGGCGGGAACAGGGTGACGCCGATGAGGTCCAGGAAGGCCAGATAGTTCTTCTCGGGAACCCGGTTGAGCCGGTAGAGCAGTTGGTCGGTCATGTGCGCGAACGCCTCGATGAGCGTGACCCCGGGGTCGGAGACGTTGTGGTCGGTCCACTCCGGGCAGCGCTGCTGGATGAAACGCTTGGCTTCGTCGACCAGGTGCTGGAAGCGCCGGTCGTCGAGGTGGGGGGCGGGCAGGGCCATCAGCGGGCACTCTCCTGGATGCTCGGCGCCGCGCCGGGACCTGGACCGTTGTCGGGACCGGCTGCGGGTGCGTCGTGCGAGGGGATGACGTAGAAGGGGAAGACGAGGTTGCGGGGGTTGTTGGTGCCCCGGACGGTGTAGCGCACGTCGATGTAGAGGGTTCCGGACGCGTCGTTGGCGTCGGGGGTGACGACGACGTCGTCGAGTTCGATCCTCGGTTCCCAGCGGTCGAGGGAGCTGCGCACCTCGTAGGCGAGGCGCCCGGCGGTGTCCGCGTCGGCGGGCGCGAACACGTGCTCGTGGATACGGCAGCCGAACTCGGGGCGCATCGGACGCTCGCCCGGGGCGGTGCCGAGGATGATCCGGATCGACTCGACGATCTCCTGGTCCCGGGCGACCAGGGCGATGCCCCCGCAGGCGTCGGTGTGCAGGGGGAAGGCCCATCCGACCCCCACGAACTGTTCGGCCATTGCTCGGCTACTCCACTCTCTTCCGGTCGCGCTTCTGGTCGCGGCGGGTCAGTTGATCTGCACGGTCGGGGCTTTGATGGCGCACTGGCTCTTGCCTTCCACCGACACGGTGGAACCGGATACGGCGACCGAGGCGCCCTTGAGCTCCAGGGCCCCGGAACGGGCGTCGAGGGTGACGCCCTCACCGGCGACCGTGACCTTCTTGGCCGCGGTGATGTCGACGGTCCCGTCGCTGTGCACGGTGATCGTCGTCTTCTGCCGGTCCAGCTCCAGCTTCAGCTTTCCGTCCCCGCTGGACACCCGGACCCCACTCGGGCCGTTCGCGGTGTCGAGCAGCTCCAGCCGGTCCCCGGCCCGCGAGGCGAGCGACCTTCGGTTGACCTTGCCGCTGGTCCCGTCGACGAGCGGGGTGTCATGAGGTGACGGCTTGTCGACCCCGTTGTAGAGCCCGCCGATGACGTACGGCCGGTCCAGCAGCCCCTGCTCGAAGGCCACGAGGACCTCGTCGTTGACGTCGGGACTGAACACCCCGCCGCCACCCATGCCGCCCCACTGCACGGTACGCACCCAGTCACTGACGTACGCGGTCCCCGAGTCCCCCGCCAGCCAGGGGAACCTGAGCCGCACCCAGCCCTGGCCCTCGCGGTCCTTGGGCGCGTTGACGTCGGTCACCACACCCACCGCCACCCCCGGGATACGGGGTGAGCGCGCCGCCGCGACCGCGCCGGTGACCACTCCGTACGAGGTCCGGTTCTGGCGTCCGCTGACGGTGAGCCAGGTCTCGTAGCCGAGACCGGGGCGGTCCAGATGCCTGCTGGCGGTGACCGTGTACTTGCCGTCGAACGGAGCGCCCGCGCCGGTCAGCGCGACCGCGACCCCGCACCGCAGCCGGGGGTCGCCACGGACGACCACCTCCAGTTCGGCCAGCGCCGCCGACACGTCCTCGGCCAGCGCCCTGGACACCCCCTTCACCTCGGCGTCGCTGCGGTACGGGACGTCCGCGACGACAAGTGGCGCCCCGCCGAAGGACTTGGCGGCCTGGCTCGGCGTGACGCCCACGGCGACGGTGCCGCTCTCGCTCACCTGCGTCTCACCCAGCAGCGCCTTCTTCTCCTGGACGCTCCACCCGTGGACCCGGACCCGGTCGACCTGGTTGACCGAGGTGACGGACGAGCGGACCGAGAGGACGTTCTCGGCCATCCTGATCACATACGGGCTCCGCCGCCGCGCCCCCGCGCTCCCCGCCGACGGTGCCTTGGAGGCGGGCGTGGGCTTGCGGAACTGGAACTTTCCCTCCTCCACCAGCACCTCCCGGCCGTTCTCGGCGGCGAGGGAGAGAAGGAAGTCCCAGTCGGAGACGTTGGGTTGGGTGACGAGCGGATAGGTGGTCGTGGTGGCGTCGATCCGGCCGACGGCGATCCGGGCGGCGGTGACGACCTTGCGGGCGATGTCCGAGGCCGTCATGTTCGGGTACGCGGCCACCCGCCGCCCCCGCTGCAACCGGTGCCCCTGGTCGAAGGCGCGCACCGTGGTGAAGGTGCCGGTCCCGTCGAACTCGGCCTCCAGCGCCACGACCTCACCCTCGAACAGCCGCACGGCACTGCCCGCGCCGTCCGCTTTGGCCGAGACCTTCAGCGCGGCGCCGATCACGATCCCGGACTTGCGGAGGAAGATCCGCTCGGGGTCGCGATAGCGCAGTACGGCGGCGGCCGGGGCCGCGTTGCCGTCCTCGATCCGGACATGGACCGGCAGTTCGCGGAGCGAGGCCGGCAGCGGACGGGGCGCCTCCACCAGGAATTTGGTCGTCATCGGCTCACTCCCCCGGTCACTTCACCAGTCACATCCGCCGTCACGTCCGCCGTCACTTCGCCTGTCACATCCGCCGTCACATCGCATGTCACATCGCCTGTCACTTCGCCTGTCACTCCCCGTCGCCCAGCTCGGCCACTGCGGGCAGCAGGATCTCCGTGCCGGGGCGCAGCCTGGTCGGGTCGTCGATGTCGTTGGCCTGCGCGATGACCCGCCACACGGTCGGGTCCCCGTACTCCCGGTGGGCCAGCATCTCCAGGCTGTCGCCCTTCACCAGACGGTGCACCCGCCGGGCGTGCAGCGCCCCGGAGGTCGGGTTCTGCCCGGGAACCGGCCCAGCCGCCTCGGTCAGGGCGACCGTGCAAGTGGCCCTGAGCGGGGTGCCGTTGGGGTCGAAGAGCGAGTAGGTGGCCTGGACGTCCTCCAGGTACCCGAAGAACGAGACGCTGCTGAAGGACCCCCAGGTGAACTTGACCCAGGGCGCGGACGGCGAGTCGGTGGCGCTGCTGCGCTCGGTGGGCGCACACCAGTCGATCAGGGTCTCCACGGCCTGCTGGACACTGTTGTCGTGGGTCGCGGTGGCGTCCAGGAACAGTTCGGCCGACAGCCTGCGCGGATGCGTACCGACGAACTCGGGTACGCCCACCTCCTTCGCGCTCTTCGCCACATGCCGCACCCAGCCCGCGCCCTTGCCCAGGCTCAGCGAGGCCGGATTGAACTGGAAGGGCACGTCCTTGCCCACCTGCGAACCGGGAGGTTCGCCGGGCTGCCTGGGCGGTTCGTACGCGGTCAGCTTGGCGCGGGCCAGGGCGGTCAACGGAAACAGCTCCTCTCGGTGGGGGTGGGTTGGTGGTTGGGCTGATGGTTGGGCTGATGGTCGGGTTGGTGGTCGGGTTGGTG
>NZ_LIQQ01000027.1 GCF_001418565.1 Streptomyces graminilatus | reverse complement strand
GTGCAGCGCTCCGGACCGGCATCCCTTGCCGTTCCGTCTCTCCCACGGCCCCCGTTACGGGCCGGCCGTCGTCCTGAAGGAGAATCCGTTGCCCCTGCGACACCGCGCTTTTGTAGGGCGCAGACGTGCCGCCGCCCTCGCCCTCACGGCTGTAGGGTCCCTGCTCGCGCTGGCCGCCCCTGACTTGGCCGTAGCGGCCCCGGTGAACCCGGGCGGTCCCGCGAAGATCACCGCCACCCCCCGGGCGGGCGCGGCCCAGTCGTCCCTGACGCCTGCCCGGCGGGCCGCGCTGATCGAGAGTGCCCGGTCCATGGCGGCCGGTACGGCGCGGCGGATCGGCCTCGGTGCCAAGGAGAGGCTCGTCGTCAAGGACGTGATCAAGGACGCCGACGGCACCCTGCACACGCGCTACGAGCGCACGTACGCGGGATTGCCGGTCCTCGGTGGTGACCTGGTCGTCCATGACAAGAGCGGGAAGGGCGGCAAGGGCGGCGGTACGACCGTCACGAAGGCGAACCCGTTCCGTCTCGCGGTGCCCTCGCTCACGCCGAAGGTCACGGCTGCCGGTGCCGCCGCCAAGGCCCTGGGCGCCTCGAAGAAGGCCGAAGTCAAGGGTTCCGCGACGGAGCGGGCGCCCCGTCTGGTGATCTGGGCCGGCAGCGGGAAGCCGGTGCTGGCCTGGGAGACCCTCGTAAAGGGCGTTCAGCGGGACGGCACCCCCAGCGAACTCCAGGTCGTCACCGACGCCGCCTCCGGCAAGCAGCTCCAGGCCGCCGAACAGGTGCACACCGACGGCACAGGCACCAGAACCGGCACCAGCTCCGGTACCGGCACCGGTCAGTACGTCGGCGAGGTCCCGCTCGGTACCACCCTGTCCGGATCGTCGTACCAGCTCGTCGACCCGGACCGCGCCGGGCAGAAGACGTACGACCTCAACCAGGGCTCTTCGGGCACCGGCACCCTGTTCACGGACGACAACGATGTCTGGGGCAACGGTCTGCCGTCCAACCGCCAGACCGCCGGTGTCGACGTGGCCTTCGGCGCCGCGGCCACCTGGGACTACTACAAGGAGATGTACGGCCGCAACGGCATCCGCAACGACGGTGTCGCCGCCTACAGCCGTGCCCACTACGGCAACAACTACGTCAACGCCTTCTGGCAGGACGAATGCTTCTGCATGACGTACGGCGACGGTTCAGGCAACACCCATCCGCTGACGGCGCTCGACGTGGCCGCCCATGAGATGACCCACGGTGTCACCGCCGCCACCGCCGGCCTGAACTACAGCGGCGAGTCGGGCGGCCTGAACGAGGCGACCTCCGACATCTTCGCCGCCGCGGTCGAGTTCCACGAGGGCCTCGCGGCCGACCCCGGTGACTACCTCGTCGGCGAGAAGATCGACATCAACGGCAACGGCACTCCGCTGCGTTACATGGACAAGCCGTCCAAGGACGGTGCCTCGCGCGACAGTTGGAGCCCCAGCCTGGGCGGGCTGGACGTCCACTACTCCTCCGGCCCCGCGAACCACCTCTTCTACCTGCTCTCCGAGGGCAGCGGCGCGAAGACAGTCAACGGCGTCAACTACGACAGCCCGACGTCCGACGGCCGTCCGGTCACCGGCATCGGAGTCGAGAACGCCGCCGCGATCTGGTACCGCGCGCTGACGACGTACATGGTCTCGACGACCGACTACGCCGGTGCCCGCACCGCCACCCTGTCGGCCGCCGCCGACCTGTTCGGCGCCTACAGCCCGACCTACCTCGCCGTCGCCGACGCCTGGGCCGCGATCAACGTCGGCCACCGTGTCGCCATCGGCGTCAACCTCGCCCCGACCGCCGACCAGATGAGCGGCCTAAACCAGGACGTCAGCCTCCAACTGGACGCCTACACCACCAACACGGGCGCCGCCCTGACCTACGAGGCCACCGGCCTGCCCGACGGCCTTACCCTCAGCCCCACAGGTCTGATCAGCGGCACCCCGACCACCCTCGGCACCAGCGACGTCACGATCACGGTGACCGACAGCACCGGGTCGACCGTCTCGGACACCTTCAGCTGGCAGATCGCCTACATCTACACCAACGCCACTCGTGTGGACATCCCCGACAACGGGGGCGCCGTGGAGTCGCCGGTGACGATCACCGGCCGCGAGGGCAACGCCTCCGCGACGACCTCGGTCTACGTCAACATCGTCCACACCTGGCGCGGCGACCTCATCGTCGAGCTCATCGGCCCGGACGGCACCGTCTACCCCCTGCTCAACCGCAGCGGCGGCTCCGAGCACAACGTTGACCAGACCTTCACGGTCGACGCCTCCGCCCAACCGCTCAACGGCACCTGGAAACTGCGCGTGCAGGACCGGGCGCCCATCGACGTCGGATACATCGCACGCTGGCAGCTGACCCCGTGACCCCGTGACCCCGTGACCCTATGACCCCCTGATCCGCCAACACGTGACGCATGTCTGCACGCCGCCGCCCAGCCCCTCGGGATCCGGGCGGCGGCGTGTCTGCTCCGGGCCGACATAGCGGCGTCAGGCGCGGTGCCGCCCAGGTCGACACTCTCGCCGAAGCGGCGGGAACGCGCTGGCGGCTCATGGTCTGCCCCGGCGCGTACGGTCCGAGACGGCCGGAAGAGCAGGCCGGCCTCCGCCGCGGAGACGTCGACCTCGATAACTTCCGTGTCCGTCGCCGGATGACGCGGGGGTCGACTCACCCGGTGCCGGATCCGCCATACGCCGAAAGCGGTGAGGATCCCGCTGAGCACCGGAAGCGGCGTCGGACTCGCGCGGTCGTCGGTCTCCCGGACGGGCTCCACCCATTGGCCTGGACAACAAAGAACCCAAGGGTCTCCGACCTGGGGTTTCACATGGCACGCGGAAGGCACGGTGGCCGCGCGGAGCAGGTCCGGCCCGGTCGCGCGGCTCTGATTCGTCCGTCCGGCCCGGTGCGCCCGCCGGCCTACGAAGTGCCGTTCCCGTCGCACACGCTGCCACGCGGAGAAGGCCCAGAAGACGATCAGACCGTGAATCGGGCGTGCGCCCTTGTCGCCAGTACGACGCACACCACCGCCAGCGGCAGCTCCGCGCCGAGTGCCATCGCCGCCGCCGAGACCTGGTCCACGCCCGGTGCCGCTGTCATGGTGTCGAACCAGGCGTCGACCGTCAGCAGCGTGGCGGCGGTGGTGGCCGTCAGCGGGTGCAGGCGGTGACCTCGTACGGCCAGCAGCCCCGTGGCGATCAGGGCCACCGCCTCCGCGGCGTCCAGGCCGATCCAGACCGTGCGCCAATTCGGGGCAACGGCCGCCGCGGGCAGGCTGTTGGCCAACACGACCAGCCAGGGGAGCAGGGCGAGCCCGCAGGCGACGAGGACGTGCTCCATTCGGTACCAGCGGCGCACCCGCCGCGGGGTCGACCCGCCCTCGACACCATGTGGTTGACGGGTGATCAGCGCACTCATCGGTTCGGGCTTCTCGCGTTCGCGGTTCTCCTTCATGGCCTTCAGCCTCGACTGCGGGGCGATGACAGTCAGTAACGCAGATGTCCGTCTTGGGGGTGGCACCAACTACACCCCCAAGACGGACCCCTACGTCATGGACCACCCCTGACCTCGGCACTTACCGTTCCGTCATGCACATAACCGCCCGCCTGCGGCGCGTGACCCAGTGGCCGTTCCGGGGCGCAGGACGCCCGGCCGCGTTCATCGTCACCGGGGTTCTGATCCAGCTCGCTGTCCCGGTCGTCATGGCTCTGCCATGGATCTCCTTCGTCCCGGAAACGTTGGCGGCGACCCTCCTCGCGGTTCTCGTCCCGCTCGCCGCCGTCATGCTGGCCGGGCCGTTGCCGACCGAGGCCCAGCACGCCCGCTTCCGTACCCGTCTCGGTGTGGACATCCCCTCGCCCTACGGGACCGCGTCCCCCGCTGCCCGAGTGGCTGCGTTCGCCGGCGGGCCGACGGCAGCTCGGTCACCAACTGCTGTTCGGGCCGCTCCTGGCCCTCGCAGCGGTCTTCGTCCTTCTGAAGTGGGCCACGTCCGCCGTGGCCGCCTCCATCAGTGGCTGGTGAGCCGTCGTCGGTAGTGGGTGATCGCGAGGGCCGACCGGACGGGGATGGCGCGCCCTCGCCCGAGGAGGCTGATCCACCTGCCAATCCCTTTGCGCGACCGAGCAGGTCGCCCCTAGCGTGCAAGCGCGTAGGAACCGTGCGCCAGGGCAGCGCGCCATACGAATGAGGAGCAACCGCCGTGGGAACCATGGTCTCGGTCAGGGGCTGGCTGGAGTGTGACGACGGACAGCTGGCCCAGATCAAGGAGATCGTGGAAGCAGACGATCCGGAGCACACCTACAGCGGGGGTTGGGCTTTCCCCGCTCGGCAGTACAACTACGTCAGGTGGGCCTTCTACGGGGGCAACATCCGCGCGGTGTCCCTCGGCTGGTTCGAGGAGAGGCTGCGTCAGATCGCCCGGATCCCAGCCTCCTACCCGGATGACGAGTACGACGAGAGGCCCCGGGGGCTGTTTCTGGTCAGCCACGACGCCGACGGCATGAGCGAGTGGAGGGTCCACAGCGGCGGCTTGGTGATCGGCCGCCCGGATGGGGACTACCACTACCTCGACGCCTAGCTGGATCACGAAGTCGCACTGGAGTACCAGTATTCAGCCGTAGATCGTGATCACGGACGGGAAGGTCAGGCCCGGGACGCTCCGAGGAACCGCAGCACGGCCAGGACGCGGCGGTGGTCCGCGTCGACCACGGGCAGGTCAAGCTTGGCGAAGATGTTGTTGATGTGCTTCGCCACGGCGCTCTCGCTGACCACCAGCGCCTGCGCGATGCCGGCATTGGAGCGCCCCTCGGCCATCAGGCCGAGCACCTCCCGTTCGCGGGGGGTCAGCCGCGCGAGCGGGTCGCTGTCGCGCCGCAGCAGCAGCTGGGCGACGACCTGCGGGTCCAGGGCCGTGCCCCCGTCCGCCACTCGCCGGACCGCCGCCACGAAGTCGGCGACATCGGCAACCCGCTGCTTGAGCAGGTAGCCCACACCGCTGGTGTTCGCGGACAGCAGGTCAGCCGCGTACCGCTCCTCCACATACTGCGAAAGCAGCACCACTGGCGTCCCCGGCCATCGCCGACGGATCTCCATCGCCGCCCGCACCCCCTCGTCGGTGAAGCCGGGCGGCATCCGGACGTCGATCAAGGCGAGATCGGGCCGATGCTCCGCCACTGCCGCCAACAGCCCCTCCGCGTCGCCGGCTTCCGCGGCGACCTGGAACCCGCCCATCTCCAGCACCTTGATCAGGCCGACCCGCAACAACACCGAATCCTCGGCGATCACCGCGCGCACGGCAGCTCCGCGGTGATGGTGGTGGGCCCGCCAACGGGGCTGCTGACGTGGAAGGCCCCGTCGAGGGAGCCGACCCGCTTGGCCAGCCCGGTCAGCCCCGTGCCGGCGGCGTCGGCACCGCCCAGCCCGTCGTCGGTAACGCGCACTCGCAGCACCTCGCCGACCTGACTGACCATCACCTCTGTGCGCATCGCGTTGGCGTGCTTCGTCGCATTGGTCAGCGCCTCAGAGATCACGAAGTACGCGACTGACTCCACGTCGGGCGCCACCCGCTCCTCCAGATCGACCCGCAGCCGCACCGGCAGGGGCGTGCGGGCAGCCAGCCCGGACAACGCCGCGTCCAGACCTCGGTCTTCGAGCACGGCCGGGTGCAGTCCCCGCACCAGGTCATTGAGTTCGGCGATCGCCTCTTTCGCCTCCAGGTGCGCTCTCGCGATCACCTCGCGGGCATCACTCGGCAGGTCCGGGCGGGTGGCAATGGCCAGACCCAGGTTGACCGCGAGAGACACCAACCGTTGCTGGGTGCCGTCGTGCAGGTCGCGCTCGATCCGGCGACGCTCCGCGTCGACGGCCTCGATCAAGTCGGTCCGGCTCACGGCCAGTTGATCGACCCGTTCCTGGAGCCGCTGCGCCCGGCTGGGCCCGAGCAGGCCCAACGCCAGCCGCGCCTCGGCCCGGGCTACTGCCCGCGCGGTCCAGGGCAGGGCGCACAGGAGGAGGAGTCCAGCCGCTGTGTAAGCCGGCAGCTGGGTCAGGTGGCCGAACCAGTCCTGGCGGATTCCGGTTGGCAGTGCCCATGACCAGGCGTAGGCGATGACGCCCGCCAGGGACGCCGCTGCCACCGCGAGCACCAGCAGCTCCAGCAGCGCGAGCAGCGGCCCCAGCAGGAGGTGGTAGCCGATCTTGCGCCAAGGCCGCGTCGCCGCGAGCCACCGGGCGGTCGAGGCCCACGTCCATTGTTCCGGCGCGGTGGGGGTGAGCCGGGGGACGTCCACACCGATGAGTACCCGGTAGCGAGCCCGCTGAACGGCCGTCAGCACCGGGGTGCCGAGCAGGACCAGGGCGGCCGACACGGAAACCGTAAGAAGTCGGTTCCCCGTCCTGGCGGTAGTCGCCGCCGCCCAGGCCCACACGGGCACCAGCGCCAGGTGCGGCAGCACACCAGCGGCAAGAAAGCCGGTGTCCCGCTGCGCCCGGAGGACCGTGCGTGTCAGTCCAGCTGGAATCGTCATGGCACGACGCTAGGACACCGCAGGAGGACGTTGCCATGAAACCAGTACCCGGTCTCATGGTGAACCCAGTACCACCAGCCGTAGATCTTGATCTTGGCTTGCGCGCCATGAGGCTTCTCCCCTTCAGCCTGCGCCGCTGGCCCCGGATCAGCAGCGCATGGTGGACAGGGCACTCGGGCGGGACCGGATTTGCCCGGCTGACCCCGGGCTCTGAGCTTGGGAAGCCGTGGTCAGTTGGGGCTCCTGCCTTTGTGAGATGGCACCTGCTGACCCCATTCCGAGAACCCGTTCGCCGATCTCCCGCCGAGGGCCCTCAAACCACTCACCAAGATCGATGCGGCCCGGCGGTCCCCTCGGCCCGCCTTCGGCCGCTCAAAGCCTCACAGCAGATCAGGCGGGGCGAGTCGCCGAGAGCGGGTCTGGGCCCGGCTCCACCGTGTCGTCCTCGACGACGGGTTGAGGTAACAGCCTGGTCAAGCAGTAGGCCTACTGCTTGACCAGGCTGAAGTCTCCCTTGTTGCCCGCTACGTCGTACCAACTTCCCGTGTAGGTACCATTCGACGCCTCTCGCAGTCCGCTGTGGAAAGCGACATACTTGGGCCCCGCGTTGTGCTGCTTGAGGGTGATGACCTCATGTTGCCGACTGCCTACTTCACCCGAGAACTTGCTCGGGTCTGTGGTGCTGACATATTTCGCGGTGAAGGTCTCGCCTTGACTATCGATGATCTCGATGGTCTCGGTCCCTACGGAGCTTCGTTTGATGGTCCAACGGCTGCCCACTGGCAATGACACTTGACTCTCCCTTGTGTGCGCGGATGAGGTCCTTGGCGTGTATCGCCTTTGGCGACCACGGTTTCGCCTGATTCGGGCCCGGTGGCGCGTTGCGATCATGCTGCACCCAACGAAAGGTCGAGGCGAGTCCAGCGCATCCATACGTGCAAGGTCAAGAACAGCCACCCGTAGAGCCCTGCTGTGGCCGGCACGGGACTCGGCCGGGCCAAGACCTCGCGCGCTGTCCAGCGGATCAAGTAGTCATCTCCGGCAAGCATGGGCACGGAGTGCCGACGCTTGCTGCCGCCAACCACCGCTCAGGAGAGAGGCGGGGGAGTTGGGCCGCTGACCTCGGGTTCCGACACCTGGCGACTTTCGCGCCTCCCTCGGAACTGCCCGCCCGGCCCTGGCACCGTCACCGTCACCGTTGAGCATCCGTGCGCCGGGGAACGGGGAGGCTCAGGCCCCGACGGGAAGCGGAGCGGAGGTAATTGGGTGGCGGAGTGTGGTCTATTTCAACAACCCCTGTCCCGGTAGCCTCACTTGTGGCCTGTAGCACACCATCCCCCCACCCCCCAGGTATGCGTGCCGGCGTGGACGACACCCGCCTGTCTCTGCCCATGGCAGCCGGGTGCTCTCCCCCGTTCGCCGCCTCTAGGAGGATCACGGTGAAAGTTCGCACCAGAAGCTCGGCGGTCATCGGCACCCTCTGCCTCGTCGTTTCCCTCACTGCTTCCCTCACTCTGACCACGGCGTCCGCCGACGAGCCCGGCACCCCACGTCAGGCAGCGAAGGTCGTGCTCAAGAAAGTGGCAACGGCCCGGAATCCAACCGCCGGCGCCGCCGGTCCCGGTGGCACGGTCTGGATAGCCGAACGCGCGGGCAAGGTAAGGGTCTTGGACGATGAGGGGCTCGGCGACCCCGTCATCGACATATCCGGCGAGACCACCACCAACGGCGAACGCGGCCTGCTGGGCATCACGTTCGACAACGAGTTCGCGCACTTCTACATCTCGTTCACGAACCTCCAAGGCACCAGCACCGTGGACGAGTTCGCGGTGCGGGACGGCAAGATCCAGCCGCAGACCCGGCGTACCGTCCTCACCCAGACACAGCCCTACGCGAACCACAACGGCGGCGACATCGCGTTCGGCCCCGACGGCTACCTCTACATCGCGCTCGGCGACGGCGGCTCGGCCGGCGACCCTCACGCCAACGGGCAGAACCTCGGCACACTGCTCGGCAAGCTGCTGCGGATCGACCCGAGCGGCGGCAAGCCGTACGCGATCCCGCCGGGCAACCCGTTTGTGGGCGACCCGAACGCGAAGGACGAGATCTGGGCGTACGGGTTGCGCAATCCGTGGCGGTTCTCCTTCGACGCGGGCACGGGCGACCTGCTGATCGGAGACGTCGGCCAGAGCGCCTGGGAGGAGATCGACTGGGCGCCGGCAACCAGCAAGGGTGGCGAGAACTACGGCTGGTCCCAGATGGAGGGCAACCATCCCTTCCGGGGCGGCACGGCGCCCGCGAACCACGTACCACCGATCCACGAGTACGACCGCAGTGGGCCCGGCTGCTCGGTGACCGGCGGATACGTCTACCGAGGCAAGGCGATCCCGGACCTCAAGGGCCAGTACGTCTTCAGCGACTACTGCGACGGCACCGTCCGCGCTCTCCGGATGGAGAACGGCAAGGTGACCGGCGTGAGCAACCTCGGAGTCAACGGCGGCCAGGTCGTCTCGTTCGTACAGGGAGGCAATGGCGAGCTGTACGTGCTCGACCTGCGCGGCAGCGTCTCCCGCATCGACCCGGCGTAACGACCAGCCAGTATCACCTCAGGGATCCCCGGCCTGCTTGAGGCGATTCCGAGCCGGCAGACGAACCTGTGAATGTTGGTGACGTATTCCTCCATGTACATCACCAACATTGCACGGGAGGTATGGCATGTCCGTGACCCAGATCGACATCGACGACGCGGACTACGGCACCATCGCCCGGCACGTGTCCGACCTGACCGAGCACAACATCCGCGACGTCGTCCGACGCGCTTTGCCGCCCGCAGGTGGTGGATGAGGGCTTCTGCGAACACGGGGCTCCTGATCGCCGTCGGGCCGACTGGCGACGTCACGGGCGAGCGGCCTGCCGGGACGCCGTAGACCCTCGGAGCCACCCTGGAGTCGAACCGGTCGAGTGGACGGCGCGTGAGGACGAAGCCCACAGACGACCCCTGATCCCGAATGTCCGCCAAAGCGGATCAAGCCCCAAGGCCGGTTCAGCCCCTCCGCTCTCCCTCGGCCTCGGGTCACCGTTCAAGCCACAAGTCGTCCTACGTCATGGCCTAATATCCGAATCGACGACAAAGGGCGTCCTGGCTCGTGCGCACATCCAAGGGAAGGGAGAGGATCACTTGCCCCCCAAGGAACCGGCCGACGAGAACGGTGCCGTTCTCGTCGGCAGACACCCGCAGATCGAGTCTCTTTCCGCGGCTGTACGGGATCTGACCGAGGGCCGGGGAGCGGTCCTGGAGATCACCGGTGAGCCGGGTATCGGCAAGACCGCCCTGCTCGGCCTGCTCGCCGAGCGGGCCGCCGGCGCGGGAGCACTGGTGGCGCGGGCCCACGCCGCGCGCGGTACGGCACAACCCGGCGGGCTCGTCGCAGAGGTGCTGGACGCCCTGGAGCCGCGGGACTCCCCGATCGTCCGGGGGCTCGGCGCCGGGACGGACGCCGAGGCGCGGAGCATGCTGGGGCGCTGGGCGGCGGGGCGCGGCGGCGTGCTTGTTCTCGACAACGTACATCTGTGCGACGAGCAGTCCGCGACACTGATCGCGCAGCTGGTGCGGACGCCCCCGCCCGGCCCGTTCATCCTGGCGCTGGCACACCGCCCGCGGCAGTCCGACCCGGCATTGAGAGAAGCCCTCGAACGCGGAGTCGAGACCGGCTCGGTCATCCGTCTGGCCCCGCCCTCCCTGGACCTCCGGGCGATATCCGCCTTCCTCGGCCACGAGGGATCTCCCACGGACGTCCCCTCCCGACGCGCCTGCTCCCACCCGGCGCCCGACCACGCGTACACCGAGTGGCGCGCCTCCCCGGCACCCCTGATCGACGACACCTACGCCGAGCAGTTGCACGGCGCCTGCGGCGGCAACCCGCGGATACTGCGCATCCTGGTCGCGGCGCGGTGGGACCCGGACGAGTGGCCGCTGTGTGCCGGTCCGGACGGGGACGGCATGCTCCGGGAGGCCGTCCCCGTCGTCAGCGATCTGGACTCCCTCACCGCCGACGCGGCGATCTCGGCCGAGATCGCCGCGGTTCTCGGCGATCCCTTCCTGCCGGACGACGTCGCCGAGCTGTCCGATCTCGGCCTGCAACAGACCCTCGGAGCCTTCACCGAACTCGTCGAAGCGGACCTGATACGACCGCTGCCCTCGGGCGGCGGCTACGTCTTCCGGTACCCGGTGCTCGGCCACGTCGCCCTGGAACACGCTTCGCCGACGCTGCGCGTCAACGCCCACAGACGGGCCCTGGATCTGCTCACCGCGCGAGGAGCATCGGCGCACCGACGCGCCCGCCAGGCCGAGCACCTGGTGGGCGCCGGCAGTGCGGAGGCCCGGCAGGTGCTCGTCGAGGGTGCGGCGGAGGCGATGGTCAAGTCACCGGCCGTCGCCGCCCGTTGGCTGCGCCTGGCGCTGGACCACCTGCCCGCGGGGGACGCGATCGGCGCTCCCCGCGTAGCTCTGGTGCTCGACTGCTGCCGGGCTCTCAGCGCCGTGGGCCGCCTGCGGGAGGCCCGCTCGCTGGTGCACGATCTCCTGCGGCATCAGCGGGATCTCTCCGAGGACCTGAGGCTGAGCGCCTACGCCGTCTGCGGCGAGCTGGAGCGGTTGCTGGGCCGTCACCAGGAGGCCGAGGCGGTGGTCCGGACGGCACTCGACCTCGTACCCCGCCCTCTGCCCGTTCCGCTGCCGGCGTCGGCGGCCGAAGTCATCACCGCGTACGGGAGGGTGCAGCTGTTCCGGGGCACCTACGGCGAGGCACGTGACGTGGTCCGCGAGGCGGCGCGGGCTGCCGAAGCCGCCCCCGGCCCGGCGGTGCCGTACCTGCGTGCCCTGGGCGCCCTCGGCGACACCCAGCTCGGGCTGCTGCCCGAGGCCGTCGCCGAGGTCACCGAGTGCGCGCGGATCGTGGACGCGCTGCCGGACACCGCGGCCGTCACCATGCCCGACGTCCTGGCGATGCTCGGCTGCGCGGAGCTGTTCCAGGAGCGGCTGCACGACGCCTACCGACATCTGGAACGAGGACTGCAGGCCACCACGGGTGCCACCCGCAGGCTCAGCCGGATCAACCAACTCGTGGCCCTGTGCCATCTGGACGAGATGACGGGACGTCTGGAGTCGCTCTGCCGCCGGGCCGGCGAGGCCGAGCTGCTCGCCCGGACGACCGGGGCCGACGAGGCCGCCGGGGTCGCCATGATCCTGCGGGCGACGGGGCTGCTGTGGACCCGGCCACGGCGGGACACCGACAGACTGCTCGAACTCGCCGGGCAAGGCCTCTCCCTCGCCCTGCGCAAGCGTGGCTGGCGCGCGGCCGTAGCGGTCGGCCTGCACGCCCACGCCCAGTTCATCGGCGGAGACCCGGCAGGCTGTCTGCGCACCCTCGTCGAGGAGGGTGGCCCACAGCTGCGGCTGCTGCCGCGGGCCTGGCAGCCCTCGCTGCTGGCCCTCGCCTCCACTGCGGCACTGCGGTGCGGTGACGTCGACGCCGCACGCGGCTGGGCCGGAACGGGGGAGGCCGCCGCCGAACAGCTGGGGCTGCCGCTGCAAGAGCACCATGTGCGCAGGGTCCGGGCCGCGATCCACGCAGCCGAAGGCGAACACCGCCTCGCGGCAGAGTTGTTCCATGAGACCGCGGAGTCGTTCCGCCGCGCGGGTCTGCCGCTGGAACACGCCCGGACCCTGCTGGCCGGGGCACCTTCGGCGCACGCGGCCCATGGCACCCCGCAGGCGCTGGAGTGGCTCGATGCGGCGGGAAAGGCCGCCCGGGCCTGTGGCGCACAGCGGATCCGTGAGGAGGCGGCAAGGGCCAGGACCCTGCTGCCGGCGTCCCGCCGGGCCCTGAGCGCGGCGGCCGTGACGGCGCGGGACGCCGGCGCCCCGGCGACGGTGGCCCTTCTCACCAAGAGGGAGCTGGAGATCGCGGAGCTGGCGGCGGGGGGAAACCGCGCCAAGGAGATCGCGGAGCAGCTCTTCGTCAGTACCAGGACGGTCGAAGCCCACCTCGGCCGTATCTACCGCAAGCTCGACATCTCCTCTCGGGTGGCACTGCCTCGCGCCCTGGGGCGAACGGTCCAGGGGCCGACGGTCTGACCCCGGCCCGACGGTCGGCCCGACGGTCGGTCCGGCGGTCGGCCAGCAGCGGTGCCGTAGGTCAGGAACGGAGCTTGGGCAGCAGCGTCCTGACGGTCTCGGCCATCGCGGGCAAGGCCGCGTCGACATGTTGATCGGTCAGGGGTTTCAGGCTCTGCACCTGGACCTCGCACTCGAGGTTGCTGTCCCGGACCAGTAGCCGGAGGTCGTTGACGAACGGGGCGGCCTCCTTGACGTTCTCGTAGCGGAACGCCCCCTGCCCGAGGCCGGGTTCCCGCACCACCGGACCTCGGGCCTCCTTCGGTGCCGAAGACAGCCGGTACTTGTACACCTTGACCGCGGTGGCGACGTCCTTCCACGCGGAGCAGTAGACGGTCGAACGGCCGTCCGCCTTCGGGCCGGCCGTCCTGAAGCCCTGGAGACAGGCGGCGCCGCTGGAGACCGCCGGATCGGAGCCGGTCCGCTGCCCCTTCGCCGGACCGGCCTTCGGCGCGACGGCGGCGGTCAGCGGGCCGAAGTCGACCTTCGGGCAGAGGTCCGTGGGCGGACGGTAGTCGCCCGGCCCGTTCGTCGGCCCGGCAACAGCCGCCGACGTCGCCGCGGCATGGGCCGATGCCTTCCCGTCCCCACCGCCGCACCCGGCCAGTGAGCCGAGGACGAGCAGCGCGCCCGTACCCCACCCGGCCGCGCGCCTGCCCTTGCCCGTAAGTCCCAGTACACCCTGGGCAGTTCGCCGCCTTCGAGGCAACCTCACGTCATCTCCTGTCATCGCTGTTCTCTCTCGTCATCGCTGTCCCGCGCGCGGGCCGCCGCCAGTGGCCGGTGCGTCAGGCGGCGGACCGCTCGTGCAGGCTGCGGGCGACCGCCAGGAACAGACTCAGGTTCGTGATGTCCTTGGCAAGGTGGTTGGACCACCGGGCGGGGCTGCCCGAGGAGTCGGTGGTCATGACGCGGACCAGGCCGCCTCCGGTCCAGACCTCCCGGACCTTCGCCCAGGGCAGGCTGCCCTGGCCGCGGGCGGAGACGGCCGTACGGGAGAGCGAGAGAACTCCGAACGGGACCGTGCCGCCCTCGCGAAGCGCCTCCGACACAGCCGGTTCCTGCGCGCGCGTCACCGCGTCCTGCATGCGGGGACCCCAGACCTCGGGATTCTCGTAGAAGTCCGTGATCCGCACCGTCCCGTAGCCGGAGGCGCTCGCCGAGTAGACGTATTTGGCCGGCGCGGAGACGCCGTTGACGACCAGCTGGGTGATCTCCTGCTGGAGGCGCAGGGAGTCCCAGCGCAGGGCGACCGGCTCGCCACCCGACTGAGGGTGCACGACCAGTCCCTCTTCGAACAGGTGCAGCCGCAGGGCCGCTCGCCCGGGGTTGAAGTCGGGGAAGCGGCGCATGGCGAACCAGTAGTACAGCAGCCCGGGGACCAGGAAGAACATCAAGAGCATGAGGCAGTTGAAGACATGCGCGGCGAACGCCGTCCGGCGCAGGCGCTTCGGCGCGAAGACGAATTGGAGCGCCCCCAGCCGATGGCGGGCGGCCAGGCCGGCGACCTCGGGCGACGCGGGGGTGAGTGGAGTCATGAGGACGAGCTTCCGAGCCGCGTCCGTACGGGACAACCGTGGGTCTACCTAAATTGGTTACCTATCTTCGGCGCCGGTCTCCGTCGGGGGCACCGTCGGGGGCACCGGTGGGGGCACCGGTGGGGCACCGTACCGCGGCCACGCCATCACGCGAGGCCTGGGCCGTACTGAATTTACGTAGACCTACTGATGCCTCCTGGCTCGGCGGCCGGAATGATCACCACGAGCATGACCATGATCGTGATCGATAAACTGGAGGATCGGATGGGGCTTGCGGAACGTCGCAGCGTTGAGCGGTTCAAGAACGACGACTACCCCGGGTGGAAATCACGGATCGACGAGGCGGCAGGGTTCGAGGTGCCGATCGAGGTGGAGTGGCAGGAACTGGCCGTCGCCGATTACGCCGACAGTTACGCCGAATACTTCCCCCAGGTGTACTTCCAGCCGCTGGTGGACGCGTTGAGCGCGGTCGGGGTTGATGACATGGGTAAGGACGCGCTCCGCGAGGGGGTGTCGAAGGTCGTCATCAAGAACAGCGGTACGTTCTTCAGCCCGTCGGGGATCTCCTTCGCCGACGGCGTGCTGACCTTCGACCACATGTCGGAGTCCAACACCCATCATGGCGAGGAGCGCACCAAGCGTCTTCAGGATGTCCTCGAATCAGGGCTCTGACCTCGAAGTTTCGTGACGGTCCGCCGACGGGGTCGGTGGGCCGTTTTTGTGCCGTGGGCTGAGGCCGTGCAGGCCGAAGACCCGAGTGTCGCCTCGGGATGGCGCCGGATTCCACTGCTCCGGGTGTGGATGTGCTGTCGAAGGGACGGGGAATCCGCTGGTCAGCGAGGGTCGGGTAGTTGGGCGAGCCGGTCGAGGGCCGCGGTGATGTGACCGGTCCAGGGCCAGGGCCAGGGCCAGGACCAGGGCCAGTTCCGGGCCAGGCGGAGGATGCGCCGACGGCCGGTGGCCACGAGCTGTCCGGTCGCGGTGTCGGATCTCGCCGTCCGCCTCGACGGCCGCCGTCCAGGCCGATACCGGAACCTTCAGCGCATGCTGGTGGATAGCCTCGGCGATCACCATGCCGACCGAGCAGGACAGCCATCGTCCCCGCCGTGCGAGCCAGGCGACGAAGTCGTGGGTGCCGCCCGCGGAGTCGGTGCGGATGCGGAGGTAAACGGGTGGCGGAGTGTGGCCTATTTCAACAACCCCTGTCCCGGCAGCCTCACTTGTGGCCAGTAGCGGACCATCCCCCCACCCCCCCAGGTATGCGTGCCGGCGTGGACGACACCCACCTGTCTCTCCCCATGGCAGCCGGGAAGAGATGTCCCAGGCGGGCGTTTCGACGGCCGGTCCGGCTGCTTGAGCGGCGTCGGCCGGTCGTTTCTCGTACGTGACGAAGAAGGTGAGCCGGGAACGGATACGGAGAGCGTTGCCAGGTGGATGACGTCCAGGCTCCGCACGGCACATCTTGCGCTCGGGCCGGAGAGGCATCCGATGAATGAGCCGCTGTGCGGACCAGAGCTTCCTGAGAATCACCCAATAACGACAGAATGATTGACGTGCACACGGCGGACCCCTACCTTCTGATCGATTTACCGAACCTCGTTCGGTATTTCGGTCATAGAGTCGTTCCTTTTCTCCCATGCCCACACCTCACATGGAGACCAGATGAGCGCAAGACCGCACCCCGGACCCCAGCCGTCACGGCGCACCGTCCTCGGCCTGGCCGCTGCCGCGCCCATGGCCATGGCCGGGGTGATGAGTCTCGGCGCGGGCACCGCCCACGCCGCCGACTCGGCCTACGTGATGGCTTACTTCACCGAGGCGAACAACCTCGGCGCGGGCACCGACTACGGTCTCCACCTCGCGGTCAGCCCCGACGGACTGAACTGGACGCCGCTGAACCAGAACAACCCCGTCGTCACCCCCACCGAGGGCGCACTCGGCCTGCGCGACCCGTTCATCCTGCGCAAGCAGAACGGCACCTTCGTCGTGATCGCCACCGACCTCAACGGCACCAACTGGAACTACAACAGCCAGTACATCCACATCTGGGACTCGGCCGACCTGCGCACCTTCACCGGCTACCGCCGCCTCAAACTGCATGACATGACCACCCACAGCTGGGCACCCGAGGCGTTCTGGGACGTGGGCCGGGGCCAGTACGCGGTCATCTACTCGGCGGTGAACTCCAGCGGCCACAACGTGATCATGGTGAACTACACCAGCGACTTCGTCACGGCCTCCGCCCCGCAGGTCTTCTTCGACCCCGGCTACGACGTCATCGACGGCAACCTGACCATGGGTCCGGGCGGCGTCAACCACCTCTACTTCAAGAAGAACCAGACCCTGGTCGGCGCACGCTCCACCTCGCTCAACCCCGGCAGCTTCACCGAGTTCAGCCCCGGTGTCGCACACGGCGGCACCGAGGCCCCCGAGGTGGTCAAGTCCCTCACGTCGAACACCTGGTACCTGTGGGGAGACAGCTACACCCCCAACGGAGTCTTCTACGCGTGGCAGACCTCCGACCTCGCGTCCGGAACCTGGACCCCCCTCGACCAGAAGACCTACACCCAGCCGCTCAACTCCAAGCACTGCGGCATCGCGCCCATCACCGGCACCGAGTACGGCAACCTGCTCGCCAAGTGGGGCACGCCGACCTGGAACCGGCTCAAGTCCTACAACTACCCGGGCCGTTACATCCGCCACGCCGACTACCTCGGCCGCATCGACACCTACCCGATCGCCCCGTACACCGACTCCCAGTGGAAGCTCGTGCCCGGCCTCGCCGACAGCTCCGCCGTGTCCTTCCAGTCGGTCAACTACCCCACCCGCTACCTGCGCCACTACTTCTACGACCTGCGCCTCGACGCCAACGACGGCACACCGGCATTCGCCGCGGACGCGACCTTCCACCACACGGCCGGCCTGGCGGACTCCAGCTGGTCGTCCTTCCGCTCGTACAACTACCCGACCCGCTACATCCGGCACCACGACTACGCCCTGCGCATCGACCCCATCTCGACCGCCACCGAACGACAGGACGCCACCTTCCGCATCGGCTACTGACACCGACTCCCGGCCGACGTCCGGCTCCGGCCCTCCTCCCGGGCCGGGCCCGGCCACGCCCATCGCCGTCACAACGACAGCAGCCCGGCCCGGCAACTCATCGGTGTCGCGCCCACGCCGCCGTCGGCTCCCTGACGGCTTTCGCTTCTACGACCTTCGTCACACCGGAGACACCCTTTCGACCCGCTCCGGCGCCACACTCAAAGACGCGACGGTCCGCGCCGGGCAGTCCTACGAGAAAGCCGCGCTGATCTACCAGCACTCCGACGAGGAGCGGCAGCGGGAGATGGCCGCCGGCCTCGACGCCCTGGTCCGGGCCGAGCGTGCGAAACACCACAAGGACGCGTCCCCGCACCACGGCGAGGAGGCCGCCGAAAGCTGACTTGGGCGGACTCTATGGCTTTGACCTGCGTAGATACCTTCCCTCTGAGATGGTCGTGAGGTCGGACAACACCGCTGTCGACCGTGGCTGTCTGCTCTTACGGGCACGCTGTGGGTCTTACGGGCACGCTGTGGGCACGGGCGCCACTGGCAGCCGGGCCATACGCGCGCGCGACGCCTGCGCCGGCCGGACCGCATTGTCTCTCGGGCTGGTCCGGAGCGTCCGTCGCGACGACGAGGTTGCGGTGCTCGCCCTCGGCCCCAAGCATGACCTCAGGGGAACAGCGGCAGAGCCCCTCGGAGGGGCACGTCCCGGGAAGAAATGAGAGCCATGACGTTTCTTGCGGTCAGGTCCGCCGGGCGTCGCCTGACAAGGTGCACTCGACCGGCATGCGTGCGATCGGCATGACCGACAACGACCGGCCGCTGCGCTGTCTGGTAACCGGCGCCACCGGTTACCTGGGCGGCAGGCTGGTGCCGGAGTTGCTGGCGGCCGGGTACTCGGTGCGCTGCCTGGCCCGCTCGCCCGGCAAGCTGCGGGACCATCCGTGGGCAGGGCAGGCGGAGGCCGTGCGCGGTGACGTGACGGACGAGGAGTCCGTGCGCGCGGCCATGGAGGGAATGGATGTCGCGTACTACCTGGTGCACGCGCTGGGCACCGGGCGGGGTTTCGAGGAGACCGACCGGCGCGCGGCCAGGATCTTCGGTGAGCAGGCGCGTGCCGCCGGAATCCGCCGGATCGTCTACCTCGGCGGGCTGACCCCCTCCGGCGTACCCGAGTACGCACTCTCACCCCATCTGCGGTCCCGCGCCGAAGTGGGCCGCATCCTCCTGGCCTCGGGCGTACCGACCGCCGTGCTGCGGGCAGCTGTGATCATCGGGTCGGGTTCGGCCTCGTTCGAGATGCTGCGCCATCTGACCGAGCGGCTCCCCGCGATGGTGACCCCGAGTTGGGTGCGCACCCGCATCCAGCCGATCGCCGTCCGCGACGTGCTCCGCCTCCTCGTGGGGTCCGCGCGGCTGCCTCACGACGTGAACCGCACCTTCGACATCGGCGGACCGGACATCGTCACGTACCAGGAGATGATGCGGCGGTACGCCGCCGTCGCCGGCCTGCGCAAGCGTGTCATCGTCCCCGTTCCGCTGCTCACCCCCCGGTTGTCCAGCCTCTGGGTCGGTCTGGTCACCCCGGTGCCGGGTGCTCTGGCGCGCCCGCTGGTCGAGTCGCTGAAACACGAGGTGGTCTGCGCCGAGCGGGACATCGTCCGATACGTGCCGGACCCGCCGGAGGGGCCGCTCACCCTCGACCGGGCGATCGGGCTGGCTCTGCGGCGCGTGCAGGACGCGGACGTGGCCACCAGATGGTCCTCGGCCGCGACTCCCCGCGCCCCCAGCGACCCGCTGCCGACCGACCCCGACTGGGCGGGCGGGAGCCTCTACACGGACCACCGCGAGCGTACGGTCGCGGCGTCGCCACAGGCGCTGTGGCGCGTGGTGGAGGGGATCGGCGGTACGAACGGCTGGTACTCCTCGCCGTCGGCCTGGTTCCTGCGGGGCTGGCTGGACACCCTGGTGGGCGGGGTCGGTCTGCGCCGGGGCCGCCGGGACGCGACCCGGCTGCGGGTCGGCGACAGCCTGGACTTCTGGCGGGTGGAGGAGATCGAGCCGGGCCGGCTGCTCCGGCTGCGCGCGGAGATGCGCCTGCCGGGCCTGGCCTGGCTGGAGATGACCGTCGACCGGGATCCCCAGGGGCGCACGGTGTACCGGCAGCGGGCCCTGTTCCATCCGCACGGTCTGGCCGGACACGCCTACTGGTGGGGCGTGGCCCCCTTCCACGCCGCGGTCTTCGGCGGCATGGCCCGCAACATCGCCACCGCGGCCGAATCGGCCGCCCCTGAACCGGCCCGCACCCGCTGAGGGGGATCGAGGAACCGGGCGCGTCTCCGTCGCCCTGTTCACCGCAGACCTGCGGGTGCACGACAACCCGGGCCACGGCAGCCACGGCGGCACAGAGAGCAGGGGAATTCCGCGTTCATCGTCGAGGCCGACGCCGCCGGCAGTCACCCCCAGGTCGACAGCCTTGAGGTCAAGGAGGAGAAGGCCAGCCAGGACGTCTCCGCCCGGCTCGGCTCGGTACGTCGGGTGCTCGCCCGGCGGCGCCGGTATCTCCTCGACGGGAAGCCGGTCGAGTTCGCCGCCTCCTACCTCCCGCTCGACATCGCCCGCGGAACGGCGATCGCCGAGCCCCAACCCTGGCCCCGGCGGCATCTACGCCCGCCTCGAAGAACTCGGCCACCGGCTCGACCACTTCGAGGAGGAGATCCGGGCCCGGATGCCCGCGCCGGCTGAGGTCAAGACGCTGCGGCTGGCCTCCGGCGTGCCCGTGATCCACCTGATCCGTACCGCGTACGACACCGAAGGGCGGGCCGTGGAGGTCTGCGACACCGTGATGTCGGCGGACGCGAACGTGCTGTCGTACCAGCTCCCGGCGACGTGAGCCCATTCCGCGACCGGTAGGCGGGCGAGATCGTCGACGAGGCCGTCAGCGGCGAAGCGCGCAACAAAAGGCCCCGGTCGATGACTTGGGCCCTTCTCTGGAGCGGGTGACGAGAATCGAACTCGCACTCTCAGCTCGGGAAGCGACGGCGCTTGGGCTGGTACATGGTATTTGACCTGCGCGGGTTCGTTCTGCCGCAGCAGGCGCGAGTTCTTGGTGGCACCGTTGTTGACCGTGGTTGTCCGCTCTTACGGGCACGCTGTGGGCACGGGAGTGACCGGCAGTCGGATCGTACAGTGCGCGGCGCCTGCACCAACGGGACCGCATCGTCTCTGGGCCTGAACTGGAGGGTCCGTCGCGACTGCATACACCGGAGCCGGCAGGTGGACCCGTAAATGTTGGTGACGTATTCTTCTATGTACATCACCAACATTACGCAGATCGCGCGGGAGGCGTGGCATGTCCGTGACCCAGATCGACATCGATGACGACGCCCTGGAACGCGCGATGGCGCTGGCTCATGTCCGGACCAAGAAGGAAGCGGTGAACATCGCCCTGAACTTCTACGCCGATCAGCAGGAGCGCGCGGCGCGCATAAGCCGTCACTTCGAGCGGGCGCGCGAGTGGGGTGCCGTCGAGGACGCCGAGCGTCAGCACAGGGCGGAGAAGCACGGCCGGTGATCTATCTGCTCGACACATCTGGCCTGGTCCGGCTGCTCCGCGAGCCGAAACTGCAATCGGCCTGGTACGACGCGATCGACGCCGGGGCCGTCGCGTCCTGCTATGTGCAGCGCGCCGAGTTCCTGTACAGCGCCCGGGACCGTCGCGAGTACGACGAGATCGCGGAAATGTTCTCCGACCTTTATCCCGACGCCGCGGTGCCGAAGAACGCAGGGCGTTGGATCAGCGCGGTGCAACACCGGATGGCGCAGGCCGGGGAGCATCGCAGCGCCTCGGCGGTGGACCTCGTCATCGCCGCGACCGCCGCTCACCACGGTCTGGCCGTCCTCCACGACGATGCGGACTACGGCACGATCGCCCGGCACGCGTCCGACCTCACCGAGCACAACATCCACGACGTCGCCTGACACGCTTTGCCGCCCGCAGGTGCTGGATGAAGGCTTCTGTGAACACGGGGCTACTGGTCGCTGGCATCCGTTTCCAGTGGAAAACACGCGACACCCGGGCCAACACCCAAGCGTCAACGCGGCGTTGTCGATCCACCCCGCCATCCAGGAGCGAGCCGCCTCCCGCCGTATCCAGCGCAAATTCTGGGCGGGGAAGGGTCCGGAAACGCTAGTCTCGCCCCCCCGTGCCCACCGCAGTCCTGGAGGTCTGATGGCAGGCGAGCTCCCGCGGCTCAAGCGTGAAGGCGCCAAGTCCAAGCCCGAAGAGGCTCCCGAAGAGGTCCTGTACACCGACACGGACGGCAGCGGGGACACCCTGGACCCGGATCTGTCGTCTCTGTGGTGGTACGGCACAGTCGACTCCCAGTTCCGCCCCAAGGGCCGGAACTGGCCCCTCATCTGGGCGTACATCATCGAAGGCGGCGGGTCCACCAAGACCACCAGCGCCACGTCCATGGCCGTCACCGCCGCCCTGGACGGCTACCCAGGCGTCGTCTTCGACCTCGACAGCAACATGTCGTCGACCACCGTCCTCGGCTACGACGAGACCGCCCTCAAGGGCAGGAAGACCGCGATCGACCTGCTCTACGGCAGGGCCACCCTGGACGAGGTCGCGCTGCCCGCCCGCTACCGCATCGGCGACGGCGACGACCCCGAAGAGGACTTCGAGCCCATCGAGAACCTGCGCGTCGTGCCCGGCAGCCCCGCCATGGCCGGCGCGGACCTCGCCATCGCACAGGACGCGGACCGCAACGACTGGTTCGCCGAGGTCCTGCGCTCCTACGAGGGCGACGACATGGTCTTCTACCTGGACTTCCCGGCGGGCTACGGCAAGATGCCCTACTCCGTGCTGCGCATGCTGGACGAAGAGGACTCCGTCATTGCGTCGATCAAGCCCGACCCCAAGGCCGTCAAGCTGGTCAAGCGGCTCACGGACGAACTGGAGCGAGTCCGCGACAAGAACCGCGGCTGCCGGTCCGTCCCCGGCCGGCCGACACTCAAGCGCTTGATCCTCACCGGCACGGAGCCGCCGACCTGGCCCGAGCAGGTGGCAGCCCGTCGCGCCACGCCCACAGTGGAGGCGATGTACAGCTCGGTGCTGCTGCCCTACATCCGGTACTCGGCAGACGCCGAGAAGATCTACGAGGACCAGGTCCCCCTGCCGATCCTCCTACCCGACTCGGTGGCCTCCGTGGACTACCGGGAGGTGATGAGGCGCATGTGGGCGTTCCCGTATCTCAACGAGTGTGGGTGCGACTACTGCCCGGATTGACTGGTGTAATGCCAACCCCAAGGGCACCACCGCGATGTGGATCCGTGACCGCCTCGACGGCCTCTGGAGTGACGAGGACTTCACCGCCTGGTCCCCGCGTGACGGCCGCCCTGGGCTCTCACCCGCCCAGCTCGCCACCTTCTGCGTGCTGCAGTACGCGATGAACCTCTCCGACCACCAGGCCGCCGAGGCGGTGCGCTGCCGAATCGACTTCACGTACGCACTCGGACTGGACCTGGACGATCCCGGCTTCCACCACAGCGTCCTGTCCGCCTTCCGTGACCGACTCGCCGAAGGCGACCGCGCCGACCGGCTACTGGGCCTCGCACTCACACCCCGGCATCCTGGGTGTGTCAGGCCGGCGCGGCGGCCGAAGTCATTTCGGTGCTGCTAACGGCGAGGGTGGCAAGGTACAGCTCGGGGAGGAACGCCCGGTCGCTTAGGCCGAGTTGTCCCAAGGGTTGCTGCGCGGGCTGAGTAACTCGGACAGTCACTTAGAAGGGGCGGTCAGTTTCTACCTCCAGGCCGCGGGAGGCGATGAGTCGGTTGGTCAGCTCCACCGTGGCCAGGTACCACCAGAAGATCCAGTCGAGGAACGCTTCGTCGTACTCGCGTTGCTGACTGGCATTGCTGTGTCGCAGATCGAAGCTGTTGGCGATCTGGAACAGGGCGCCTTCGTCCTTTTTATGGAGGTGCTCTTTGATCAGGGCACGACGTTCCTCAAGGATGCGGGCGAGGTTGAAGATCGCCGATCTCTTGCTCTCAGCCGACGTATCACGCCCTCGGAAGAGCGCGATGGCGTGGCGAACGCTGGCGGTTGTGTCGGGCGGGCTGTCGTTGAGAGCGCGGTGTACCAGTTGGCTGCGAGCATCGTCAGTGACGGCGACCAGACGCCCGAGATCCTCGCCTTCCGCGGCGAGTTCGTACTCGATGTCGGCCTCGCGCAGCAGCTGGTTGACCTTCCACTGGTACAGGACGCGTGCTGGGCCGTTGTGGAACTCCGAGTGGTGCCATCCGCAACCGCTGTAGGAGTGGTAGTGCCGAATGCGGGGCCGGCTTACGAGGTCGTGGAACACCTCTATCAGCCCGTAGAAGGCAAGTTCGTCCCACGTCTCCGGCGCCAGAGGCCATAGATCCGGGATGCCCAGGCGCCTTCCGATCACCTCGGAAGCGTCGGGCAACTCGCTGTGATCATCGACGCATTCCTCGCCGAACACCTCAACCAGGTAGCCGTTGTCGGAGAACTCGCCGATGAGCCGCGCGAAGTCACGCCGAGTGTCTCGCGCCGTACTCCCGTCGTGGGCGAGCCCGGTGCCGCGGCGCTGCGGCCAGTACGGCCGGGGCGTGGCCGCGTGCCTGAGCTCGGTCCCCCGGTTGATGAGCTCCGTGAACCAGTCGTGCTGATCCATCACTGTCCGTTTGGCGCCCCAGCCGGTGGCGGTGGTTGCCCATGGATCGGCTGTTGGCGCGGTGTGGTCGGGCAGGTCCTCGAAGTCGGCCACTGCGGTTGTACCGGCCAGGGCCTCCGTCATGAGCCATGTCGCCCGGGCCTGCCAGGAGCCCGTGGACCGGAGCACGCGCTCCCCCTCGGACACGAACAGCGGTGCGGGCCAGAGGAGTTCGTAGTTACTCAGGTCCAGACTCACCGCAACATCATCACCCATCGGGGATGTGTCCCGGCCCTGAGTCATGAATTCCCGTCTCAGTCTCGGATGAGTTCCTGGAACTGTGGACACCCGACGGCATGCCACTCCCTGACGAGGACTTTCCCGGCAACGACCACGACTTCCGCGTGCCACGGCAGACAGTCGTGGCAGGCATGGATCTCGTACGAGTTGCCGTTGTCGTCGAACGCCTTGAGGTCGACGGAGCCGACCGGCGCTCGGTATGTGACGTCCAGCTGCGGATCGGAGGTTTCTGCCATGTCGGCCAGTATCTACGAGTGCTCGGACGGCCTTTCGGGTCTGGGATCGAATCGAGTTTCTCGACCCGGCCCTGTCCTGGTGCGCCCAGCGAAGCCGACGACCCGCTCACAGGCCCGTGACGGGCTGCCCGGTGAGTGCTTGGGCGATCTGCCAGAGCTGGCCACCGCGGGATGCCTTCACGAGAACGACGTCGCCGGGGCGGAGGATGGAGGTCAGATAGGCGGCGGCGGTGTTGTTGTCGCCGACCACCGCGACGTCCGGTACGCCTGCAGCTCCCGCCGCGAGGGCGAGTTGCTTGGCGAGAGCGTCGCCGACCGCGACGACGAGATCGACGCCGTTCTCGGCCGCCATGCGGCCGACCTCCCGGTGCGCTTCGACGGCTTCGTCGCCCAGTTCCAGCATCTCTCCGAGTACGGCGATCCTCCGGCCGCCTGCGGCCTCGGTCGTGTCGCCGTCTGCCTCGGGCATCAGGACTCTCCGTTGTTCAGGGGCGCGAAGGTGATCGCGCGGCCGGTGTAGGAAGGGGACAGGCGGGTCAGGGGGATTCGATCGTGCGTCTGGCCCCAGGCCGATGGGTCCCGGATGAAGATGGTGGGGTCGGGACCGTCCTCGTAGCCGCGAAGGATGACGAGGTGTCCTCCGGAACGGCCGTCGTCCGGGAACTGCTCGGTGACGGACACGATGACGGGCGCGTCATTGAGGCGGGCGAGCAGGTCTTCGACCGGCACGGGCTTGGCGCTCGCAGGGACGCCGAGGTCGGTGGCCAGGCTCGCGATCCCCGTGTGGAGCGCTCCACGCGGGGTCAGAACCTCGTGCTTGACCGCGAGTTTCAGCAGTTCCGTGACACTCACGGGGCACCGAGCCCGTGGCGCTGGGTGTAGACCCACAGGAGCCTTCGCGTGAGGTCGGCGGCATCCCGGAGGTAGATGAAGGTGCCGAATGCCGGAGTCTCTGCGGTCGGACGATTCTTCAGGTCGAGGAGCCGGTACGCCTTGCGGAACAGCTCCCGAACGTCGTTGTCCTCGTCCGCTCCCAGATCCTCGCCGAGGAGAAGGTTGAGGTGCCCGATGATCTCCGGCGTGGACACGTCCATGTCCTTGCGGGTCGAGGTGGCCATCTGCATTGCTAGGGCAGCCTCGGTGCTCTCCGGAATCGTCTCGACGTCGACCGGGAGAACTTCGGCTCCCGCGCTGTCGGTTGCTCTCGACGCCTTGACACTACTTGCCACAGTGATCACCACTTCGCCCCTTCAGCGCACGTGTTCCAGCCGTGCCGATAACGCTAGAAAGGGCGGTGGTCGAGGCTCTACGAGTGTGCCGGAACTTGCCCGGCATTCACCCCAGGGAGTCGATGGCTGCTGTGATGAGTTCGCGAGCTGCCGGGCCGTAGACGGCAAGTTCGGCCAGATCCGTGAACGTCTGGGCATACATGGCAAGTTCGTGCTTCTGCGTCACAGCCAAGTGGGCTGAGACGAGTTCGACGTGGACCGTGTGGTCGTCGTACAGGAAGAACCCCTCGACAGGCCAGAGGCTTGAACGGTCGGCGTCCTCGGGAATGATGCCGATGCTCACCGAGGGCAGCGCCATAACGCTGAGCAGGTAGCCGAGTTGACCGGCCATCACCTCAGTGCCGCCTATGCGCTTTCGGAGCGCTCCCTCTTCCAGGAGGATCGCGAACGTGTGGTTGCCGTACACGATCTGCTGCTTCTCCACGCGCACCCTGACAGCCGCCGGCACGTCATCGATGAGGCCGCGACGGTCGCGAATAGAGGTGAGGAGCGCGGTGATGTACGAGCCCGTCTGCACGGGGCCGGGAATCAGCCACGGCGAGTAGATACGGAAGCGCTGGGTGCGTTCCCAGAGGGGGAGTACGGACTCCTGGGCCTGCTTCAGGCCGGTGCGCTCCATCCGGCGCCACTCGACGTACATGCCTTCGATGCCACGGGCCGTCGAGACGAGATCCTCGGCCACGCTCTGTGCGCCGCAAGCAGCGGCCCACGCACGAAGGTCGCGCTCCGAGGGCGGGCGGGTGCCGCTCTCGAACCGCGAACACTTCGACTCGTGCCAGCCGAGACTGGTGGCCAACGCCCGCTTGGTGAGCCCGGCTTCGAGCCGGATTTCGCTCAGGCGTTTCCCCAGGGCCCTGCGGGCTTCTTGAACGCTCGAAGAGGGCGACGTCATGTCGTTGGGTTGATGCTGTTCGAGTTGTCAGTCCGGCTGGAACTCTGCGTGGGGTGTTGCTCGCGCCCACACGGCCTCGAAGGCCGACTCGCACAGCTTCGCGACCTCGGGGTCCTCCGTGAGTTCCATCTCCATGTTCTCGCCCTCGCCATCGAAGTGGTTGACGAGAACGAGGCTGGAGTCGAAGAGCCAGAAGTCGTTGCCCGGGAGAGCGAGGCCCGTTGCGTTTCGTCGGGAGAGCCAGTGCACGTCCTCGCCGGCGGCGATGTTGAGGCCGTCCGTCACGTCGTACTCGAAGCGGATGTACTCACTGACGGGCGTCGAGACGACACGCGCCCGGCGCACTTCGACGCCTCGCGAAGTCGCCTCCGTGGCGAGGCTGAGCCAGTCGCCCCAGCGCTCGGCCGGGTCGAGCGTTGCGCCGGCCTTCCAGTCGACGAACGCCGGGTCCGACTTCATGTAGGCGTCTCGCATCTCCAGATGGACGGCCGTCCGCTGGCAGTCGCGGAACAACTCCTCAAACGTCGGGGTCCTCGTCAACCTTCTTCACCTCCAGGAAGAACTGCACCATGCGCCGGGGGATCTCCACCACCGATTCATGACCGGGGATGTCCATCTGCCCGAGGCGCTCGATGTTCTCCACCTTCAGCCCCTGAACGAGGTAGCTGTCCTTCTCCTCGTCGAGGTAGATGGTGGGGGAGCCGCCGCTGGGACTCTCCGGGTCCTTACCGAGCTTACGCAGGGCCATGATGTCCTCCTCGAATGCCGGTAACGATCGCTGTGCCAGAGCTTGCCCGCGACGGAGCCGGGGAGCGAGGAACTTGCCGAAACTTGCCAGGGGTGAGGAAGCTGACCGCGCGGAGGGCGCGCTGCCCAGGATTGGACTAGACAATAAATAAACCCCAGGCCACTGACCTGGGGTTTCAATATGGAGCGGGTGACGAGAATCGAACTCGCACTCTCAGCTTGGGAAGCTGATGTTCTACCACTAAACTACACCCGCGTAAGACGCCGGTCTGAACCGATGTCCGAACGCTCAGTCACTCTACCGTACGCCAGGCCCCCGGTCTCGAAGCCGTGGGGCCTGCTCCCGTTTCCGGGGGATTCCGAGGGTGTTCCAGGTGGAAAACGGGCGCGAACCATGCCCCGGCCGAACCCGGATCGGACGCGTTTTCGCGGCGCGACCCGGCTGCGGGTGGCCGGAGTTGGGGCGTACGGTGGGGGCGCGGAAGAGGGGCTGGGCGGGATCGGAGTGCCGCCTGAGGGGTGGCCCTTTTCGTCCCGTAATGTGGCTTTCCTCGTCGGTCTCGACAGTGACCGGCGACGGCTCTTGGGGAAGGGACTCTGAGGACTTGATCGAGCGCACCGTCGTCCGTTGTGCCGAAGGGCACGTGTTCAGCACCGCTTCGTTCCCGATGCAGCAGGCCGAGCGGCTCGGCCCCGGCCGGCTGGTCCGGTGTCCGCGCTGCGCGCGGCTCCGCAGTGTGGTGCCAGTGACGTTGGAGCAGCAGTTGGAACAGCAGCGGAGCACCAGCACCAAGTGAAGTAGAAGCACCAAGTGGAGTAGGTAGAGGGAGTGGCAGGCGCGCGGAACCGGCCGGTGGTGTCGGGTTCGCGCGTCTTGCGTATCCTCGGGGCGTGCTTCTCTCAGACAAGGACATCCGGGCCGAGATCGACTCCGGGCGAGTACGGATCGATCCCTACGACGAATCCATGGTGCAGCCGTCGAGCGTCGACGTGCGCCTCGACCGCTTCTTCCGGGTGTTCGAGAACCACCGCTACCCCCACATCGACCCGTCGATCGAGCAGTCCGACCTCACGCGGCTCGTCGAGCCCGAGGGCGACGAGCCGTTCATCCTCCACCCCGGGGAGTTCGTGCTCGCCTCCACGTATGAAGTCATCACTCTTCCCGACAACCTTGCCTCCCGGCTTGAGGGCAAGAGCTCGCTCGGGCGGCTCGGGCTCGTCACCCACTCCACCGCAGGGTTCATCGACCCCGGGTTCTCCGGGCACGTGACGCTCGAACTCTCCAACCTCGCGACGCTGCCCATCAAGCTCTGGCCCGGTATGAAGATCGGGCAGTTGTGTCTGTTCCAGCTCAGCTCGTCGGCCGAGTTCCCGTACGGCAGCGAGCGGTACGGCTCCCGGTACCAGGGGCAGCGCGGCCCCACCGCCTCCCGGTCCTTCCTCAACTTCCACCGGACGCAGGTATGACGGACATGGCAGACCCGGCAGACCCGGCAGTCATACGGGAGAACCTCTCCTACGAGCAGTTCGGTCTCGCCGTCCGTGAGCTCGCACAGACCATCGCCGACGACGGGTACGAGCCCGATGTCGTCCTCAGCATCGCGCGCGGTGGTGTGTTCGTCGCGGGCGGTCTCGCGTACGCGCTTGAGTGCAAGAACATCCACCTGGTGAACGTCGAGGTTTAATCGGGCCGTTAATAGCACGAGGCTCTGACCTGGTCAAACGCCCTGGTCAGGGCCTTTTTGTTGTGCTCGTTCGTGCCTCTTGGATGTAGTGCGTGATGGTTGCTCTGCTGAGATTCTGCTGAGTCTGCGGAGGGAGCCCGCGACGGTCCAGTGCGGCACATCAGGGGACAGGAGGCGCGGTAGGGGGTTGACCGGAGGCCGGTCGATCATGCTACGGTCCTCACCCACTCAACCGTCACCCACTCAACTACATCACCCATAAGCGACCCCCTTGAGGCTGGTACCTCGCGGGGGTCAGTGCAACCGAAGAGGTCTAGGTCTTCGATGCAGGTCAAGCGTACCAATCGCTCATCTGGCTATGTCCAGATACCCAACACAATCGCACGTCACGGCATCCTCTCTCTTGAGGCCGTGGGCCTGCTGACGCGTTTGCTCTCCTTGCCTGATGGCGCCGGGGCGACGGTCGACAGGATCGCCGCGCAGGTCTCCAACGGCCGGCGTTCTGTCTCGAAAGCCATGAACGAGCTGATCGAGGCTGGCTACGTCAAGCGCGCCAAGGTGCAGGACCCGGAGACTGGCCGGTGGGTCACCATCACGACTGTCACGGATACCCCTGAAGCTCCGACTGACCGGTTCCCGGCGGCCGGTGTGGCGAGTGGTCGGGCCGTCGGCGCCTCTCCCATAGGGAGAAAGACGAAGAGCAAGAAAGACATCACCCCACCCCCGAGCGATGCTCAGGACCTGGCTCCGCTCACACCCCAAAGCCCCGAGAAGGGCGGGGAGGGAGAAGCCGCCTTCCTGCACAAGATCGATCGCGAGATGGCCCGTGAAGGGCGCCGCATCCTTGAGCGGCTGAGCCTGCACAAGAGCCTGCCTCTCACGGACCAGGAGATTGCCCGCCTGGCCCCCAAGGTCGTGCCGTGGCTGCGCGAGGACTACCGAAGCGACGAGATCCTTAAGTGCCTCACCGCTGCCCTCCCTGGTCCGATCGACTCGGTTGCAGGTCTGATCTCTCACCGGCTGAAGCACTTCACCCCGGAGAGGTCTGTCCGTCATCAGCAGACCTCCAAGCCCGTTGAGCGGGTTGCCTGCGAGGTCTGTGCGGTGATCTTCCCTCTCGGCCACCACGGCGGCGTCTGCCGCAACTGCAAGGACGAGATGGGCCGCGCCGCCTCGTTCCTCGGCGTCTAACTCCCCCCCAAGCACATTTGAGAGGACACTCATGTCTAGAGCTGTGCCCTGGTACATCAAGGCAGTCCTGTACGTCGCCATCCCCGCCGCTGTACTCGCAGCGCTATACCTCTCCATCCCCGGAGAAGTGGCCCTAGCTCGCACCGCTGGGTGGAGTGAGAGGTATGCCCCCGCCATGCCGGTCTGCCTCTCGGTGTACGCCCTCGCGGCTGGTGCCATCTCGTGGTACCGCCGCAAGATGCGGCTGTCCGGCGAGAGGACAGCTCTCATTGGCGGTGTGCTGGCTCTCGTTCTCGCGATGTCTGCCCAGTCGATCTCTCACCTGATCGAGCAGAGCTACATGGGGACTTCCGCGGCCCTGGTGGTGGCTGTCTCCTGCATTCCGCCTCTCGTGATCGCCCACCTCATTCACATGGCTGAGACTCCATCCGAGGTCCGTTCTGCCTCTGAGGAACTGACTGAGGCCCGAGAGACGATCAAGAGCCTCACGACGGCTCTCGTTGCCTCAGAGAGCGCGGCTCTGGTCTCTCGTGCTGGTGCGGTCCTTGTCGAGGTGGTGAGAGCTGCCGACACCGCAGAGGAGTTGTCTGCGGCAGCCGCGAAAGTCACTGGGGTCCTGGACGACTCTCTCAGGGAGGAGGAGGCCCAGCCTCGGACGCTGGCTCTCACTCAGCGGATCGACCAGGCCCGAAAGGCTCTCGCTGCGAAGGGAGAGAAGGCGACTGTTGAGAACGTCTGCAAGAGCGTTGGCATCTCTCAAGCCACCTACTACCGCCATAGGCCTGCCGAACCTCAGTTGACGGCCGGCATGCTGCCTCTGAGCGCATAACAGGCCGGAAAGCAGAGAACCCCCCCACAGGGTCAGTGGGGGGGTTCTCTGACCTCCGGGACTCGGATGGTCCCCTCGGCCAGGCCGAGGGTAATTCATTCATGCAGCAGGTACAGGTACCGGGACGAGTGCACGGGCCTGTGTCATCAGATCTTGGTCGACGGAGCTGAAGCGGCCGGCGAACACCGACTTGTGGCCGTAGTACGAGCTGTCCATCACGACCGTTGACGCCATATCGACTGCCCACGGGGCGTTAGGCACATCGATGGTGCCTGGCTTTCTCACGGTCCGCGAGCTGTAGCCGGTGCAGGCGAGCCAGCAGCCGCACCGCTGCTTGTGGTCGCCCTTCCACTCGCCGACGAAGCCGTGCCTTCCGGCCAGGGCGAAGAGGTCCCCCGGTTCGAACACGTTGCCTTCGATGGGGATGACCCCCATGACAGCAGTTAGGCCCCCGTCCGTTGTTGAGTATGCGAGAACGCACCGGGAACCGGTGCTCCAGTCATGTAAGAACGGGAAGATCGTCACTCGTCCGGTTCCAGTGAGGGTCTGGGCCATCTTCTCTCCTAACGCAGCCGGTCCCCGCCCACAGTAGGGCGGGGACCGACGTCAGACAGTGATCTCGGCTCAGCCGTGATCCCCGCACGGAAGCTCGTTGCACTCGGCCTTGTCAGCCGCCCACAGCTCGGGGTCGATCACGAACCCGGCCGACTCGATCCCTCGCAGCGTGCGCGGGATGAGTACCGCAGCGGGCTCGTATTCCCGGCCGGGCACGTCCGTGGGGTTGTGGTGCACTTTCTTCCAACCACGTGACGCGAAGAAGTGGTCATACTGACGGGTGTACTCCAGGAAGGCGTGCACGCCCTTGTCCACGGCCGGACTCGGGCCGAAGGCCCCGACGTCGGGCCCCTTCAGCGCGCTGGCCGCGAGATAGGCGAGAGCCTGATCCGTGACCCGCTCCGCCTCCTCTTGACCCAGGCCGTTGACCGTGGCCACACGGCGGCTGAGCCGTGTGAAGAACGCCGGTTCGACGAGTGTCCTTGCCGACACTCGCTCGATGACAGGTGCAGACATACTCACTCCTCTGGTCAGAGTTGTGGTGCCTTGCCGCTCGCCCAGGGCGAGCAGTCCCCTTGCCGGGGATCGAACCCGGAACCTCTGTTGGACGTGGCCGTTCGACTAAAGCGACAAGTCAACAGCGCTCTACCGCTTGAGCTACAAGGGGATGGGGATCTAGTGCGGGTGTTCCTCGTGAGGCGAGGTTCAGCCCCGCCCTGCTGGGGTCCTCGATAGACGTGGGAGACCATCGGAAGTCGACCAGCAGGGCGGGATTTCAGGGGGTTTCGGGTCTCAATGCGTCACGCCAGATCGGCGACAAATCCAGCTCCTCGACGAGCTGATCAGCCTGCGCCTGAACGGCTACGACTTCAGGGTCGATGTATGCCCAATCGCACCGTCCGGGATGGTTCTTGAAGATCGTGCACCCCGTGCCCAACTCGAAACGCCGGTTAAAGCAGCATTCAAGATCTGCCAAGCTCTGCGCCGAGGAGCCTTCCTTCCAGCACAAGAACACATCTGAATCCGGTTCGGTGCGAGAGCCGGTACGGAGGAAGGCGGCGTGGAAATCGTGGGGCACGTCTTCGACCAGACACTGAAGGTCCGTGGACAACGTCCAATCGACCGAGCCATGGGGCGTAGGGATCTTCGCTGCGTTAGCTCGGACACTGTCATCGACCTGGATCGTGGCCGGACATCGGAATGTCATCTTGGAGCCTCTCGATCGCTGGACGGTGTCATGAAGCGGCTCGTATGTCGTGCTGCTGGGCCCAGGTCGCGACGTACTCACGAGACCAGTCGCAGCATCCTTGGCATGCGTAGCCGGGTGCGGTGACGCCGTTAACGGTTATGGGGCCGATGAAGGTCACGGACTCTGCGCGCCGGCAGAGCCAGCAGAGACCTACAGCCCAGGTCTGGGCCGTCACGCTTTCGGCTCCACGATCGCGAAGTCGTTGAAGGTGCGCTGGAACCGTTGGTGCCGGGTCTGGGCTGTGTGCTCGACCATCCACCGGTTCGCCGTTTCTTCGTCGGCGTTCTCCGGGGACGCCGCGCCACAGTCGGCGGACTCTCCGGTGACGCAGACAGCAGCCCATGTCAGAGCCCCGCCAGGGTCGCGCCTGGTTGTGTAGTTCACGAAGCGGAAGACTCTAGTGGGACTCATGGGAGGCTGATCTCGTTCTTCTTCGCGTACGCTTTCAGTACTGCCTTGGTGAAGGTCGCGGTGTCGGTCATATACTCGAATGCCGCGAACGTTGGCGTCGATCTACTCGGCCGGCCCGGCAGGTCCAGGTGCTTGTACACCATCTGGAACAGCTTGAGGACGTCCTCGTCCTGCTCCGCCCCCAGGTCTTCGGCGAGCAGCAGTCCCAAGCAGCCGATGAGGCGAGTCGTCCTGAGGTCGATATCCTCTCGGGTCGACGTGCTCAGGCTCATGGCTAACGCCTGGTCAGCAATGGCAAGGATGGTCACCGTGTCGATGGGCATGCTGTCGACGCTCGCCTGAGGTTCCTTGGTCACGCTCGCCACCGCGCTTCTCCCTTGGTTGCCTGATTACTAGACAACCGCCGGAGACCAAGATCAGTTAACACAAACCTTGCACAACGGGCCACGCAGGCAATGAATCTGACGGTGCGTATATCGGCCCGCGTGCGACAGTGGGCGCATGGAGAGCACCCCCGCACCCGGCTCGAACATCGCCGTACTGCGCAAGGCACGAGGACTCGGGCAGAGCAAGCTCGCCCGCATGGCTGGTATCTCTGTGTCCTACCTCAGCAAGATCGAGGTAGGCACGCGGCCAGTTACGCCGCCGCTGGTTGCGGCCTTGGCAAAGGCCATGAAGGTCCCCACCCAGCGCATCTACGGTCAGCCGTTCCTGGGGCCATCCGAACAAGCTGACCTTCTCAACGACCTCCGTGGCTCGGTGCGGCGGTACACGCTGCCGAAGGAAGACGTACCCGACCCGGCGCAGTTGGCGGCCGACGTGGAGAAGGCCATGAACCTGCGGGCGGGGGCCAAGTACCTGGAACTGCTCGGGATGCTCCCGAAGCTCCTGGACCAAGTCACTTCGACTGCCCTCACCGCCGCGTCTGGAGAGGCTGGCGCCTGGACTCAGGTGGCTGATGTCTACGGCTGCGCCTACGCAGCGGCTCATCGGCTTGCGCAACCGGACCTTGCCGACATGATCGTGTCTCGGCAGGCATGGGCGGCCCAGCAGACCTGGAACCCGGAGGCCGAAGTCGCAGCGGCCTGGAATGAGGCCGGCACCTACCAGTCAGCCGGACAGTACGACGATGGTCTTGCCATCGTGGAGAGGGCCATCAGCAAGTACGAGAGCGCGTCTTCGAGCGATACGCCTGCCCGAGCGCTCTCCCTTGGCTCCCTGCACCTTCGAGGGATCGTCCTCGCCTCTCGACACAAGGACAAGCAGGCCACCGCGGACCACCTTGCGAGGGCCAAAAAGTACGCCCTCGGAATCCCGAACGATGTTCTCAGGCACAACTTGACCTTTGGACAGGAGAACACGGCTCTGTACGAGCTGGCAGCACACATCGAGATGGGGAACCCGGACCGCGCTGCCGAGATGGGGGAGCCTCTCCTAGCCACTCCGCCCTCGACACTGACGCCGAGCCGACTGGGCCGCATGTTCATCGACATCGCTCGGGCCCGGCTCGACACGAAGGACTATGCCGGCGCGGAAGAGGCGCTTGAGAAAGCCTTCCTGATCGCACCTCAGATGGCCGAGGTCCATCCCATGTCCAGAGAGGTAATCCGAGTGCTCTTCGTGCTACACCAGAGGGCGCGTCCCCAGCTGATGAAGATGGCCAAGAGGGCTGGCCTGGCTGATTAGCGTGTGAGCTGTCACTGAGAGGCCCTGGCCGTCAAGCCAGGGCCTCTTTGGGTGCTAAAGAGGGTCCCGGTTGGCCCTACAATCTGGGCATGGCCCAGAAGACTGTTATCACTTACTCGGACGATCTCACAGGCGAAGAGTCTGAGGAGATCGGTACTCACACCATCCTCATCGACGGGGCTGGGGTCGAAATTGACCTCTCCACGGAGAGTCATGACGCCCTGCTGGAGCTTCTGAAGCCCTACTTGAGCGCTGAGGGCGCTCGGCGGGTGCGAGGAGGCATCTCGGCTGCTGGCGCGAAGGCAAAGCGCCGAGCTGGGGGAACGGCCGGCGCCTCGGACACGGCCAAGATTCGGGCCTGGGCCAAAGAAAATGGCCACGACGTGAATGACCGGGGTCGAGTTCCGGCTTCAGTGAAGGAAGCCTACGAAAAGGCCAATGGCTGAGGCCCTGATACGAGCTATTCGTGAATGAATTGCGGGCCCCCTCTCCGGTGGAGGGGGCTAGGCAACTCGGTTAGGCACCATAGAGGGCATATAACCCCCACCAAAAAAGATGTCGGTGTCAATCTGGCCATGTCTGGACACCCGAGCCCTCAACTGAGGCTCAGCTCACGCCTGTTGACCTAATTCATTCATTCAAGACGGGCGAGTGAGGGGGCAACAGAGCCGGTTGACCGACCTCCCAGCCTCTGAGAGCTGCTGTACGGGCTTGGGAGGGGTCAGTTGGGGCCTGGTGTGGTAGGGTTCGCTACGCGGCCGTCTACGGGACGCACAGAGCTTCGAAAAATTAATACCCGTACACGCTGGAAGGACAGCACCCCCGGTGGGTCCTTTCTGAATGTATATATGGATTACCCCCCATTCAGCCTAAACGGCCGAGTGAATGAATGAATTCGAGGGGGAATTAATTCATGAATACAGTCATGCGGGGGCATCCCTGACTGGCACTCAGATATTCAGCGTGTAATGCAAAGCATGCATCAGTGAATAGCAAACTAATTCGCACCCACGCATTCGTGAATCGCAAATAGTAAATGGTTTAGACCTGCTAATGCGAATAGCGAATTGTTAGATTGGGTAAGTGTCTGAATTGACCCGCATTGTGGGGAATCCAATGCGCGCGGTCGCTCTGCATTCGGACACGAATTAATAACGCTTGGGTGCGCAAGATGATTACAAACAGCCGTTTTCAGTAACAGGCTCATAACGCACTGGTCTAAACCACCACTCCATATTGGGCTAGACCACTATCTAGAATTGGTCTAGACGTGTCCATGTTGCGGGTATTTGTGAGCACCCCTATATGTGACGCCCATCACAGACATTCGCCCCTATCTAGCCTGCATTGCCCGAATTGATCCTGGGCGATCCATGCCTTGATGTCTGAATTAATTAATTGTGTCCACCCACCCTCTCTGTGCGGCAAAAGTTGAGTCGGTGACGGAATTCGTGGAGTGTTCTGCCTGTCGCCGAACGCGGCCCGGACACACGGGGCGCAGGGCGCGACACCCGCTCGATCACATGGGCTCGCATCCCAAGTGTTCGGGCAGGGGACCGGAGCGACCCCGCTTACATGCGGGCCGCACCCACACCGGCGGGTGAGGGTGCGCGGCTCCTCCACACAGGAACGTGTGGAGGGTGCTGGCCGATAGGCCGCGCAAAGGGACCCCTGGCTACTTGTGAACTGAATAGAGGGATCTCGCGTCGGGCGACTAGCAACCGCCCGTAATCGAGACGACCGTGTGGGGAGAAGTGCGCTTCGGCGAACGATCCTGAGGGCGAGAACCCGTTTTTAGGTGTGTGCAATGACGGCGCATCTAGGGCGGCCGGAAGCGTGCTGGCCAAAGTGGCACGCTAAGCGGAAAGCGTAGGGGAAGACACACACCACACGAAGGCACGGGCAGGACTAGCAACTCTGCCCGTGGCCGGAAAACCAGCGGGTTACCTAAGGAACCTTTGAGCCGCCCTTGTGGGGCGTGACGCAATGACCAATGCGCAGTGAGGCTACGTCGGAGGTACGTAGCGGGAGCGCGAGCAGGGACGGGTAACCCAATCAGGCGCACAACGATGATGCGCCGTACGTGATGCCGCTCGGAAAGCTGGACGGGCGGCCCCAAGTCGGAAGTGGCTCCATGCGCACTGAGAATTCGCTCAGTGCGCTTGGTTCATGTCCGGAGGGGATTCGATGGCTTCGATCAATACCACGCGCGCTCACGGGGCGGACGTGTGGGGTCGACCGGGTGAGCGACTGCCCAATAAGCGCAAGTCCAAGAAGCGCGGCACGATGGCTGCGCGTCCGATCACTCGCGGGCTGCGGGCCCGCATCGTGGTCAAGCCCTGTGCATAGCCCTGTCCTAAAAGTTGAGTCGGTGAGGAGTTTTGGAAAGTGAGACCCAACATGCGCAAGCGTGGAATGACCCTGTCGGCTCTGGTGCTGGCCGCTGCCGCGTTCACGGGCGGTGCGATCTACGGGGACGCCACAGCTCCCCAGCTCCAGCCGTGCAAGTCCGAGGAGTCGGTGAACTGTTACTGGGACGCGGGCAAGCAGGGCAACGGGCGCGGGATGTCCTTCGTCGTCGACCAGGCCGGAAATGTGGCCTACGTGGACACCTTCAACGACGGCTTCAGGGACAGCAAGCAAGACGACTGCGACCAGGGGTTCACGCCCGCATGTTCCTGGCTCGTCGAGACCCGCTGACTCGCTACCGCTACGGAGGACTCCCCATGCTCAACATCTGGATTCGCGTGTCCGTGCTCGACGAAGAGTTTTCGGTCTGGCGCGAGGTTGACACTGTCCGCGGCGACGAGGCCGGGACGCTCGCACAGGACTGGATGGCGAGAGGCTTCGAGGTCCGTTCGCGGGTCGCACCCTCCCCGCCGGCCGTCTATCTCAGCACGTATCAGCAGCAGATCGAGAACCCTGCCACGTGTGTCCTCAACCCGGTCTGACACTTGGCGGGTCCTATCGCGCCCTTCGGGGCGCGGTGGAATCCGGTAAGCGTCCGAGCGATACCGGTGTGTGTGAAAGGTCGATATGGCACAGCACGTGAACGCGCAACTCCTTGTTGAGCACTTGCGCAAGAGGACCACTCTTCAGCTCTGCGAGGACTACACGGCCATGTCGCAGGGTGATGTGGAGTGGCACAAGATCGCTGCTCGAATGATCAGCGACGTCCTGTTCGAGCGTGACCAGATGTCATGGTTCGAATGGCAGCTCGACGGGTCGGGCCTGTTCGGTCCGGCAGACCCGGCACGCTTCTTCATGCCGTAAAAGTTGAGTCGGTGATCGGCTCGTAGGTAGGCCAAAGTACCTGCGAGCCTGTCGAGTTGAGAGGACATCCATGCCTGTTTTCTTCCTGCCGTCGACTCGCGAAGAAGACGAGTTGGCGGCCTACCTGATGCAGAGACGTGACGAGCCCTGTTGGCTCTGCAAGCGCGAGACGCGCAAGACCTGCGGCGGATACATGTGCTGGGAGTGCCAGGCCACGAAGCCGATTTGGGCGGCGCACATAGACGCCATCAGCAAGGCCGAGTACGAGCGCAAGGCGCTTGCCTATGTCGGCCCGTGCCTGTCCTGCGCAAAGCGTCTGGTCGCTGGCGGCTTTGAGTGCGTGACCTGCCGTGCGGAATGGACGGCTTGAGATGGAGCCCAAAGAACTGCGGCTCGGGTGGAATTCCTGGCCGTGTGGCTGCCAGTTCATCGTCAATCCGAATTGGCGCATTGTGTGCAGCTTCGACGGACCGAATCACGGTGAGTGCGCAGAGATGGCCGTCTTCAAGGACGAGATCTTGCGCCTCGTGACGAAGGTGCCAACGGACTGGGAAGCCATTCGGCTAGTCAACCGCAAGCGGGCCGGACACCTTGGATTCCCCGCGGAGTTGATAGAGCGCGGCTGGCCTCTGAGAGAAAGGCGGTTTCATGCGTAAGGCCGAACTCGAAAAGGGAAACCGAGGAAATTCCGCTGTCCCTGTGATCAAGGGGCAAACCGATTTCCTCGCCGAGTGGCGAGAAACGGGGCTGATCACCGATGCCCAGCTCGCGACCTTCACCCGTACCTGCCAGCCCGCCGCGAAGGGGCGCTGATGTCCAAGTTCGAAACGCCCGAGGCCGAAGAACTTTATTACCTCCAGCCCGAGCAGGAGGTAGGCGACAGCGTTGAGGGGCCGGCCTGGTTCGGGCTCTACCAGCTCGAAGCCGTGATCCTCACCGAGGACTCTCAGGGGAACGTCTGGCTGCGCAAGTACGACACCACGTCCGAGCTGAATGAGGCATGGGAGCTGATCATCCAGAACACCTACCCAGTGAAAGGGGCAACGTGATGCCTCGTAAGAACAAGCCGGAAAGCAAGCCCTACGCCTACCCGCTCGCCATCCGCGGCGGGAATTACGGCTACAACTCGCTTCACGTCTGGGAGAGCCAGGAAGGTGGCGAGCAGTACCAACTCCAGTGGCGAGAGCATGAGCGTTCGATCATCCGCGTCTCTCGGATGATCGACGAGGGAACCTACTGGTTCAACAACTGGGACAACTCGCAGGGTGGTACACCGTCCACGTGGGAGGAGATCGACGTAATCGACCTCGGGGACACGGAGTTGCGATTCATGTTCACCGTGATGGAAGCCTATGCCGCCAAGAAGTTCGGCGTAGTCGACGTTCGTCCCCTCTGAGGAGGATTTATGCGCCCCTACTCCGAACTCACTGCTCTTCCGCCTGAGGCTTTTCTGAAACCTGAGGACTTCGCTACGGAGTTCGACGGCAGGGTTCCCGGACGTGCGGAAGAGCAGTACCGCAAGGGCCTGGAAATCTCGCACGAGTACGACCGTGTGGTGATCCGGGCGAACGGTACTTGGGCGGCTGAGTGCGGCCCGTACTACCCCGAAGCCAACATCTACATGGGCAATGCCGCCTACTCGTACGAGGGAATCGGCTACCACGGCAACACCGCCGATCTGCTGCGCGGTTTCCTCGACGGCCCCGCACCCATCGACGTGGAGCGTCGCCAGCCGGATTACAGCGTGAGCACCACCCGCATCAAGGAAGGGGAGAAATGATCGAGAAGAAGTTCAAGCGAGGCCAGGCGGTCTACGACAGCAGCGCTCTCGGGCGGGAGCGGGTGACCGTAGTGCGGTACACCGCTCACGACCTTATCGAGATCAAGGACCAGGCCGGACGGAAGGGCTGGATCAACTCGGACGACGCAAAGGCATGGGCGAACTCGTGAGCAACGAGAAGACCTACACCGAGGATCGGGTGAGCGAGGCCGCGAATGCGGCCATGGACCTGGTCATCCAGGACATCGAGTGCGACCAGGAGATGGAAGACCTGCTGTCGCTCTTGGTGAACGCGACCATAACCGTCCTCACATCCGACATGCAGGCCGACTTGGAAGACGTCGTCACCGAGAACTACGGCCAGGACCTGGACGAGTTCAAGAGCGAGAGGGGGTGGTGATGAACGCCTGGCACAACGGAATGGCGCTCAAGGCGGCCAACTGTCCCCAGCTCCTGACGCTGTTCACGACCTCGGCCGGAACGGTCCGCATGTGCAACACCCACGTCCGCTACTGCAAGACATGTAACCCCCGTCAGTGGGAGATCGAGGACACCTCGATCCTGGAAGTCCTGGAGGAGAGCAAGTGAGCAAGGTCGATTTTCAGGTGAGCTGGAGCCGGAAGACACCGGGCGAATCGCACGTCTCGTTCTCGGGAGACCGAACGCCGTGTAACGGCGGACTCCCGGTCATCATGGCTGAGCCCATCTACTCGTCGGAGTTGAAGGACGTGAGTTGCTCCGTCTGCGGGGCCTACGTCCTCTTCGACGTGGAGGCTGCGCGTAAGGCGGCCCAGCAGTACGTGACGGACCACGCTGGCACGGCGACGTGGAGCGGCCTGGACCGTATCGAGTTCGCGAGCAACGTCATGGACCGAGCCGCCGGGGTCGCGTTCGACGTCCAGCGGAAGCACGGCAGTTGGAACAGCAATCGCGCATTCTCCGAGTTCATGGCCGGTGGCGGATGGATGACCGACAAGAGCCATGAGGCGGGACTCATCGGCATGACCGCCCTCGCGGTGTTTGAGGCGCTCAAAGAGCGTGAGCCCTCGCCGGAGTAGCCGCACCTCCCCAACCCCCAACCGAGGCCAGGAATCCCCCTGGTCTTTTTTCATGCCCGAAAGGACTCAGCATGCGTATCCCGTTCATCACCCACTGGCTTATCCACCGCGACATGCGGGACACCGCTCTGACCATGCTCGTGCAGTCGAACGTCCAGCTCCACGAGGACCTGGAGAAACTTCGTCTCCAGATGGGAGCCAGGGACCCGAAGCGTGAGGTTCTGCTGATCGCCGCCATGGAGCTGGTGGACAAGTTCGATGACCCCAACCTGGCGCACGGTGTTGCACCGCATCTGTCCGAGCTGGAGTTGGCACCGCTCACGGGATTGATGCACGCGGCCGGCCGTCACGATGCGGCTGAATTCTGGGAGCGCTACCAGGTCGCCGGCGACGACAGCGAACCCGAGGACGACCAGGACAACGCCGCCGCTTCCGTCTGACGCGGTTCCTGTTTGGTGGCGGCCGGGAATTCCCGGCCGTTCGCCACGGGTAACCGATTGAGAGGAGAGCAGATGTCTCGCAAGTACACCAAGCGAATGAAGTTCCAGAGTGCTGTGCAACGGGAGTTGCTGGAAAAGCTCGTCAAGGCACACGGCCAGTGGGAGAAGGACCGAGAGGAGTCCTTTCGAGAGATCCCCTCGTATGCCCCCGTCGACGGGGACCAGCCCTGTATTGACGAGGAAATGGGTGTCTACGACGAGAGGGACACCAACTTCGCGTTCGATGCCCAAGACACCTGGACCGCCTTCGCCGAAGAGGCGCGCAAGTTTCTGGAAATGGAGAGTGCAAATTGAGCTGGAGAAGCGTGATTCCGGCGGTCATGGGACGAATCAGTCAGCGGGGAAACCTGAAGCCGTTCACTGTCGTCCGCGACTGGGACCCGGAAATATTCATTGAAGGGTGGGAGCAATTTCACATGACGGATGAGCCCCAGCTCTTCCACGTGTGGGCCACCAGCGGCTCGAACGCCTCGGACGAGGCCGAGTCGGAAGCGGTCAAGCGGTTCGGGGAATCGGCTTCTTACCTGCACGCCGTCGCTGTTCTTCAGGGCCACGTGCCCTTCGCCCAGAACTGAAAGGAAAGAAAATGGCGCGCTGGATTATGGCCCTTGGCGAGCGTACCGACTCCAACAATCCGAGATATGCGGAGATGCCCGCCCCTAAGGACGCGAGGGCGGTTGCTCTCGTGGAGAAGTTCGAGCACCTGTTCAACATCATGAACCAGTGGAGTGAGTTGTACGGGGCCGAATTTACGGTGTGGGCGGAGACGACGACGGCTGAGCGTCTGGAGGACGCGTCCGAGTGGTCTGAGGAGGACGGCCCGCACATCCGCATGGACCGTATGGAGGGCGGATTTATCACGGTCAGCGATTACCGGATGGGCCGCTGTATCTCCCCGAGCAACGCCGTGTTGGAGGTGCGTGCCTGATGGAACATCCGGAAATGACGCTCACTTTCGTGGAGTTCCCCAAGCCGAGGCGCTGGACCTCCGATGGGGGCCGACTCCACTGGGTGGCGTACGGCAACGTCGTGGTCTCGTGCTCCGAGCACGGTGAGGTGTTCAAGGCGCTTTCCTCCTCACTCATGGAGAAGGAACACCCGTGGATGAACAGGCAGGCCACCCTTTGGGAGGGCAATCACCTTCGGCAAGACCACGGAATTGATCGAGGCTGGTGACCTGTGCCGTACCCCAAGGACTACAGCGGAAATTGCATGACCAACTGCGGCCGGCCCGCGACTCGATGGGTCGACATCGAGCGATACGGAGACAAGCGGTTCGTCTCCTGGCCGCACTGTGACGAGCACGCCGAACGGTGGGAGGAGGACGAAAACGTGACCACTCGTCCTCTGATCGTCAGGTGACCGAGCCGGACCCGGACCTTGTCCGGGAATTCATGGTCCACGAGAGGCTCCGGAGCGCCGACGACGGAGGGTCGCCCACCGATCCAGAGATCCGCTACTTCCGCGAGTACTACCCCCGCCATCTGGCGCGCTTGAAGCGTGAGGCGGAGCAGCGCGAGAAGGAAACGCGGATGTGGGCAGAAGCCGCCGAAGATCGTAAACGGGCTGAGCATCAGATCTGGCTCATGAAGGACATGCGCGAATGGGGCCGTGAGAACGGCTATTTCGTGGGCACGCGGGGCCGCATTCCGCGGCGCGTGATCGAGGCATACAACGAAGCGAAAGGACATGCGTGAAGCACACACATGTGGCCGTGGGCCTGGTCCCCGACGGCCTCACCAACCTCGGAGTGGTCGTCGAGTGGACGCCTGGCAGTGAGAAGTACGCCATGACCCTGATCACCGCAGAGGGGCAAGTCCTCGAAGGCCACGACTACTACGCCACCGGGAAGGGGCCGATCGGCTACACCCCGGATGACTCCGAGCTGGACATGCTCGTGTACCGGGGCCTGGTCAGCATCGTCCCTCTCCCGGCGCGGTTCGTCCGGAGCCTTGCGGGCTTCGCCTACTTCAAGTGGTGGGCGCCCGTGGACATGTCCAACAAGCAGCGTGCGAAGTTCGGGGCGGCCGAGTGAGCGCGATGAAGGACTTCCTCCTTGACTCCGCCTCGGTGGGCGACAGAGCCAAAGCTGCCGCTGCGAAGCCGGACTTCAACGAGAGCTTTGTGGCCCTGCGGAGCGTGTTCCAAGACTGCGGACACGTAGCGGGCGCCTACGCAGACCCGGACGTGGTTGTCCGCGCTCTGGTGGCTCACGTGGTCGAGGAGTGGCAGGCCGGCCGCCGAGTACTGGCAGGTGTGTCATGAGTGACGAGGCAAAGCGTATTCGTGCACTCGTGGCGAAGGAGTACGAAACATGGTCAGGGTTCGAGCCTGAGGGAGACAGAGCCCACGTCCTTCGTTGCCTGCTCTGGGAAATCGACCATCCGTCTGACGCTGAGCAGACAGCGGAGGTCTGGTCTGCCTGGGTGGACGAAGTAGAGCCCCGATGGCCAGATGACAACACGTTCCTTCACCCGGAATGGGTTGAGAAAGTGCGCCGTGAGGGAGAGGAGTCCGCAGCAGCGATAGCGGCAGCGCGTACTGCGGGCTGACTTGGTCGAACATCTTTAACGAAGGGCCGGGAATAGAATTCCCGGCCCTTCGTCATGGGTGCTCGTAGCCAAAGTACGAGTGTTCGGATCTATTCGCAAAGGAGCCTATTGGAATGGCGACCAAGGTTATCAAGTCTGTGACGTGCGACCCGTGCGAAAAGAAGGGCGAGGAGCGCGAAGCGGTCGGGAAGCTCGAAATCTTCGGCGACGAGTACGACGTGTGCGAGGAGCACGGCGGGAAGTTCCGGACCTGGTTCGCGGAAGCGCTCGGCAGCAGTCAGCTCGCCGCGCAGACCGCGTAAGAAGAGGAGGCAGGAAGTGACCACGTTCGAAGCGATGAAGTACGGCCCTCTGGGCGAGGCCGTTGAGGCGGTCATGCCGTCGAGTGAGGCCGATCCGATCGGGGTGTGGGCAGCGTGCCTTTCCCTGTACTCGTCCGCGATCAGTCGGAAGGTCCGGCTGGACAACGGCCGGCCCGTCGTGGTCTGGACCGTCCTTGCGGGCCGATCGGCCATCGGCCGGAAGGGCTACGCACTCAATACCGCGAGGGGAATCCTCCGTCCGGTCATCGGCGGGTACATGGAGGCTCGTATACGTGACGGCGTCTCGTCTGGCCCGTCGCTGGTGGACATGCTGGCCAAGCTGGAGCTGGAAACGATGGGCTCCGAGCTGGGGATCGACGGCCGGGCCATGCTGGTGGAAGAGGAGTGGGCGAGCGTCCTCAAGACACAGAAGCGGTGCAGCAAGTTCAGCACCCTCTTCCGTACGGCTTGGGACGGCAAGCCGATTTCGAATCGCACGAAGAAGGAGGGCCTACAGTCGGTCCAACGGCCACTGCTGGGCTTTCACAGCCACATCACGCCTGGTGAGTGGGCCAAGTACGTGTCTTCGAGCGAGGCCCTGGGCGGCTCGTACAACCGTCTCCTTCCGGTCCTGGTGCAGGGCTCGAAGATGTTGCCGTACGACCACAAGCCGACGTTCCCGGATGTGGCGCCGCTGGCGGCGGCCTTTAAGTGGGCGGCCGAGGAAGAGCGGGTTATGAGCTTCGACAAGCCTGCCGGCCGCCGGTTCGACGAGCTGAGGGCCTACATCGAACAGCGCATGGCAGAGATGCCCGAGCTGCTGTCGAGCTACATGGAACGGGCCGCTGAGCAGGTTCAGCGAATCGCCGCGGTGCTCGCGGCCTCCGAGAAGAAGACGAAGATCAGCAGGCGTGCCGTTGAGGCGGCCTGGGCCTTCGTTCAGAAGTCCATGGCATCTGTCGAGCAGCTGGTTCGCGATGCGGCCGACCAGGGCGCGAGGCCGATGAAGACCACGGAAGAGCTGGTTCGGGAAATCCTCACTCGCTACGGAGGCGAGGCGTCCAGCACCACGCTTCTCCGTGCCCTGGGCACCCGTGCCAACGCGGCGGCCCTGAAGGAGGCTGTTGCGGACATGGATGACGTCGAGGTCTACAAGCTGCAACAGCCCGGACGAGGGGCAAAGCCGATCATGTATCGGCTGACCGAGGGAGTCGAAACGGAGGTTCCGGAATCCACTGAAACGGAATCCAAGGCTCCACATTCTGGCAAACCTGTGCTTAGGGTGGTCGTCGGACAGGATTCAAAGCCCCCAAAGAAGCCTCGTAAGGTCCGTGAGGTCGCGGCTGTTGCCCCACCTGCTGCACCCACTAATCCGATCTTGGCCCTTCTGTAGAGAGCCGCACTATGCACCAGGAACAGCCCACCAGCCTTAGCGATATGTCGTCGACGCCCGCTCAACGTGCGGCAGACGAGTGGCTAAGGCTGGACCGCGAAGAGCGGGATACGCGCCGCAAACTGATCAAGAGGCGTAGGGCTGTCACTCAGAGCCGTGCCCGTGCTCGGAACGGGCCGGTCTCTGTGGTCCGCGTTCACCCAGTGGTGATGAAGGTGGCCCTTCGAGCCGCTGGGGGCGACGCGAGCCGCATTCGCATCGTCAGCGAGACGGAAGTGTGGGTTGAGTAGACACACCCTTAGGAAACGACCAGAAGGCCGCCTTCAGTGCACCACGTGCAGGGCGGCCTTTCTTGCGCCCGAGAACGCAGAGAGAGCACGGGCCGACTGTGAGGGCCGGCCCCTCCCTCACGGACATCCGTATAGCCGTCAGCACGTGGTCTACCCCACTTGGTACGACCAGGGAAATGGCAGGGGCCCTGACCGGCTGTGCGATGAACTCGGCTGCTTCTGCATGCATCACGAATGCGACTGCGACGTATGCACGGGGCGCATTGACGTGCCCGTACTCAACATCCTCAACGACAGTCATGAAACCGAAGTGGAGATCAGCATGACGAACAAGATCGAGGTCCACCTTCCGGCGACGGCCCGTAAGTGGGCGACACGGACTATGGACGCGGATACCCAGGCCGAGCGGGATCTGATGGACGCCTGCAAGGCGCTCGGACTCGGTAACTCCCAGAGGTCGACCACGGTCCCCCTGACGAACAGCGCCCTCGGCGTGCTGATCAGGCAGGCCCGAAAGTGGGTGATCAAGAACGACAACAACAATGAGTGGATGGCGGGGAAGAGCATCTTGGCCCGTCATGAGATGGACTACGCGCCGGATGACCCGCGCGAGACCCGGCACGAGATCAAACTTCCCGCAAGCCTGTCAGGCAGCCTGGTCAGTCCGTACGTCTCGGACTTCGCGAAGGACACGAGCATCCCGGAGGCCGTGAAGGAAGACCTCTTGGCCATGACGTGGGCGAAGACTGGAGCCTCGGGCCGCGTCCGCACCGAAACCCTGGGGTGGCTCCTGGGGAAGATGGACCGGTTCAAGGACTACGACAGCAGTGCCGTGAAGCGGGCGGCTCTGAAGTTCATCGGCACCCACACCGGGGCGTACGAGCAGACCGGGCGACTCATCAACGGCTACCTCGGGACGGGCGAAGAGGATGACGCCCCCAAGGAGGCGACGAAGCGCCTGGTCTTGGTGGCCTGCGGCGGAAAGAAGTCCCAGAGGCAGGGGAAGATCCCCGCCGGCGAGCGCTACATCGGGAACTACTTCACCGCCTGCCTGATGGCCTCAGAGGTCATGGACGGCGTGACGATGGTCCTCAGCGCGAAGTACGGGCTGATCCCTCTCACCGAGGAGATCGAGAACTACGACGTGACGATGGGCGACAAGGACAGTGTCCGTCTCGGATTCGTGAAGCGACAGGTCGAGGAGCTGGGCCTGAAGAACGCGACGGTCACCGTCCTCGGCGGAGAGAGGTACGTGAAGGCGGCTCGGCAAATCTGGCCGGACGCAGAGGCGCCGCTGAAGGGCGGTATAGGGCAGCAGCTCAAGCAGCTCGCTGAGATGTACAGCGGTGACCCGTTGGACGAGGACGAGCACCAGGACCAGGAGCACGAAGGACCGGACGAGTGGAAGTCCGGCCAGTTCCGGAACGTCATGGGCCTGCCAGGGCGGTACCACTCACATGGCCTGGTCGTCTGGTTCGGTGGCAAGGCAGGCAAGAGAAACCCTCAGCCGGGTCAGTGGGTGAAGGTCAATGTCATCTACATCGGAGAGGGCCGGTACGACCTGATCGACGTGAAGACGGATCAGAAGGTTATGACGTGCAGCCTGGTCTCTCAGATCCACTGGTCCCCCGCACAGACCCCCATGCGGAAGGAGGAGCCCGCGGCAGTTGAGGAGACGATGCCGCCTGGCGGCTACGAGGTGCCAGCCAACTTCCTCGAACTGGCTGAGGAAGGTAACACGGACCAGGCCAAGGCGTACTGGAAGCGCCGTTGCGAGGAGTACCGGAGGACGGGAAAGTGAATCCATCCGATATGCCTCAGCAGAGAAGAGTGCGCCCCGTGCAAGGGCGCTTTTCTTATCTGGCCTACAAGTGGCAGAATCTCAGTAAAACCCAAGGTTGGGAGGAGCCCTGTGGCAGCAGTTCTCAAAAGCCCGAGCGATATAAGCCCGTCGGCGAGTCAGGCTGAGTTCGCTTTTTTCCGGTGCCGTCGGTGCGGAGCTGATCCCCTGGTCCTGATTGAGGACCAGCATGGCAGACATCACTACCGGATTGATGACCCTGACACGCGAGAGCCTCACACTGATGTGGTGCCCCTCGGGTACGTCGATGGGGTGCTGACCCGGTTCTGATCACGAACGGCCGCACGGCCCTGGAACGCCAAAGTATCCAGGGCCGTGCAGCTACATCATAGCCGGAACGCAGAAAAGCCCCCCAGCCCGAAGGCTGGGGGGCAGTTCATCTCTCACCCGAGGTAGACCCCTCTACCTCAGCTCTTGGGCCGTCAGGCCGTGTAGGGCGGATGGGCAGCGGGCTCGTGCGAAGTCGCAGCGAACTCGTCCTCCGCAGCGGCCTTGTTCTGGAGACGCTCGATCTCGCGAAGCGCGTACTGACCGGCCTCGGCCAGGGCCCACGCGGCGGCAGTCTTGGTGTCGTGCTTGCGCTGAGCGACCTCACCGAGGCCGAGGAACGCGGCTCCGACACCCACCAGGGCTTCCCACGGAACGCCGGGGTATCGAGCGACCAGGACGGGCGTGATCGAGCCGAGCAGACCGATCAGGCGGACAGCGTGCCGGGCAATGAATTCCTTCATAGAGGCTCCTAAGCGGGGGTCACTTGCAAGAGGGCTTGGTGCTGGTTGCCTTCGGAGTCGCCTTGGCGGTCGCCGACTTGGTCGGCTTCGCGCTGGGCTTGCTCGCAGGCTTCTTCGTCGCGGTCGGCGACGGCTTCGCCGGCACAGTGATGGTCTGGCCGGGCTGGATCTTGTCCGGGTTCTTGAGGCTCGGGTTGGCCGTCAGCAGGGACGCGAGGGTGACGCCCGCAGCCAGGGCGATCGAGGAAAGCGTCATGCCGGACTTCACGATGACCTTCTTCAGGCCCGCCTTCGGGGCCGCGTGCTTGGCCGCAGGGCCGTCAGCCTTTGCGGCGTACGTGAAGCCGGACTTGCCCTTGAGAGCAGGGTCCGCAGTGGTCACGCCCTCGGGGAACTTCGGCAGGCCGTAGCCGTAGGTGCTCGCGTCTCGGCGAGCACGCTTGCGGAGGTAGACCCCGTTGCCCTCCGGGGAACCGCTGGTGTTGGTGTTCCCCTCGACGGTGTAGACGTAGGTCGAGTCATAGGCATAGACGATGCCGGTGTGGGTCCCGCCGTTCGGGCCGAAGAGCACCTGGGCGCCGATCGCCGGGTACTCGCTGAACCGGCCCTTCTTTCGGAACCAGTCGAGCGCGTAGGCGCAGGACGCGGTACGCGGGAAGAGGTCGTTGTTCCCAGACTTCAGGGCCGCCCAGGAGACGAAGAGTGCGCACCATGGGTAGTGGCCGGCGCTCACCCATGCCATGCCGGGCACCTGCCCGGCGTACTTCTCCGTGTTGTCCCAGTGGCCGTTGGCGAAGCCTTCCTTGTAGCCAACTTCTGCCTTTGCTATGCGAATCAGTTCTGCGGCACCACTCATGATGACCCCCTTCAGGGCATGAAAAAGGAGGCCGGGGAGAAACCCGGCCTCCGAGGAAGTGTTTGTCAGATACGGAGTGCGGCAACTCTCTCGGGATCGAGTGCAGTCAGCAGCTCCACAAGCCGCTTGTTCTCGTCCTCAATCCGAGTCAGCCGTTCCTTGATCTCAGTCAGGTCTTCCGAAAGGCGGTCAGCGCGAGCCTTCTGGGCTTCGGCTTCCTCTTTCCAGACCTTCGCGGTATTGATCCGCCATGCGGCCTTCGTCATCACAACGGCGGCTATGGCAGTAGCGGCCATCCCCGCGTAAGCCATGAGGGCCTGAACATCCATGGGTCCTCCTTACGCAGGTGCGATGGTGGTTACCGTCCCGCTGCTGCCTCGCCACTTGAGGGCGCCGCCAGAGGCGAAGAGGATTCCTCCGCCGGTCGGGTTGGTGGTGGGGGCGGTGGTCGCGTTCTTCATCGAAAGGACCGCGCCAGCGGAGCCCCCGAGGTCCGCGGCGGTCGCACCGAGCTGGAGCGCGGCGGGGAAGTAGTGGGTCGCGCGGGAGACAGGGTTTCCGGCTCCCGTGATCTCGAAGACCACATTGCCGTTGGCGTCCTTGAACAGGGCCAGACTGGTGGCAGAGGAGGATGCGGAGACGACCTCCAGGCCCACGGTCGACGTGTCGTTCTGCTGGATGAACACGCGGCCGGCGTTGGCCGTGCCGTCGACCGAGAGTGTGTCGGCGACGAGGTTGTTCGTCATCAGGCCGCCCGGCTGGAGCGAGGCCGGGCCAGGGCCGAGGCTGCTCACGGCGTAGGTGTAGCCGCTGACGCCGTTCTTGGCCGGGTCTGCCGTGGTGACGCCTTCCGAGTAGGAAGGGAGTCCGTACCCGTAGACATTCGCATCGGAGCGCTTGCGCTTGCGGAAATAGACTCCGTCACCCTCGCTCGACCCGTTGTCATTCGTATTTGCCTCGATCGTCCAAATGTAAGTGGCGTCGTAGGCATAGACGATTCCCGTGTGGTCCTGTCCGGAAGTTCCGTACATGACCTGAGCGCCTACGGCGGGGTACCAGCTCCAGCGGCTTGCGCTGGAGAACCAGGTGACTGCGGCCGAGCAGTCAGCGGTACGAGGGAAGAGGGACGGAACGCCGGCTCGCATCGCTACCCAGCTCGTGAACACGGCGCACCAGCTCTGACCTTGAGCCCAGCTGAGGCCGGGCACTTCAGCCGCGTACTTCGTGATGTTGGTCCAGCCGCCTTCGGCGTAGCCCTCGCGGTACCCAACCTGTGACTTGGCCACAGCGATTACCTGCGGCATCTGGGGGTTTCCCATTGATCCTCCTTAGTCAGCTCGCGAGGAGCGAATTGATTACTCCCGCGACATAGGAGTGGCCGGCGTCCGACATGAAGACGGCGTCAGTGCCAGCGGCGCCGGGAGACGCCGGGTTTGACCAATATCCCAGTGAGTTCCAGTAGTTCCAGGAATTTCGGCCTATGCCCCACAGGTCGATGAGGGCGGCTTCGAAGGTGGTCGCCAGACCGTGAGCGCGATCCACGTAGTCCTGGTAGCGCTGGTTCGAGAAGTCGGCCTGGCCGATGTGCGGCAGGACGATGACGAGGTCCGTGTTGCCTACGGCGGAACCCCCGTCACGGATGTATGAGAGGTGCTGGCGCACGCTGGTCGCCCATGCGTCAGCTGAGGTGCCATTCACGATGTCGTCCGTACTGACCTGGTAAATGACTACGTCGGCCGGGTAGTTGGGGCCACCGCTCCAGCCGAGCTTCATCGGCGTGACGTACTGGGCTGCGCTGGCATTGCGCTTGCCGAAGTTGTTGACCACGACACCGGTCGCGTTCTCGGCAGTGACTCCGCAGACTGAGAGGTACTGAGACGACGTACCGGTGTGAGTGAGCTTGACCGTGTGGGTGCCAGTGGACAGGCCGGTGATGGTCTTTGTGAGTACGGCCAGACCGGTGGTCGCGGTGTCGGTGACGGCGACAGCCGTAGCCCCGTCGATGCTGTAGGTCCAGGGGGAGTGCGCCCCGTCAGCTCCGAGGGTGTAGATCGTGACCGAGGAGCCTCGCACGGTGAAGGTCAACGTGCTGCCGTTGGTCGAGCTGTAGAGGTAGCCCCAGCCGGGTCCGGCCGGGTACCCGCCGATGGTCCATGTACCGGTCTGGGTGACGAGGCCGCCCGAAGTGGTCCACTGTGTGATTGCGGCGGAGTCTGAGCCGCCGATGCCCTGAGAGCTGACGAGTGCGCTGTAGAAGCCTGATCCGCCGTCGCCGAAGACGGTCTGAAGGTTGGTGGCAAGGGCCCCCGGCCAGCTCTTCGTGCGCAGGTTGGACGCGTTGAAGCCAGCAGCCGCGGAGCCTCCAACAACGGCGACGGTTGCCTTGCCGCTTGCGAGCTTTGCGGCGGCGCGCTTCGGACGCCAGAACTCGCCCCAGGAAGGCGGGACATGGATGCCCTTCTGACGCGATACCACTGCGTTCGCTTCGGTCACCCACCCGGCATCGCTGGTCTTGACGAAGTTGGAGTCCACATAGCTGCGGTCCCCATGGGGGTCAACAGCGGTGAGATGGGAGTCGAACCGCTCTCCGACCGTGACGGAGACCAGGGCCACCTTCCCGGCCCCGAAGTCCACCCACACTCGCGCGTACCCGTCCGGGCCGTAGAAGGCTGCGACGTAGCCGTTGCTATCTGCCGTGAGGTGGTCGATCGGGGCGCCGCTCTCGTCGGTGAGGTCAGCGAGTCGGGTGGCCCCTGCGCTGGGTCCGTTCCAGACGGTTCCTATGGCGTTGGCTACTCGGGCGCCGGTTGCGTCTTCGGCCACGCTGTCCGCTGTTCCGCCGAACAGTTGTCGTGCCATGAGGCACCCTCCTATTTAGTTGCCGAAGGTGTTCGTCTCGTACACTCCGGAAATCGTCACGGTCGATCTGAGCGGGATTGCGGGTAGCCAGTCCTGGCCCTCAGCGAGATTTGAAGTGCTGGGGTAGTAGAGCCACGCAACCGTCTGAGCAGTGCTGCTCTTGTTGATGTGCGCGCTGATATCGATGGTGTTGGGCATGTTTCCGCCTCTTTGCGGATTCGAAATCCATCCACCGAGAAACTGCCCGGTAGCGCTAGCGGCTGGCTGTGGCAGTGATATGCCAATAGCCCCCGAGCCTATGCGTACGATCCCCCGGTCCTCGTAGTCGTTGACTATGGAGAGGGAGAAATAGACGACGCCAGGGGCAATCCAACGCCAACGCCCTGTCCTGTTCGCGGACGGTAGGCCGTCATTGACGTTGACCAGAGACGGGGTATAGGTGCGCCCCTGGCCCAGGTCCCGTGTGACTGCGAGGGCGTCACGCCCAACGAAATACTCGGTCTGGGTGTCGGACGTATTGTTGTCCATGTCGTACACGAACGTGCCGACTGATTGCAGGGCTGATGCTGCGGTGACGTTCCATGGAACTGCTACATGCTCGGCCGTGTCGAAGGGCATGACGTTGATGACGCCCATGGCACCGCTGTTAGCGGGAACGCTCACCTGGTGTAGAGGCATCTCCCACGTGGCGCCATAGGTCTTGGTGAGCACCGGAACCTTTGGTGAAGCCGCGGCCTGGCCCTGGACGACGGCCAGGTTGACAGCGCCGGCGGTCAGGTTGGCACGGAGGACGATCAGGTCGATTCGTGGGAGGGCGCCTGTATTCCCCGCGATAGTAACCGTGTTCGTGGCAGTGAGCTGATAATAGAATCCGCCTACCAAGGCCCTACCGGGGGCAATGGAAACCGTGGTGCCGTTGACTACCTGGGCATAGAAAGGAAGATCTGACGCGACGAGGCTCGCAGCGGAAAGCCGGTAGTCAACCCGGTCCTTGGCGAACTGTCGTGACATGTATTGCCACTGTGCCTGAGTCACCATCTGAGATCCGCCACCAGCGCTATCGGCGGTAAATGGGTAACTGATTTCGTTGCTCATTACATCCTCGCCTCTAGCTTGCGCAGCTTTTCGCGCATTTCAAAAACCGTCTTGTAAAGGTTTAGTGGGTTACCCGATCCTTGCTCGCCGATGGATGGAGACACAGTCTCTGTTTGTCCGCCCTGATCCACGGTGATGGAGACCTCGCGCACGATGTCCGTGTACTCGACTCCGTCAATGGAGACGGTGACGATGTCGCCGACGAAATAGTCCCGGCCGAATTGGATAAGGGGGGTGTCGATCGGATAGAGCTGGAAGTTCCCGTTCTTGGCGCCGGTGTTCAGGGCCTCCGTGGCGGCATCGAGAACGGCTTGCTTGGCCGTCGCGAAGTCCTCGTCCGTCACCGAGAGGTCGGCCTTCACGGGCAGGCCCGTCGTCGGGTCCGCCTTGATGGGCAGGTCCCGCCGGTCGAGGAACTGTTCGATCTGAAGGCCCCACTCGGCCTCAGAGTCGGTGTCGATCTGCTGGTACAGGTAGCGGTTCTTACCGGCGCCCTGACACGCGACGACGACTCGTGTGACGGTCGGAGCGGTCAAGGACCATGTGAATTCACGGAGGTTGCCCAGGTCGCGGCTGAAGCGGACGCCCTTGGAGAGGTTCCGCGGAGTGAAGATGTGGAGGTTGATGGCCTGTGCGTCGGGGTCGTACAGGAACCGGTAACCGGTCGTCGAGGTGTCGATCCAGCTCTCGATCTTCGTGCCGATGACGTCCCACTGGAGGTTGTCCGAGACGGACTGTCCGAACGCTGCGTCGTCGCCGATCACTACGCCGGCCACCTGGCGGTTGGGGAGGGCGCCAGAGCCCATCGCCTGGTCCAGCTCGGACCAGATCAGGTGGCCCGCCGGCCCGGAGACTTTCCGGCCGCTGTCGTCTGCCTGCCACTGTTGTGTGGCGGCCTTCGTCGGGTCCGGGAAGGCCAGCTTGTTGTAAGCCAGCTTGTTGTCACACTTCCCTCCGAAATACAGCGACCCCAGAGAGGTGTGTTGGCTGTTGGTCCAGTAATGCTGAAATGACTCGATCTGTCCCGTGAGAATCGGAAGGTCGACGCCATCCTGATAGATTGCGACTCCGCCGCCCTTCTGGAGAAGGTTGGCCTGAGGAGTTCCCGCCCCGACCAGGATTTGCCAGGAGCCTTGTTGGCAGTAGCGGACCACCAGGTCCATCGAGATCCAGGTGTCAATGATGCCTATTCGGTTGAGTGCAGCGTCGCGCACCTCCACTCGATAACCCATGAATACCTCATGTCAGTAGCTCGTGTAGCGAGGAATAAGGGAAACTGATACGGACGGCGTTCCGCTGCCTGCGACGAGATCGGCTTGAACGGTCGATTTGCCAGGGGGCACCGACCAGAGAGACGGGTTGGGTGACAGTAGGGAGAAATAATTCGTTCCCTCGTCGTCCTTTACGGTCTTGTATCCGGGGCGGCAGTCCACGGTGAGCGTCCGATGACTCAAAAGGGCATCCACCCCGCTCAGCCGGGCGGGAATTCCCCAACTTGTACCGTCGGGTCCGGTGAACTCGAAACTCTTCAGAGGGCCGGTGAGAGTCCAAATCGGCCAGGCTTCGATGTCGCCGGGATTGGTTAGCTGTATGGTCCCTGCCGTGACGGTTGAATGTCCGAGCGTGAGTGGGAAGAAAGGGTTGCCGAGGAATGCCTGAGGAGCCCCGAAGGCCCAACGGTCAGAGAATTCCTTGTCCCCGTAGAACCACGGGTCGACGGCATTCAACTGGATTCCGTACGAGATCCATCGGAAACCAGCGGAGTCTACGGACTCGTTACCCTCCATGCCGCCTGCGTAGTAGCACTGAAGGTGTCGAGAAACTCCGTCAGACTCGACGAAGGTCAGCACGCAGTACCCGAGCTTGGGATTCAGTGCATTTGCCAGCTTGCGCTTGAACGAGCGCAGTGTCTTGCGGTCGATGCCGTAGACGAAGAGCGGCAAGAGGATCTGCCTGGTTGCCGCCCTGGCTCCTCGAAACATCGAGCCATCGAGGTTCGGGGAGTCGTCGGTGTGCAGCTCAAAGGGAGGCATATCGAGGCCGGTGGCCCCGGGCTGGAGCATGATGGCCGGCCACGAGGCGGACAGGAAGCCGGTCAGGGGGATTTCCTCCCCCTGACCGTTGGCTCCCTTGATCGACACATAGGTGTTCTGCCAGTCCTCCGGAACTGGGACACTCGGATTTCGTGCGAATGCCCCGTTTACCGGAACTAGTGGCCTTGCGGGAATCGGCATTTAGTACTCCTGTCGATTACATGGCGGCCATCACCTCTGCGTACTTCATCGCCCGAAGGACCGCCTGAGTAGTGTTCTCAGACTTGGCTTCGTGAATGTGGATCTCGTAGCGAGGGCCCATCATTTCTGCCGTCTGCCGGGCGTTATGGACTCGTTCACCGCCATTGAAATTGACCAACTCAGGACCTCTTTCGCCCACGAGAGCCATTCCGGGAGAAGCTGAGAGGGTACCGGTGTAGTAGCCCTTCACCTTGCTCACCTTTTTAGTCTTCGTGGTCTTACCGCCCACAGTCCTTTCGGTCGTGGTGGTCGTGGTTCCCTTTGTCGGATCAGTGACTGTGGTGGTAACAGTCGTCACCTTTCGGCCCTTGGAATCTGTCGAATAGGTCGTAGTAACCCTGGTCGTCTTCTTCTTGCTGGTGGACCCGCCGCCCTTGACAGCCTGCGATTCCCCAGTGAGCCAGGTGAGCAGAGATGCCAGACCCGAGGAAACTGGAGTCTTCGAGTTGAAGTGCAGCTTCTTCTTGAGGGTCTTCGTGATCTCGTCCGCCAGGCCCTCGATCTGCTTCTTCAGCTTGTTGTCCTTGGCGGTCAGGCCATCGACAAGGCTGTGAGCGGCCTTCTTCCCAGCGGAGTAGTACGAGCCCGCAACGGACTTCCCGAGGGAATCCGAGGCAGTACCGATGGCCGCGTACGTCTTGTTCAGGTCACCGACCTGAACGGACGTCGCGTTCAGCAGTTCCTTCGCCATGGCGCCGCCCTCTTCGGGGCCAGCCTGGGCGATATCGGAAATGATGAACTTCGAGAAGCCTCGCTTCACCAGCGCACTGACGTTGGCCTGGAACGTCTTGATGTTCGCCAGACGGGACTTGAGCCCGCTGAGAGCCGAAGAGACGGAGACACCATCCGAGTTGAAGACGCCGACCAGCGAGCGTTGTTCCTTGGCCTGGCCCGAGATCGACGATGCCATTTCGGCTTCGTCCCTCTTGACCGCGGCCAGCTTGGTGTTCGCGTCCTTCAGCTTCGGCGCCAGGTCCGCGCGCTGCTGCACGAGCGTCTGGAGCTGCTTGTTCTCCTTGTCCAGCCACTTGTTCAGGGGGTTCGCAGTGCCCGAGCCGATACGGCCCGAGGTGAACGCCTGCGTGATGATCTCGTAGAGCTTCTTCACCGCAGAGTTGAGCGAGGACACGCCCTTCTCGGCGTCAGCAGCAACACCCGTGGTGCGCTTGGCCCCGGTACCGGAGGCGTAGCCCTTGAGCACCTTGACCGTGGCGAGCATGCTGTCCCGGTTGTTCAGGACGGTCTCACCGCCGCTGAACCGTACGAGTTCCGGACCCTCCTCGCCGACCCACGCCCAACCACGTTCGGCGCCGCTGGTGCCCGAGGCGTAACCCTTCGTCCCTGACAGGGCCTTGGACCAGTTGGCGCCGTAGCGGTGCATGGCGTAGTTGAGGCCGGCATAGATGCTGGCCATGGGGTCGGTGATGCCCCGCGACGCGTAGGGGCCGGCATAGGCCGCGAACGTCTGAGGAATCGTCTGCATCAGGCCCTGGCTCGGGTAACCGGCCTTGGCGTTGCTGTCCCAATTGTTGATGGCCTTGGGGTTGCCGCCCGACTCCACCTGAATGCGGTGAAGTACCAGGTTCGCGTACGACTGGGGAAGCCCGAGCTGGGCAAGGGCTCTCTTGACCTGAGGCGTCCAGCGAGTCACAGCGTCCCCGGTAGGGGCGGGTGTACTCATCTGTCCGTCGACCAAGGCAGAGATGTCCGGCTTCTTCGAGGACAGTCCGGAGCCCGAGAAATCAAAAAGCCCTTCCGTGTTGGGAAGGGCTTCCTTGGCGGTCGAGTAGGTATCTGATAGGACTTGACTGGCGTAGTCGAGTGGGCTGTTTACGATCTCTCTGAGGCCCTTGACCATGTCGACCATGCCGCCGTACTCGGCGGAGACAAGATCCCAGACACCCCCCACGGCTCCTGAGACAGTCCCGACCGGATCAGTGACCAGATCAGAGCCGACGTCCCAAATGCTCTTTACTGAGTCCCAGACGCCCCCGAAAAGATTTTCGACGAATCCCTTCAGTGTCTTCATCGAGAACATGTCGTCGAGGAAGTCTGTTCCTCTTTCGAGGACGTTTCCACGCCCCTTCCACACGTCATCCCAGAAATACTGGCCGCTGATCGGGGCGAGGGCACCACCGAGAATTCCGACGATCTGACCGATGCCGCTGGGCATCTTCTTCAGGAATTTCCACGAATCCTTCGTGACGAAGTCGAAGATTCCGGTGAACTTCTCTGACAGGTCCGTGCCGACGAACTTCGAGGCGTTGGTACCAGATCCGACGACGCCCTCTTGCGCGGTCCCGCCGATTGACTTCGAGGTGCTGTCCATCCGCATCGTCGCGAACGACGAGAGGATGTCCGGGCTGAGATCCCGGAACTTCATGAGGTCGATCAGCTTGTCCAGGCCGAGCTTCCCGACGACACCACCCTTGGCGAACTTCCTGGTCAGCTTGCCTCTGACGGCCATGCTGTTCCAGAAATTGATTCGTTCAGGGCCGAGAGCATGAGTGACCTCGGGACGAAGAACCGCCTCACCCGGAGACAGGACGGCCGGGATGTTGTCGACGCCGGGCGCGTAGCCCGGCATGACGCCACCCTTGGCGTGCTTCTTGGGGTTCTTGGGCTTCTTGCTACTGCCGCCCTTGTGGTTGTCGACGTTGTCGAGCGCGAGGTTGAGGGCAACCGCCTTGTCGTTGGTCTTCGACAGAGCATCCTTGAGGTGGTTGACCTCCTTCGTGACACTCCCCAGCGTCTTGCCGTTGAGCGTCTTGACCTCACCCGTGAGGGTCGACGCCTTCTTGTACGCCTTGTCTGCTGCGTCCTCGACGTCCTTGAACTGGCCCTTCAGGCTCTTCAGGCTCTTGCCGTTCAGCGTCTTGGCCGCTGAAGTCGCCTTGCCTGTAGCAGAGGTGAGGGCGTTGGCCCTGGAGACGCTGCCGGTGACCTGGTCCTTCAGGGCCTTCAGCTTCTCGTTGTTCAGGTTGCGAACTGCCCTTGCAGCCTTGCCAGTTGCCTTCTCGGCCTTCGCCGCGGCGGCCTGGACGCTGGTGTCCTTGCCAGCCGCTTCCTTCGCGAGCTTCGACAGGTCCTGTCGGTTGAGTTCAGCGATCTTGCGCTTCAGCTGGTCGGCCGCCTGCTTGGCCTTCTTCATCTGCTCGTCGTACTGAGAGATGTTGAGGCGAAGCGTTTCCTCTTGGCTGTTCCTGCCTCGAACGCGATCTACGGTCCGCTGGCCGAGGCTCCGGGTGTCACCGTTGTTGTAGACACCGCGCTGGGCACGGTAGCCGTTGAGGAAGCCGTTTCCCTGAGATGCCGACTGGACGCCTCGCGCCACCTGGCCCACGATCTTGCCGCCACCGACCAGACCTGAGACGACGCCCTTGCCCAGGGAGACCAGCGGAGAGAAGAGCTTGATCAGCTTGCCGAAAATCTTCGCCGTGGCACCGAAGGCGAGAGCCAGCGGAGCTACGACAGCAGCGAGCTTGCCGAACTCCTTGACTGCCTCGACGACTTCGGGGTGCTTCTCCAGCTCGTCAGCGAACTCCTTGATCCAGTCAACGGCTGTGGACAGGCCCTCGACGGTGCCCTTCATGATCTGAGGGACAGCGCCGTTGCCGTTCTCGCCCATGAGGTCGGAGCCGATGCCGGCGACCTTGTTGAGCAGACCCCCACGCCACTCGTTCCGGACTGTGCCGTCCTTGCCCTTGACCTGGACGCGCTTGCCCATGATCGCCTGGCCGAGGCCCGTGTACTCCAGCTCACCCGTCTTCGGGTTGAAGGACTGGAACATCTTGCGAAGGCCCTGCTGGCTGGCTTCCTTCATGTTCGAGATGCGGCTACCGAACGTCGCTGTACCGAGCAGCTCGGCGGAGCCCTTAATGCTCTTGTCCGGCTTGCCGCCGGGTACCGCCTTGTCGCCGTTCCAGTAGGCCAGCAGGTTCTTGACCATGTCCTGACCGCGCACACCGCCCGTGGTCTTGGCGTTGGCCATGACGCGCAGCATCTGACCGGAGGCCGGGAAGACGTCGCCGGCCTTCGCCTGGAACCCAGGGTTGACGCCCCTGAACTTGTCTACTTCCTTTTGGGTGTACTGCCCGTCCTTGAAGCCCAGGAGCTGAGCAAGTTCCTGCACCGGCATGTTGATCGCGTACTCAAGCTGCTTCATGTCGCGCAGCGAGACGCGGTCGGCATCCATCAGCTTTTCCATCGCGTAGTAGCCGCGCTGGACCATGGACGAGTCGGTGATACCACCTCGCGCTGCGAGGTCACCGATCATCTGAACAATGCTCTGCGCTTCGTGAGAGACCTCGGCGGAGCCCCTGGCCTGACGGGTCGGATCGGCGCTGGTGAAGTCCTTGTTGTGGGCGCCGGCCGCACGGGCGATCCGCGTGCCGTACGTGAGCATGTCGCCGATCGAGTACGGCGTGTGAAGGCCGTACGTCGTCAGGTTGTTCATGAGGTCGTTGGCGTCCTTCAACGCCAGTCCCATGTTCTTCAGCGACGTCTGGGTGTTCTGGAAGTTGTCGGCCGCCTTGAGGCCCCAGACGGTCAGCGCAGTGCCAGCGGCGGCCATCGGCGTGACGACACCCGTCATGAGCGTTCGCCCCAGCTCAGAGGCGTTCGTTCCGACGTTCTCTATTCGAGTGCCGACCTTCTTGAAGTCAGACGCCACGGTGGCGGTGCTTCGCCTCGTGAGGGTGGAGAGCTGAGCAAGGCCCGAACGAGCACTGGCCAGTTGCAATGCGGCGGTCCGACCGGAGGCGGACTGAATCGCCAACTCGCCTTCGAGACGGGCGCGTTCCCGCATCTTCTCCAACTGCATCTGCTGAAGGAGCTGACTCTTCACCTGCTCGAATGTCCGAGTGGAGGCGAGCTGAGCCTTCTTGGCCGCGGCCGTCTTCTCGGTCGCCTCGACCTGAGCACCTCGAATGGCCGCCTGCTGGGCCTGACGCTGGGCAGCAGCAACCTTGCGGATCTCGGCCTGTTCCAGCTCAGCCCAGCGCTTCGTCTCGGCGATCTGGGTGAGGGTGAGCTTCTTCTTTCCGGCCTGCATGGTGGCGATCTGGGCCGTGAAGGCGTTGGCAACGTCCTGCCCGTACTTGATCTCAAGATCACGGGCGGCCAGGGCTATCCGCTCCTTGCGCCGTGCCGCAGCTTCCTTGGCGGCCGTCTTGCGCTTCTCACTCGCAAGCTCGGCCTTCTCGACCTCGGCGAGGGCCTGGAGGAGAACGGCGGACTCGGTCTGCGAGAGCTTCTTTCGTGCCTTGATGCCGTCGGCGATGATGGCCAGGCGCGCCTTTGCCTGGGCCCCGTACTTCTTCGTGACCCACTCTTCGAGCTGGACCTGAAGGCGGGCGTACGCCTTCGTGACGTCCGACTGCCGCTTGTAGGTGACCCTTACGGCTTCCTCGAACTTGGCGAGTTGCCGGGCAAGTTGGTCCTGGTCCATCTGAGGGTTGATCTCGATGTACGCGTTGCCGACCTTGATGCCCTGCGGTGTCGTGGTCATCTCGCCCCCTAGAGCTTGCTCATTTGGGCGAAGAAGCCCGCAACCTCCTCACCGGAGGAGTAGTCGAATTCCGGCTCTTCGGTGTCTTCGTACTCGACACCGGGCCGGTGAATTGGGTCAGGCGGAGTGAGCGAGCTACTGTCCTCGGAATTTGCCTTCAAGAACAGGAAGTTGCTCATCTCCAGCGCGTCAGAGATACGCGCGAGCAGATAGTCAGAGGCGGCCCATTCGGCGGACTCGTCTAGAACGGCCGCAAGGCTGGACCGGCCATGCCGGCGCCCGAGTGACTTCACGAGTACCGCGATACGCCGGAGAGAGAGCCGTCCACGCCACAGGTCGAGGAGATCGATCCCGAAGAACTCAAGTAGATCGGCTTCAAGTTCTTCGGGATGCTCCCGCACAGTTCGGACGGCCAACATCAGTTTCCCGGCGTACCGTTGACCTTCTCAGAGAACTCCTGGAAGTCACGGATGGACGGCTTGGTGGCCAGGTACTTGGGCCACTGGACCTCGCCCAGGATCAGGCGCACGATTTCCACTTCGTTCTCCGCGTAGACGACTTCGAGGGGGAAGTCGAGCGGAGCGGGAATGGTGTACTCAGCGCCCTTGTGCTCGATCACGCGAGGCTCCTCGGTGGCCTCGGACTCGGCAGCGGCCACGTTCTCAGCAGACATAGGTAACTCCAATGAAAATAAAGGGGGTTGAGGGTGAGAGAGGCCGGATATTTAGCCCTCTCCGGCAGAGGGGTGATCATTTGCATCTACGCCAACGGAGGCAGATACTGGATGTAGAGCGCCTGAGCGACTAAGGCGTGCCGCCCCGAATCGGAAGGGAGACGGCATGACGAACTACAACGACCCAAGGTCGATAGAGGAGATGGCCCAGAAGAATCGCGAATTGGCCGATCGTCGGCAGGAAGCGCTAGATGCCAAACGGCGGCGAGGGGAAAAGCCATCTGAGTGGGAAGAAAGGGATATCAGGCGACTTCGGGAGCAAGCGGCGAGTGACGAAGAGGTAGCGCAGAGAATGCGCTACGGCCCTTCCGCGACACACGAAAACCAAAGTTCCATGAACAATCAGGCTAAAAGGTGGGGCTCTGAATTCGACACGCGGTGAGGACTCAGTCGCTAGAGCTGGGCCCTCACCGGCAGGGGTGAGGATCAGGAACCGTCGTCCACGTTGGAGTCGTCGGTGAGCATGTAGCCCAAGGCGCCCTGGTGATCCAGCGCCTCAAAGGTCAGCTCGAACTCCTGGTTCGCGGTCCGCTGGAGGGTGATCGCGCCTCGATCCGAGACCATGGCGCGCGGGATCACGCAGCGGTAGTTCCTGCCCTTGTCCTGCCAGTCGACGACGACCGACAGTTCGGTCAGCTCGGGGGAGCTGGAGAGGTCCAGCTTCCAGAGTTCGGCCGTGCCCTGCTGGACCCAGGTGGCGCCGAAGAACGCCTCTGTGGTGATCTTCGAGACCTCGGAGAAGGTTGCCTTGATGCTGAACGAGGCGTCCTTGACGTTGTAGAGGACCGGTACCGCGGCCTGCCAGACGTTCACGGGGTCCGTGTTGATCTGCGGCGTGATGGTGACGCCGCTCTCGTTGACGTAGCCGAAGCTCTTATAGCCGGACGGGGCGGTCGTGCCCCCGTCGCCGACGGTGGTCGGGAGGGTAGTACCGCCGCCACCAGTCGGGGCCGGCGCGACGAACAGGGCGCCATTTGGCGCGAACCGAATTTTGGATGCGTCATTGGCCATGCATGCTCCTTGAAGAGGGGAAAACAAAAACGGCCCCCGTAGGGGCCGTCAGGCCGAGCAATTAAGCTCGGTGGGGTTGTCAGGATTCGACGTAGAAAATGCAGACCTCGCCCCCGTACACGTCCTCAAGAGAGGTTTCGTCGGGGATGTATCGAGGTGAGGAGACTTCCATTACGTCGAGAATCTGGACACCGTTGATCACCTTGCCGGGTAGATCCTCAAGGAGAAATTCACGGGTCAGGTATGCCAGGCCGGCGGCTGAGGCGCGGTCCTTGTGGTAGGCGTCGTACCAGATTTCGGCCTTGTCCATCGCGTCGCGGACCACGCGATATCCGCCGCTGTGCAAGATGTAGAGGGTGGTGTCGCCGGGCTCTCGGCCGACCATCGTGCCTGTAGGTGCGTCGGCCGGAATACCTGGGCAATTCCTCAGGTAGTCGACGACCACGGGTATCGGGTCAACCTTCATTCAATACGCTGCCTCTCCAGTACGCCCTTTATGTAAAAGCGGCCTGCATGGCGTTTGCCGTCACGAGTGCGATATCCGCGCTCTTGCAGCATGGCGTGTCGAGCCTTGGGATTTTCCTCAATCGTCACGTAACCGATCCAGCCGGATACGTTCTTCTCCACGTTGGCGTGGATATTTTTCTTGATCGAGTATTCGTCGGTGAACTTGTGAGGGCCTCGGGGAGCTGCCTTGATGATTTCAGCGGCAATCTTCGCTGCGTGATATGCGGCCAACTCCCGGTATTTACCGCCGTGTTGGATCTCTTGCAGCATGAAGCCGACGTCCGTTTCGAAAAGGACGCCATCCCGGATTGACTTCGTCCAGCGTCTACCGCGCTTCGGCTCGGAGATGGGGCGCTTGGTCACTTCGTCACCCGCTTCGCGTAGAGCTGCGTGTACTGTCGTGAGCCGAGCCGCCAGGGCCACGGCTCGCCGTCCGACTCCCACCACTCATCGCGGATCAAGAGCCGATCGGCTGAGTCGAAGGCGACGGCTCCGGGGAGGTAGACCGTGATGCGTGTGCGGCTCGTCTCCCGGACAGCAGGCTCCGGTTTGTATGAGCGCCGGTAAGGGAGAGCAGCCCCTACGCCTTGCCAGACCTTCATGGCCTGGTCCCAGTCGCGGTGTTGGCCGTAGGGGTCTTTCACCAGCGGAGCCCGGTGGATCTCGATGGGGTCGTTGAACAGGGCCATGTGACCTCCGGGGTTAGAAGGGGGTCACGGGGCGCCACAGGTCGAGGCTTCGAGCCTGCTTCCTGAAGCGCTTGAGGCTGTCCTTAGCGGACTGGGAGAGACCTGGATGGTTTGCCGTCTGGGCGTACTGGACTTCGAGTTCGCCCGTCTTCTCCAGAACCGTTCCGGGCGAGACAGCGAGCCACCGAATGACTTCGGAGCAGATGACTTGCTTGATCACAGACGGAGGCGCCGGCCACCCCCACGAACCAGTGAGGGTGACCGTGCCGACCGTGCTGCCGTAGCGCAGGAAGAGGACGCGTCCCACGAGCTTCCAGTCCTCGGCCGCCAGCTCGTAGCCGTCGAGTTCGACGGCCGAGATAATCAGGCCGGGGAGGTAGCGTCGTGGGATCTCGATGTCGCTGCCCGAGATGGGGAGCGTGAACGTCTCGTCCTGGTGCTGCGCGAAGTCGTTCTGGCACCAGTCGAGTACCAGGGCGGTGGCGTCTTCGATGAACGCCGCGACCCTCGCAGTCTCAGCCGCGTCCGCAAGAGGACGGCCCAGGCGGGCAGTTACGTCACCTGCGGTAGCGAGGATCACGGGGTCGGCGCAACCTCGGTGATGCTGATCTTCAAACCACGGACGAACTTCTCGCCGATGGCCGTGCCTCGGACGCTGAAGTCGGGGTCCTCCTTGACGGTCGCGAGACCGTACATGGTGTCCAGACCGATGGTGTCGGCCTTCTTCCCGAAGTCGTAGTCGATGAGCATGCGGGTGGCGATGCCGCTGATGTCCTGCGTGGAACCGTTGACGGCACCCATCGGGATCGCGGGGCACGCGGAGACCAGCAGGAGAGCGCTCCGGTGGAAGAGGTACATCTCCAGGCTGAAGCTGTTGTGGATCACGATGTCGAAGCCGTAGATGCGGCCCACGACGGCCCGGCGCAGGGCGTTCGTGTCGCCGGAATAGTCGACGGCCAAGAATTCGGGGTCTTTGAGAAGGATCGCCTCGACCTCGGGGCCGGCGATCAGGAACCGCTCGCTCTGGGGGACGTCGGCGATGTTCAGCGCCATGCGGGCGTCGACCAGCGCGGAACGGATGCCGAGAGCGCGCTGAGTCATGTTCGCTGCGGTGCCGTCCGCCTGGGGAATCGTTACTGCAACATCGCCACCGATGGCGTTCTTCTGGCCGGTGGTCAGACCGGACCGAGTGACGTTCGCCTTGATGAACGCCGCAGTGGTGTCGTCGAAGTACTCGGCGAAGCCTCGGGTCAACTTCGAGAGGACCTGAGAGCCGAACTGCCTGAGGTCGAACGCAACCTGCTCCATGCTGAGGGTCGAAGCGTTCTGCGCCAGGGTGGTCAACTGAACCGGAAACCGCGACTCGTTGATGAAGCCGTTCGGCGCCTTACGGTCGGCGCTCGGAAGCGGCCGGTCGGAGGCCGCGGCGAAGACGTTCTTGTCGCCGGTGATGGGGTTGGTGATCGGCGAAGAGATGCCCTGAGAAACGACAGGGATACCACGCGACTGGCGATTGACGTTGATTACGTCACCGAGTCCGCCAGTGAAGTTGAGTTCCGAGTATCGGGCCGGAATGCCGCCGAGAGTGAGCTGTCGGTCGAGTAGACCGAGAGCTGCGATCGTGACCTGCTTGGGGTCGAGATTAAAGTGGTGCGTGGTAAGCGCCAAAGGGGCCTCCAGAGGGCATAAAGAAGCCCCCCGCGAGGGGGTCTTTATGCGCACTGTGAGGCTGTGCTAAAAAACCCCTCTAGCAGAGGGCCAAGCGAAAGAGAGACTTAGATAAACGACCCGTTCGCGATGATGTCCGCGAGTTCGTTCGGGTCCATAGTGGAAATGTCGTTGCCGCCTGCCTGGTGATGTCCGGCCCCCATGAGCTGAGGGAACTCCGGATTGGCAGTGGGCTTCGGGAGAGACGAGATGAACGACTTGACCTTGTCTCCGTCAGCACGGCCGTTCTCCCCAAGGAATCGGTTCAGGTCGAGGAACTCGGTGGACACGGTGACGCCGGCAGTCGCGGCCTGAGCACGGATCTCTGCCGCAACCAGCGAGGTACCGACCTCGGAGAGCGCAGCCGTACGGGCCTCGGCCTTTGCGGCCTCGATGGCCTTCTCCTGCTCGGTCATCTGCGCCTGTCGGAACGTGTCCAGCTCTGTGGACGCCTCGTTCCACCGCTTCTCGTTCGTGCGGGAAAGGGCCTTCCACTTGTCCACTTCTGCCTGAAGGGACTCGACGGTGGGCGCCGGGGCGTTGTCCGGCTTCTGGTCGTCGGGGCCCTTGGGGTTCTGCTCGTCGGTCATGGTGATTCCATTTCGGATGGACACGCCATTTCGGCGGGTCGTTACTTGGTTTCGTGGAGCTTGCGGTTCACGTTGCCCGCATTGCCCTGAGGCGGCTTAGCGCCGCTCGGCGTAGCTTCTGGCTGTTGAGGTCCGAGATTCTGAACCTCTGCCGCTGCCTTCGCGTCTTCCTTACGCATTTCGCGGAAAGTTTCGATCTGGGCAGCGGAGTAACCCGCGTCAGACCAAAGCTGCTCCTCCGGAACGTTGAGCAGCTTCAGCTTGAGCAGGGCGTCAATGTGCTGGGCTTCCGTTCTGTACTCGGGGTCCTTCCATACGGTCTCCATGCCGTATGCGAGTCGGCGCTTATCGCGCTTGACCGCGAAACACAGTCGGATAACCCGCTCCCATGCTTCACCGAAATGAAGCATTCTCTCTTTAACCTTGGCCACGAGACCGGCCTCAGCAGAGATCAGGGACTCGCCCGAGGGGGCGGAGCCGCTGTTGACGAGGAAGTAGTGATGGGGCGTTCGGCTGACCGCGCCCATGTGCTGAAGGAGGAGGGAGACCAGCGAGGCGTAGTTGCTGAGGTCAGCGGGGGAGAAGGACCCGAACTTGGCTCCGGGGTCCTCGGCCTGGAGCAACTTGTCCACCGCGACCTGGAACGGCTCTATGGGGTTGCCGTGCTCGTCCTCCTGGATTTCCAGGCCCGTGACCCAGCGCTGGGGGAAGGCCGCGAACTCGGACGCGGTGAGCGCGTCCATGAGCGTCTTGTTGATCGCGTCCTGGATCGGGATGACGTTCTTGAGTTCGGAGTACGGGTCACCAACGAGCCGAACCCTGTTGGCGAACGGGACCACCGGCACCACACCGAGCGGGTTGGGGGCTGCTGTGCCCTTCTCCCAGTCGGTCTCACCGACAGGGATCTCGTAGACGTACCGCTCCGTCCACAGCGTGGCTATCTGCCGGCCCCATGAGTCCAGGTAGAAGCGGGCCGCGGCTTCCAGCTCCGTCAGTGAGCCGGCCTTGTACTGCACGGCCATCTGCTCGCCCGAGACGGGAGTGATGGTCGGATCGCCGTTGCGGTCTGCCCACACGAGCACGTACGAGACGCCTTGGATCAGCGCGTCCAGATGGACGCTGTTGGAGAAGGCATCCATGCTGGAGCGCTGCCAGAACTCGCGAGAGTCCTTGTCCGTGCCGGGGAAGTCAGGGAGACGGAAGCAGTCGACATGCAGACGCTCATTCGTCGAATCGACGATCATCCCGCAAAAGTTGTCTCGCCACTGCTCGAAGACATCGGCAAAGGCGGACTTGAATCGCGCCTGGGAGAAAGCTAGCTTCTGTTGCTCTCCCTCGTAGTACCGCGAATAGATCCGGGCGGGCGAGTTGGGGGCTGGCAGCTTCCCGTACAGGTACTGCAACCACTCCTTCGGAGTGGAAGGCGGAGACATGGCGGTATAGCCATTGGGCGGTACGATCATGCATTACCTCACTTAGAATCCGACGACGCGCCGCCTCCTCTGCTTGAGTCGTCCGTCAGCAATCGCGTCCGCACGAGCCTCGAATGCCAGCACCGCACAAACCGCCAAGTCGATCTTCTTTTTCGAACGGGGAGAGTCTTTGGTGATCAGGATTCCCTGAGGGACTTCACGCGTCACCGCATTGAGAATGTGCCGGGTGAGGCCTTCATTTCCGTCGTGCTTCAGGTCTTGGACCATAGACGCGGTGCGGAACCTCTCAACGGCTTGGACCATGCGCGTAGGTTTGTTGGTCCAGAATTCGAATACATAGTCATCGCCGTATTCCAGCGCCCAACGTCCTAGATTCTCCTGCCAATAGGGAGGGTCGCCGTAGAACCACTCGACTCGGTACGTCTTGAAAGCCGTATGCACGGCGGCCTCGACCGCCAGGACATCGACTTCCCAATCAGGTTGCTTCGGGTCTCTCGGGTTTTCCCACAGTCCGAGGACGAAGAACTTTCCGTCCCTGAGTCGGCACCCGACGAGGCCCGTCGCGTCACCGCGGATCGAGCCGTCGAATCCGATGGCTATCTGATCGCCGGGCTTGATGGGGTCCTGGTCGTCCTGGCAGGCCAGCCACTCGGTACGGCTCATCCAGCCGTCGGAGGACTCGGCGATCCTGTTGCAGAAGAACCGCAGGTAGGTGCTGTCAGGCGTGGTGCGGTCGTGGAGGATCGTGCGTGTCAGACCGTCGATGTCGGCCCAGGTCGCATCCCCGTACGCCTGCTTGAGCGCGGCTCGGACCTTGGCTTCGACCCGCAGCTCGTCATGCTCGATGTCGCCCTCAAGGCAGTCGTACAGCCAGAATCCCCGGCGGACCATGTCCGACTCGTGGATTTGCTGAGCGACCGAATCCTCATTCGGGTTGTACGCGTTGGTCGTAGTGACCCATCGAGAACCGGCAGAGGCGGTCTTCTCGATGTTTCGCTTGATGACCTGGTAGAAGTCAGGGCCACCATTCGAACCGACCCAGTGATGAACCTCGTCCATCAGGGCAAAGGTCGGACGGTTGCCTTCGTTCGTTCTTCCCGCAGTCGCCTTCGGCTTGATCGTGCCGGGCTTACCGCTTTTGAACTGGATCACGGACTTGCCGATGTCCAGACCGAATTCCTTCTCGGCTGGAGACTCCGAGAGCATTCCTCGGATCATCTCTAGCGTCTGGTCGGTCTGGTCCAGTGCCGTGGCGCCGATCTGCACCGTGGGCAGCGGGACCCGTTTGGCTACGGGGAGGCCATAAGCGTTGAAGTGTGAGAATCGGCAAGGGCCGATGAATTCGACGATGGCGAGAGCAGCCAACAAGGGTGTCTTGCCCCAGCCCTTGGCTCTCCGCAGAGTGCCGGCGCTGTAGCGCCAACTGCCATCCGGGTTGATGGCGTAGAACCACAAAACGAAGCGAAGCTGTTCTCTGGTGAATCGCCAAGATTCACCTGCTCGTTCGCCATCAGGCTGGACGATGTATTTCTGTGCCCAGCGGATGATTTCGTACCCGAGCGTTTCGTTCGGTGCCGGAACCCCTGCGGGCAGATTTCCTGTCTGCAAGGGCGGTCACCTCTATTCGCTTAGGAGTCGGTACAGCTCCTCATCCATGTCTGTGGTCGATGCGACGGCTGTGGCATCCTCGCCTGCGGTCTCGTCCTGGCCCTGGTTGTCGTCGAAGGACATGCGGAGACGCGCTCTGTCCTCGGTGGTGGCGCCCCACTTGGCGACGCGTTGGCGGATCTCACCGGCCAACTTCAGATCGCCTTGGAACAGGGCGTCCACGAGCTTGGTCGTGATCTCCAGCTCGGCCCAGTCGGTCTCTGCCCACTTTCCGGCCTGCGGTGACGTCGCCCAGGTCTTCCAGAAACGGCGGGCTCCCGCACTCTTGATCCCGAGGCCGGCGGGAAGTGCTCGGCCCTCGGTGGCGGTGCTGCTGAGCTGCTGAGCGTGTTCGTGCTTGTTGCGCCGGACCGCGTTGTCCTTCGGTCGTGGTCCGCGAGTCACAGCCTCACCTGACTCAGTTCGACACCCCAGATGTCCGCGAGGTCTTCCAGCTCGAAGAGCGCGTCCTGACGCCAGCCGCGTCGCTCCTGTGCCTTGCTCGGCCTCGGTGCCTTGGGCGCCGGCGGCGTGCAGAAGGTGTAGGGGCAGTCATCGCAGTGGCCGTTGCAGGCGCTCATGCGTTCTCCGTTCGTGAATGAATGAATGAATCGAGCCCGCCCCCGGAGTCGTGGGGGCGGGCTCGATCGCGTCCGGTGTCAGACCCGGATAGCCGTGATCTTCAGCTCGGCGTTGTCTACGTCGACCAGGAGGTCATCGCCGTAGTCGTTGGGGTTGAAGGGGCCGCATGCCTTGGTGTCTCCGGCCGAGACACTCACGGTCCGGGGGGTGACGCTGAAGCCGTCGACCGTGCGAGCAAGGTGGAAGGACACGGTGCGGGCCACCGTCGAGCCGGTGTTCTCGACCAGTAGCACTACCCGGCCGTTGTTCTCGACGGTGTGCTTGTTGATGGCGTCACCGGTCGTGGGATTGGGAAGCAGAACGCCGGACCGGTTCACGCCGGTTACGGGGATTACGCCTCGCGCCATAGGGCCTCCTAGGAAGGGATGATCTTGAAGGTTCCAGGGAGGGACCTGTCACTACTTCTCGCTGTAGGTCTTGCGCTTGTGGCACGGCTTGCACAGCACCCAGAGGTTGTCTGGCTCCCATGAGCCCCCTCGGGCCACCGGGACTATGTGGTCGACTTCGAGCTGCTCTCTGGCTCCACAGAGCTGGCAGCGGAAGCGGTCGCGCGTCAGGACCCGCGCCCTACGCTTGGACCAGTCGGCCGGCCTGCTGGCGTTGCGGGCTGAAACCCGGTCCCAGCTCCTCCGCACCTGGTGATCTGCGCAGCGGCCATCGCGGACCGTGGTAGAGAGACACCCAGTACGAAGGCAGATGCTCTTTGCTCTGGGCATGTCCCTCCTTCAATGGCTTTGGGCCCCGGCCGGTTGCTGGTCTGGCGGCCGGGGCCGCTCCTGGGCGCACTCCGCGGAGACGGATCTCAACGAGGGGGTCAACAGGAGACGTGGTGACGGTTCAGTCATCGGATGTTCACGTTTGAGAGGAAGCGGTTACGGGTACGAGCCACCCACCTTTTGAAAGGGGTTGCGATTACGGTTTGCCCCCAAAGAGGCAAACCCTCATGACGCCTTGACTGGATTCGAACAGTCTTTCGAAAAATATCTCTGAGCTGTTCATTCGCTCGCTCCACTCGCTCTCTCACTAAAGACGTCGGTGACAAAGGGTGGAACTGCTGACACTCGGAGGCCGGCTTGAGACGGACGTCACACACTCAACTTCTGCAACCCGATCACCCCTGGTCAGGCCCAGCAAGACACTTGAAACGGTGACGAGTTGGAAGTATCTTCAGACTTGATCGCTGCGCCATGCGATGACCTCCAGCGTGATGAGGACCGCCCTTCATGACCAAGCTGCCGGATAACCCCGCGCTGCTGAAGCTCTACAGAAACGGCAAGTCCGATAAGGAAATTGCCGCAATGTTTGACGTTTCTTTCCAGGCCGTGAATAAGCGGCTCAGGGAAATGGGTATTTGGCGGGCTCCGTTCAAGGCTCAGGCGCAGGACATACTTGAACATGTGTGGCCTAAAGCTGAGACTCAGCGAACCAAATTCATGCGCCTTAATCGTGCGCGGGACCTTTTCTATTTTCTGCGCCGTCGGCTTGGCGATAAGGCGCTTACGGAATTGGAGATGAGAGGGTCTGAGCGCTTTGAGGCCCTGATCCGTGAAGGTGACGTGGTCCTTGCCTTGATGCCGAACGCGCCCGAGGGTCCGTGGGTGCTGGAACCCCGGCTCGACTCGGACGGGCGCATGGTCATCCGCTGGCCCGAGGGACGCCCGCCTCTAGCGGACGAGAAGCACCGCGCCGCACTGGATCTCCCTCTGAAGCCCTGGGGGGAGAGCTAGGCGCTTCGCGCTACGCGGCTAGATTGGTATACACCTCCCCGCCAATGTGGCGCGGGGAGGTTTTTTGCGTCTCACGCGTCGGGCTGCCTGCCGGTAGGGCTGCGACTTTACTTACCCGTGATCATTACTCTAAGTATTCGTCAACCGGCTTAACTATTCTGCTCGATGGCGCTCTGTCCGATTGGTCCCATCCATATCGTTTTGGTTTCAAATAGTGACCACAACAACCCGTTACTGGTCGGTGGGTCGAACCTGAGGGCCCCTCACCTGCGAAAATGGGGGTGTTAACCGATCTCTAACCTTGCTACGTTGATTCACAGGAGCAACACACCTGCTCCTCGTTTGTGAACGTGCATTGGCCCTTCGGGGTGGGGACTCGGGGGAGTGCTATGGCTGTTGAGCTGGGGATTGAGGACTCGGGAGCGGTTCCGAAGGTGGTCCTGGGAGGCCATGCTCATCACCTGCGAGACAAGGAAGATGTGCCACACGAGCACTGGCTTCCAGACCTGTACGGACTCAGGCGGGGCAGCACTCTCAGTGAACTCCTTGCATCTGTTGAGAGGGAGCTTCAACTGCGTGCCGAACTGCATGACTTGATCAATCGAAGCACTCGGATGCAGTGCACGGAGGATGACGAAACCTGGGGGCTCTTGATCATCAGCACCCGTGCCCACCCCCCCAAGCAGCCGCAGGAGGGTGTCGAGTACGTAGACCTGATCGCCTCCGACCAGGTGGACAGCGAGGGTCACGTCCGAGCGCTCGCCCTTGAGGCGGACCTGAGAGCGAGGTCGTTCATGGAGCTGGAGCGTGAGAGCTTCGGTCATCCGCACGCCTGGATCGAAGGCAGCAATTCATTCAAGATCGTTCGCTACGCGAAGGTGGTATCTGCTTGAGTATTGAGACTCAGCCCCGGTCGGTCAGTCAGACCGAGCAGTACGAGAAGTGTGGATGGAGGTTCTACCTTCAGCGCGTAGAGCGTGTGACGCCGAGCCCGGCGGCTTGGTCCATCCATGGCAGGGCTTTCCACTCGGCTGCCGAAGCGTACGAGAAGTCCGATCGGACTATGAGCGCAGAGGAAGCCGTGGTGATCTTCTCGGACGAGTACGAGGCCGAGACGAACAAGGCTCTTGACGAGGAGAGCAACACCGACCGCTGGCTGTCCGCTGGCCGCTACAGCGGCGGCGAGGACATCGAGCGCCGTTACGCCCTGGGGCAGAAGCAGACGGCTTACTACGTCGAGTGGGCGAAGGAGAAGGGCCCGGTCATCTGGAAGACGCCTGATGGAGTGCCAGCGCTTGAGCTGTACTTCATGGTGGAGCTGGGCGGCGTGCAGGTCCGCGGGTACATAGACCAGCTCGTCACGGTGAAGGATGCCGTGCGGCCTCGGGACCTCAAGACCGGCTCCATGAAGTCGAAGTTCCAGTTGCAGACGTACGGCATCGCCGTGCGGGAGTTGTACGGCGTCGAGGTGAACGATGCTGACTGGTACCTCGCCAAGGACGGACGACTTTCCCGGCCGGTGAAGCTGGACCAGGTGAGCGCTGACGAGCTAGGCGAGCGGTACGCGGCGATGGACGCGGGCGTGAAGGCCGGCTCCTTCCCCGCCCGGCCTGGCTACGACTGCCGTTTCTGCGATGTGGCGCACGCGTGCTCGTTTTTTTCTGCCAAAAGTTGAGTGGGTGACCACGAGGAGGGGTGCACATGTACTCGTTGATTCAGAGTGAACAGGCCAGAGGCGAGGCCGGTGAGCCGATCCCGTCACCGTTTTTGGGCCTCCGAAAGCTCGAAGTGGAGTTCCGGCGGGGCGAACTGTCACTCGTCGCGGCAGGGCCGGGGACGGGCAAGAGCATCTTTGCCGTGAACCTGGCGCTGTACGGCAATATGCCGGTGCTGTACTTCAGTGCCGACTCCAACGCGGCTACGCAGCTGACTCGGGCCACGGCGATCATCACCGGGCAGAACGTGAGGGACATCAAGCGGAAGCTGGTGCAGGACGAGTTCGGGGAGTACTACGCCGATCTCGGGAAGCGCTGGTGGATTCGGTGGAACTTCGAGGCCAGGCCGACGCCTGGGGACATCGAACGCAACCTCGCTTGCTACTTCGAGGTGTTCGGCATGAACCCTCACCTCATCGTGGTGGACAACATCACGAACGTGGATGGCGGTGCGGTGGGTGATGCGGAGGCGTTCACCTTCGGGTTGGAGCAGATGTGCGAGTACCTGTCGGAGATGGCTCGGGACACCAACGCCCATGTGCTCGGGCTCCATCACGTCGTCGGCGAGTTCTCTGACGGTCTCCAGCCAATCCCCCTGTCGGGGGTGAAGGGCAAGATCGGCCGTGTGCCGAGCGTCATCCTGACCATCCACAAGGAAATCGACGGCATGGACGGGCGCATCTTGCACATCTCCGACGTGAAGAACCGGGAAGGGTTCGAGGACAGCAGCGGCCAGACGTTCAGCAGCTACGACTTCAACAACGCGAACATGCGCCTGACGGACATCTCCTCTGAGTTCTAGGTCACACATTTCCACCACCAAAAAAGTTGAGTCGGTGACGGTGCTGATCTATGTTGAAAGTAAGGGAAGGGGGGCGATGAGTTCGACCGCCAGGGCCAATAAGGACAAAGGCTACCGCTGGGAGAAGCAGGGCCTTGACCACCTCCGGGAGACATTCCCGGACATCGACCCGGAAGAGATCCAGAGGCACGGGACCTTGTACGGGGTGAATGATCGCGGAGACATCACCCTCATCCCGATGGCGTTCTTCTTCGAAATGAAGAACGTCCAGAAGTTCGACCTCGCCCAATTCATGCGTGAGCTGAAGCGAGAGCTAGAGCACAATCCCCACGCATCGAACGGGGCGGTCATCATCAAGGCCCGCTTCAAGAGCGTAGGGGAAGCGTATTCGGTAATGCCGTTCGACCAGCTTCTCAAGCTGGTCCGCGAGAACTATGACCTGAAGCGCCTCCTTCAAGAGGAGCGCAGAATGCGAAAGGCCGGATGATCCATGGCTGACTCCGCCAAGTTCGACTACCGCAAGTGGCGTGGTGAGAAGGAACTCACGGTCGCCGCCTATCGGAAGTACGACTTCCCGGTGACTACCCGCAAGGTCGGCGAACCGGCCACGGCTCAGGCACGTGAAAACTAAGCCGTCGATTGCCGAAGTGCTGAAGCACTTCTACGGCATCGAGGCGAAGGAGCGGGCAGGGTGGCAAAAGATGCTCTGCCCGCTCCACGCCGAAGAGAATCCAAGCGCCTCGGTCAGCACAGAGAAGCAGCGCTGGTCCTGTTTCGTGTGTGATGTCTCCGAGGACTCTTACGACGTAATCCAGCGCGAGGAAGGCATTGGCTTCAGAGAAGCGCAAGAGTTTGCACATACCCGGTTCGGTGGAGGCGGCGAAGACCTACTTCCGCCAGTACGAGGGGAGTCCCGCAGAGGCGTACATGGAGGCCCGCGGCCTGGGCAGCGTCGCGGAGAAGTTCCGAATCGGCTTCGTCGGTTCGGCTCGTACTGGCCATGAGCAGTACACAGGATCGCTGGTCATCCCCTACCTCAGGCCGGCGGGTGGCCCTCATGGCGTCGCCACCCTGCGGTTCCGCTGTATCCGAGACGAGTGCGTGAAGGACGAGGCCGGAAACTACTTGGCCCCGCTCCGCAAGGAAACCCACCACAAGCACGGAAAGTACCTGACGATCGCGGGCGACTTCCCGCGTCTGTTCAACACCCCAGCACTCATCACGCCGAGCCCATACGTGGTGAACACCGAGGGCGAATTCGACGCCATGGCGTGGGCCGTAGCAGACGTCCCGGCCACCGCATACCAAGGAACCTCCGCCTGGCGCCCTTACTTCACTCCCGCCTACCTCGGCTTCAAGACCGTTTACCAGGTCGCCGACGACGACGAGCCCGGCCGTGAAGCCGCAGAGAAGCGCGCCACGGAGCTGGCCCACAACTCGAAGGTCATCATCCTCGGTGACGGCCACGACTCCAATTCATTCATGCACGTCTACGGCCCGGAGGCCATGCGAGAAAGGGTCGGCCTTTGAAGAGCAAGTGGAAGCCTGGCACGAGAGTCCGGGTGAAGGACTCCGTAAAGGACGGGACGGCTGGCCTGACGGGAGCCATCCAAGCCGTGAACAACGCCCGAGCAGAGGAAGCAACCTCTGTCCTTTTGGACGCAGAGGACGGAGACTTCCAGGCCGCTGGCGCCTTCTTCTACGACAACGAATTGGAGGCTCTGTGACTTTCGAGGTCGGCCAAATCGTCACCGTCTCCAACCCCGCCACTCTCTACACCCAGCAATTCCAAGACGCGAGGGCTGTCGTCACGAACGTCGCCGCAATGGAGGCTTTCCCTTACGAGGTCACGTTCAGCAACGGTCAAACTCTCGGATTCGCTGAAGAGGAGCTGTCTCCAGTGCCTACCGAAGGAACCACCAGTGACCCGGTCAACAGCCCGGCTCACTACACCTGGCTCCCCAACGGCCTCGAAGTCATCGACGTCACACAGCACTTCAACTTCAACCTCGGCAACGCACTGAAGTACATCATGCGCGCCGGCCGCAAGGGCGACACCGCAGAGGACTTGCGGAAGGCCGCCCGCTACCTCGAATTCGAACTCACCCGCCTGGAGTCCAACTGAAGCGAATAGTCGTCGTCAGTGACCTGCAAATGCCTTTCGAGGACAAGCGGGCTGTGAAGAACCTCATCCAGTTCATCGGCGAGTACCAGCCCGACGAAGTGATCCAGATCGGTGACTGTGTCGACTACCCGGCCCCCTCACGCTGGTCCGCGGGGACCAGGGCCGAGTTCGCAGGCGGAGTGATCCGGGACTCGCAGTACAGCGTGGACAACTTCGTCCAGCCCGTCAGCGAGGTGTTCGCCGGCCCGAAGAAGATCCTCAAGGGCAATCACGACGAGCGCCCCGAGAAGTACCTCATCAGCAAGGCGCCAGCCCTCGGGCATGAGGACGTGGCCTACAGGATGGAGACCCTGCTTCAGCTCGATGCACACGGCTGGGACCTGGTAGAGCCCTACTACAACTTCGCGCCCGGATGGGTCGCCATCCACGGGCACGAGAGCCCCGGCATGAACCAGGTACCCGGCGCTACGGCTCGACTGAAGGCCGTGAAGGCAGGCACGAGCGTGGTCATGGGCCACACTCACCGGCTGGCCGTCTCGCCCCACACCACGGGCCACAACGGCAAGTTGAAGACCATCTACGGCTTCGAGGTCGGTCACCTCATGGACGTGAAGAAGGCCGGCTACCTCAAGAACGGCCCGGCCAACTGGCAGAGAGGCTTTGGCCTGTTCTACGTCGGCAAGTACAACGCAGTCCCCCACGCGATCCCGGTCGAGGACGACGGCTCGTTCGTGGTCGAGGGACAGCGGTTCGGAGAGATCAAGCGCGGGGCGCGCGGCAAGTTCGCGGCGAAGGGGGCGGCGTGACACAAGAGCTGGACTGGGAACGACTCGGCGAACTGGCGGGCAGGGTCGCACGGGAGATCGCAGGGAAGTGGGCAGTCGTCGAGGCCGACGATGTGAAGCAGGAGATCTTGGTTCACGCCCTGGAAGAGCGACACATCCTCGCGCGGTACCAGCACGACGAAGACCTGATCCGGAAGATTTTCTGGACGGCAGGCAGGCGCTACGCCGCCAAAGAACGGGCCTACCGGGATCTCATGGACGACCAGTACTACTACACGCCCGAAGAAGTCCGGGGAGTCCTGCGGTCGTTCATCTACACCGATGACGAGATCAGTACCCAGATCGGCAAGAAGGACGACCTCACCCGCTGCACCATCACGGACAACATCATGAGCGCCCGCCTGGACGCCTCGAAGTCCCTGAACAAGCTGAACCCGGACTACCGGGAACTGCTCATGCGCCAGTTCGTCTACGGCCTGCCCCCGGCCGACGACGCCGAGAAACGACGCGCCTACCGCGCCGTTGACGCCCTGGCCCTCGCCATGAACCGACAGATCCGCACCGCAAAGGGAGCTGCATGACCGCTTGGAAGACCGAGACCGCGCAGACCGTCTATGAGCGCACCTACCGCCGTGAAAAGCCGAACGGGGAACTGGAGACCTGGCCTGAGACGGTCCGCCGGGTTGTCGACGGGAACCTCAACCTCGTCGATCCCCGCTACATCGAGCCGGGCGAACGTGACCGCCTGGTCGAGCTGATCGAATCCTGGAAGATCCTCCCGGCCGGTCGACACCTCAAGGCCAGCGGAGTCACCGACTTCGCCCTCAACAACTGCTGGGCAGCCGGATGGAATCCGGACGACCCGGCCGAACACTTCACCTTCACTCTGCTCAGGCTCGCCGAGGGCGGAGGAGTGGGCTCGAACTACTCGGCCCGGTACCTGGCGGAGTTTCCGGCCGTGGCCATCCCGGTGAAGGTTCACATCGTGTGCGACACCTGGCACAAGGACTACGAGGAGATGAAGGCCGCGGGCCTGCTCTCCCAGCAGTACGCCGCTGGCTGGGCTGGCGCCTACCCAGTAGAGGACAGTCGGCAGGGCTGGGCCGACGCCTTGGCTGACCTGATCCGTACCGCGCACACCCCGACGACCCGACACGTGGACAGGGTCTTCGACGTGTCCCGAGTCCGGCCGAAGGGTGCTCCTCTGCGGAAGTTCGGCGGTTCGGCCAGCGGGCCGGCGCCCTTCGCCGAGATGTTGATCGAGGTCGGCAAGATCCTCGCCAGTCGGGTGGAGATCGACGATGCTGACCCCGTCGGCCTGGTCCGGCTGATCGGGAGCCCGCTCACAGGCATGGACGCCATGGCGATCGATCACGAGATCGCCCGGTGCATAGTCAGCGGCGGCGTCCGGCGTTCGGCGCGGATGAGCATCATGCACTGGTCGGATCTGCACATCGACGAGTTCATGGCCTGCAAGGCAGACATGACGCGGCACTGGACGACGAACATCTCTGTCGAGGTGGACGACGGCTTCCTCAAGGCGCTCGACTCCGGGCACCAGGGGGCACAACTAGTACTGGACACCCTTGCCCAGGGAGCGGTGAGCAACGGTGAGCCGGGTTTCTGGAACTCCTCGCTGAGCGCCGTTGGCGAGGTCGACGGCGTGTTCACTACCAACCCGTGTGGTGAAGCGCTGTTGCTTCCAGGAGAGCCGTGCTGTCTCGGGTCGGTCAACCTCGGGGCGTTCGTCCTTGAGGACGGCCAGCCCGACTTCGATGCGCTGGACGAGGCCCACCGGCTCATGACTCGGTACCTGTTGCGAGCGACGTTCGCGCCGGTCCACGACCCCAAGTCAGCTGCTGCCATCGCGCGTTACAGGAGAATCGGCGTCGGTCATCTGGGCTTCGCTGACTACCTCGCCAAGCGCGGCATCCGCTACTCGGAGGCTCCCGACGACTGGGAGGTGGAAACCGACCTCGCACTCTGGGCGAGGGTCGTCGACAACGCCGCAGCGGAGTACGCCAGGGAGCTGCGCGTACCGGTCCCGATCAAGAACAAGGTCGTAGCGCCGACCGGCTCAACGTCCAAGGTGGCCGGCGTATCGGGTGAGGGTATCCATGCTCCTTTCGCTGATCACTTCGTTCGTCGTATCCGCTTCTCTCTCGTGGAGCCGGAGGAGAAGAGAAAGGTGGAGGAGTACCGGCACCTGGGCTACACGGTCGAGGACTGCATCTACGCGGCCAACACGGCGGTGGTGAGCATCCCGACGAAGGACCCGCTTGTCGACCAGGTGGAGGACCCATCCGTCATCGAGCACGTGGGCCAGCTCACGCTTGAGCAGATGCTCAGGGTGCAGGCCATGTATCAGCGGTACTGGGCAGACCAAGCGGTGAGTTACACGGCCTCCGTGGACCCGGCGAAGTACACCGCCAAGGATGTGGCCGCCATCCTGCGGGAGTTCATGCCCCGGCTGAAGGGCAGCACGATCTTCCCCGAGCTGAGCCGTGCACAGGCGCCCTACGAGCGGATCACACGCGAGGAGTACGAGCGCCTGGTGGCCGAGCTGGGCCAGGAGTCCACCGATACGTCGTACGACGAAATCTGTGCCAACGGGGCTTGCCCTATCTAGTGGGATTCCTCACTGACTAAAAAGTTGAGTCGGTGAGGCAACTCGGTCAATATCAGAATTGAGGAGAGGAAAGCATTTGAGCTACCCCGACCCATTCGAGGAGAAGTCCCCCTGGGATGAGCCCTCGGAAAACCAGACCTCGACGAAGGAGAACACGCCTATGACCGATGCCACCCCCGGACCTGCCCCTTTCAAGATTGGATTCACCCTCAAGGCCGCGAGTGGCTACGACGCGGAATGGTTGACGCCTTCCGTGTGGGGCCACACCGCCGAAGAGACCGCGAAGCGGGGCGCCGAACTGCTGGGCGCGCTGAAGTCCGAGGGCCTGATCGACCTCAACGCCAAGGCTGCGGAGTACACCCGAGGTCAGTTCAGAGGCGGCGCAGGTAACCCCGGCGGTGGATCGGCACCCAAGAAGTTCCAGGGCGGCAAGGTCCAGCCGAAGAAGCCGGCCGTCGCGGATGACGACTGCCCGCACGGCCGCAACCTCGTCGAGAAGGCGAACTGGGCCGCCCTCTTCTGCAACTCGCAGGACGACAGCGACAAGTGCGAGCCGCTGTGGCGGCAGAAGGACGGGTCCTTCAAGGCCCGCTAACCAGATGCCGCGACGGGGGCCGGAAAAATCCGGCCCCCCTTCCCCTGGAGATTCATGCAGTTCCGCTCTGACATGTACGTCGACCTCATGAAGTCCGATGCAACCGACTTCGATGTGACCGCAGCAGCCCGAGTCTCCACCATCGGCGCTGACGGCCTGGACCTCAACCTCCCCGTGGAACCCCTGATCAACTACCTCATGCGGGACCGGCACGGCAGCCCGTTCGAGCACACCCGCTTCACCTTCTACATTGAGGCACCCATCTTCGTGGCTCGGGAATTCTTCCGCCACAGGGCTGGGTGGAGTTATAACGAGGAAAGCGGCAGGTATAAGGAACTGCAACCAGTCTTCTATATGCCTCACTCAGAAAGACCGCTAGTGCAGGTCGGTAAGCCTGGCGCGTATGAGTATCAGACGGGCACTTACCGACAGTACATGCGAGTCAATGAGTCTCTTAAGACGGCGTATGGGGAGGCGTACGAGCACTACCGGGCCATGCTTGCTGCTGACATCGCCCGTGAAGTTGCCCGAATGGTTCTCCCTGTTGGTATCTACACGTCGTTCTACGCCACGTGTAACGCCAGGAGTCTCATGCACTTCCTGAGCCTGCGTACCAAACGGGATAACGCAAAGGTGCCGAGCTTCCCTCAGCTCGAAATCCAGATGGTTGCCGACCAGATGGAAGCTGCCTTCGAGGCGCAGATGCCGTTCACGGCAGCCGCATTCGACACACACGGAAGGGTTGCCCCCTGATACCCCAGTTCATCATCGAGTCAACGAAATACGGCTGGAACCACGGCGGTCGGTTCCGATTCGCCACGGACGAGCGGAACGTGCGCAACATCCTGAATGGGCTGCTCGGCTGGTACCCGGACGCGGAAATCAAGGTCTACGCACTCGACGGTCTGAGCGACGTCACGCCCCGATTCCTGCTCGGGGAGGGCGAGTGAAGATCCTCGCAGCAGCCGTGACTGTCATAGTCCTGGCTCTTGTCCAGTACGCATGGTTTCAGGCCCCCTGTGGCCTCTGGACATACGCGAAGGCAGGGGAAGCGCCGGCGCGGTGCGTGATGCATCGGTGATGAACCTGCGCCTGGTCCAAGTCATCGGGTGGGACAACGGCGGAGTCGAACTCTTCTGCTTCCTCTGTGATGAGTCATTCGGCCAGGGCGGCTGTGACTGCTGCGACGAAAACGAAGTGCTTTTGCTCGACCTCGTGGACGCAGCCCGAGAACACGTGTGCAAGGAGACAACTGAAAGGTCTTAATGCAGGTCATAACCTACAAGATCAAGCACCAGCCGGTACGGATCAACGTAGCTGAGACCACGTGGGACCTCGATAAATTCATTGACTTCGTCGTCGCCAACCCGATCCTGGGCTACGACACGGAGACAACAGGGCTTGACTGGTGGAACGTCGGCCGCGGCTTCCGCATCCGCCTCGCCCAGTTCGGCAACGCCCGTGAGAGCTGGGTCCTGCCGGTCGAGACCAACCCCGAATTCAAGGCCGCTGCCATCTGGGCCTTGCGCAAGGCCCGCTGTCTCATCGCCCACAACGGCACCTTCGACCAGCACGTCAGCGAACACTGCCTCGGTGTCCCGCTCGAAGAGCTGGCCCCGAAGATGTTCGATACGAAGATCCTCGCTCACCTGGTTGACCCGAGACAGGTCAAAGAACAGGGGCCCGGCCTCAAACTCGAAGAGTTGATCAAGTTCTACATCGATCCCGTTGCGGCCGAAGAGGTCAAGGGCTCGATGACTCAGATAGCCAAGCGGTACAAGGTCAAGAAGGCGGACATCTGGCCGGTGGTCAGGACGTTCGACCACGACTATTTGCTGTACGCCGGAGCCGACCCGATATGGGCCTACCGACTGCTGCACATCCTTCTGCCGAAGGTGCCGGCCCGCTCGAAGGTAAAGGGCCTGATCGGCTGGGAACACAGGCTCGCCCACGTCATGGCGAAGACGGAACGGACGGGCTACCTCGTCGACGAGGCGTATGCAGAAATGCGTATTGCCGAGTTGAAGGCCGAGGAAGAGAAGTGGGTCGAGGTTGCAAGCCAGTGGGTTGAGAACGTCAACTCCGACAAGCAACTGATTGAGGCTTTCCAGGGTTTCGGATTCAAGCTGACGAAGAAGACCCCCAAGGGGAACTTCAGCATGGATGCCGAAGTGTTGGACTCTATCGATCACCCGTTGGCCGAGGCAGTCAAGAAGGCGACGAAGGCCGCTAAGTGGCGGAAGACGTGGTTCGAGGCCGCCATCAACGGAATGGACTCTCTGGGGCGTGTACATGCCTCGGTGAATTCAATGGGGGCTAGGACGGCTCGGATGTCCATTTCGGGAGCCATCGCAGCACAGACGTTCCCGGCTGGGGACGGGTATGTGCGCTCTGCGTTCCTGGCAGAGGAAGACCATGTCTCGGTCTCTATCGACTTCGGCAACATGGAGCTTCGATTCCTCGCGGCCGAGTCGAGAGACCCGGTCATGGTGGATGCGTTCCTGAACGGAAAGGATCTGCACCAGATCACCGCAGATGCGGCCGGGGTACCTCGCAAGGTCGGGAAGATGGGTAACTTCCTGATCGTGTTCGGCGGAGGCTGGAAAGCTCTCGTGGAACAGGCGAAGGTCTCGGAAGAGGTTGCCCGGCGGACCATATCGGCGTTCAACTCCACCTACACCTGGGTGGACAAGCTCTCGAAAAAGCTGATGGCCGAAGCCAGGCGATACGGCTACATCTATACCGTCACCGGCCGTCGGCTTCCGGTAGACCGCAGTCGTTCTTACTCCGCTCTGAACTACTACATCCAGAGCGGGTCTCGGGACATCACTGCCCGAGCTGTGCTGAATCTCGACCGAGCTGGGTTCACTCCCTGGGTGCGGCTCGTGATTCACGACGAGATCGTTTTCTCGTTCCCGAAGGAGCGAGCGGAGGAACTGACAAAGCAGGCCGCCAAGATCATGGAGTTCACAGTCAAGGGCGTACTGGTCCCTGCCGAGGGAGAGATCGGAGAGCGCTCATGGGGCTCCATTCTCGACCTCGAAGACAGCAAGCACTAGGAGACAGATTGCAGCTCACGGAACTGATCGCAGATGCAGAGAAGGCGCTCAAGGAGCACGGAGACATCCCTGTCGTAGTCCCCGATACCGGATGCGGCTGCTGCCGTGGCTACGTCTTCGATCCTGCCGAAACCGAGGTCGAGAAGGGTCAGAAGGCGTGGGACGTTGAGATGCAGGAAATCATCGAGGTGCCTTTCGCCTACGTTGTGCGCTGAGTCCTTGTACGACGACATCGAAGTAACTGAGGACTGTGAATACTGCCAGCTCCAGGATTCCGTGGGGCTGTTCAGCCTGGACGACGTAGAAACCGGCCTGTGTGCCGAATGCGCTGAGAACAACGCCGTGGAGAGGTGCGAGTGAACGACAACCCCGAGGATCTTGAGTCCGTCATGAAGTCCATCGAAAGTGACTTCGCAGTGGCCGAGCTGGAGAAGCGCGCCCTCATAGCGGTCGCCGTAGCCGACGTGGCCGGCACCGTGCTCCGAGCCGCGCTGAACGGCGGCATCCCGTACGAGATGGCGAAGGAGATGGCACAGGACTACTGGGTGTCCGAGATGGCGCCGGCCGTCGAGGTCGTTCACCATGCGGTGGAGGACGAGGAGTGAGTAAGCGCCTCCCCAAGGAGGAGAGGCGTCTTCGTGTGGCCGATGCAGTCTCCCTTGGCGGGGACTGTATCCGGTCCCAGGTGGGGGCGGTCCTGTACGACCGCAGAGGCCGTCTTGTGATGAGCGGCCACAACGGCAGCGTGCCCGACAAGCCCGGATGCCTTGAAGACAATGCCTGCCCTCGCGGACAGCTCTCGTATGCCGAGTTTCCGGCCGGGGGCGACTACTCCAACTGCGTTGCCCTGCATGCCGAAGAGAACCTTCTGATTCATGCGCGGCGCGAGGATCTGGAGGGCGGGACGGTCTATGTCACCCGCGCTCCCTGCTACCGCTGCATGCCTCGTCTTGAGGCTGCTGGAGTGCATCGAGTCGTCTGGCGCACGGCGGCCGGCGCTGTGTCTCGGACCCTGAACTAGCTACCTGAGAAGCCCCTTCGGTGATTGGGCACCGAAGGGGCTTCCGCCCTCGCGGGCGCCGCGAGATTACCAGAAAGACGGAAACGCATTGGTTGCTGGCGGGTCGAACCGGCTCCTAACCCCTGAAGACACAGCCGAAAGGTTGGCCGTATCGAAGCGTACATTATATGCGAAATGGCGTGAGTGGGGGATACCCGCTTTTAAAGTCGGAAAGCATCTCAGATTTCGCGAACGTGACCTTGATCACTGGATCGCCCAACAGGCTTGTAACTAGGCCAAGTTGACCTGTAAAACATCGTGCTGAGGTCGGAGATTGGGCTCCGATCCCAGTCCAGTAAGGGAGTTGAAGCCTCATGGCTTCGATCATCAAGCGCTGTGAGTGCAAGGTCGGCGCGTGGCCGCGCTGCAAGCACTCGTGGGTGGTCCGGTTCCGGGATGCCGGCGGTCACCAGACGGAAGAGAGCTTTCCGCACAACAAGAAGACCGAGGCGAAAGACCTTGCGACGAAGGTCGAGAACGACAAGCGCCTCGGTGTGTACGTCGATCGAAAGCACTCTAAGCGGACCTTTGAGGACTGCTGGAAGGAGTGGTTGGGCTTCGGTCAGCGCGAGGACTCCTCTCTTGCGCAGTACCGGAGCATCTACAAGAACCACTTCGAGGCGATGTTCGGCAGCCGCCGAATCGGCTCCATCACTCCCTCGGACATCACGACGTGGGAGAACGGCCAGAAGGAGCGCGGTTACAAGCCGTACGGCATCGAGGGCCGCAAGGTCGTTCTGAAGTCGTTCCTCAAGTACTGCTACGAGGCGGAGATCGTTCCGAAGTACGCGGGGAAGACCATCGCTGTGAACGGCCGGAACGAGTCGGCCTATCGCCCGGTCGAAGACCACGAGATCCCCACCACGGCTGAGGTCATGGCCATCTACGAGGCCATGCGCCCGGTCTACAAGTCATCGATCTGGATTCAGGCGGGCTGCGGGCTCAGGGTAGGTGAAGCACTGGCTTTCTCGCAGTCGCATCTCACCCGCCGAGGGGGCTGGTACTTCGTTCAGAACCAGCTCACCAACTTCGGAGAGAACGGCGGGGCGAACCGGGGGACCAACGTCAAGAACGAGCCGAAGTGGAGCCGGAAGGGGCGTTGGGTGCCGGTGCCTCCCTCGGTGTCTGACGAGCTGGAGAAGCACAGGGCCTTCTGGGAGCCGTGGGGTGAAGAAGGTTGGTACTACGAGTCCGAGACCTACCAGCACCGTCATCCCTCACGGACGACGTACACGCACCGCTGGAACGACGCTCTCAAGCGCGCCGAGCTGGAGGACTCGGGGTACACGCCGAAGGCTCTCCGTCACTATTTCGCGAGCATGGCGATAGCGGCGGGTGTACCCCTGTACGAGGTGGCGCGGTGGATGGGGCACAGCTCCACGAAGGTCACAGAACAGGTGTACGCGCACCTCGTAGACGGGGCCGATGAACGGATCACAGGGGCCTTCGAAGCGTCGCTTGCGAACGCCTTCCGGAACCGCCTGACGCTGGTCGACGATGACGCAGCCTGATGAGGGTTGCTGACCCCCAATGCTGAGTTTTCGCTGAGTTCAAGGGCCTCTTGCCTGCATCTTCGCAGGTGAGAGGCCCTTTGGTTTTTAACGTCGAGTTCTACACCGGGGTCGGCACCACGCTTCCCATGCCCGTCATGCTCGCGCCCGTCCCCAACGCCATCGACTTCTCCGACAAGAAGGTCCTCATCACCGACGACGTCGCCGACACCGGCAAGACGCTCAAGCTGGTGCACGACTTCTGTCTGGACGCGGTCGCCGAGGTGCGTTCCGCGGTGATCTACGAGAAGACGCAGTCCCTCGTGAAGTGCGAGTACGTGTGGAAGCGGACCGACGAATGGATCAACTTCCCGTGGAGTGTGTTGCCTGTAGTACGTAAGTCAGGCGAGCCGATCACTCCGTCTAAGGAAGCTCTCTGACCTGCTGCTATGCATAGATCCCCGGCCTTGGTAGACCGGGGATCTTCGTTTGCGGTTCCCAGGGCTTGAAGCTGCGACCTCATCCTCCTCAGGTCGATCATGCGTGGCTGATCACCTGCGCCAACCGTCGATACGATCCTGGTGGTCGGTCGTCGGGGGATCGGCGCTGACCGCCGCTGTTCGTGGCTGTTGGTGTCAGCCGGTGATGTCAGACATCAGCGGCCTGCTTGACGTTCCTCGCGACCAGGAGTGCGGCTCCCATGCGTCGGGCCGGTCTTGCACAGCCTACCGGCGCCCGATACAACCATCTGGTGACAAGTGCTTCCAAGCCGAACGTGCGGTGGACCAAGGACACGGCTGGAGCCATCCTGGCCGCCACCACCGGCTTCTTCTTCGCCAACCCGCCGGCTCTTGAAATGACGACGCAGCTGATCCCACGCCACGCACACACGGTCGCGGTGCTCGTCAGCTTCGCGGTGGCGGTCCTTGCTTACTCGGTCGGACTGAGGGCGATGAGGAAGCTCCCATGACGGTTCCCCGTCTCCGCCGCAGCTTCGCCACCCACCTTCACCCACCACGGTACGAACGACCTTGACGCCCTGGGCCTCGTCCGCTCGGCTTTGCCTGGGGCGATGGCGGTCGGGATGGAAGCTCCCAACGCGCGCCACTACAAGACCCGCAGCCCGGTACGGCGCCCCCTCCGCCCCGGAGTGTGCTTCCTCCGGTGCGTAGGGCGGGGCAGCCTGTCACCCCGTCCATGGATGCCCCCTGTCGAGGAGTTCACGCCGCAGCGTTTGATGGAACCGCTCGACCTTGCCTGTCGTGGCCGGCGTCCCCCGGGTGTCGTCGAAACGGGAGAGCCCCTGGCCGAGGCCAGGGGCTCTCCCCTCAGTCCGATCAGTCGAATCAGTCCGAACAGTCCAAGTCCGGACTGTTTCTGGTTCTAGAACGTGCCCAGCTTCACGATCGACAGCAATGCGATCAGTTGGATCGCCGACGCACCCAGCGCCTTCGGCCACAGGAGGTCGTGGGAGCGGCGGATCATGATCGTGAGGAGTACGCCCGCCGCTACCCAGGTTGCCCAGCCCAGGATCTGTACGACCGGTGCGTCGCCGCCCGCGAACATCGCCACGAGGAGGCGGGGGGCGTCCGTGATGGACATGATCAGCATGGAGAGGCCGACCGTCGGCTGCCAGGCGCCGTCGCCGCCGAGCTGGCGGGCGAGGGTGTGGGTGACCACGCCCAGGACGAAGGCGCTCAGGACCATCGCCACGGCCGTCGTCAGCACGATCGGGATCGCGTTGTTGAGGGTGGCCTTTATGGTGTCCTCGCGCGTGTTGTCGAACCCGAAGACGGCGAGCAGGCCGTACACGAACGTGATGACGATGGCCGGCGCCCACACCTGGTAGTCGCGCATCTGGAGAAACGTGCGGTCGGGGGCGGTGACGATGCCCCGCAGCAGTTCCTTCCAGCGCAGGCGCGGACCGGTCGGCGCGGCCGGGGCGGTACCGGCGCGGTAGGTGTCGCCCTGGTTGTACGGGTCGTCGCCCGTCGTGAACGCCTGAGTGTGACCCGGGTTGTTGGCCGCGTACGGGTCCACGGGGACGGCGCCGGCGTTCGGGTGCCCCTGTCCACGGCCCTGCCCCTGGCCCGGCCTGTGTCCGTGGCCGTCGTCGCCGAAGTACTCCGGCTCGCCGTGTCCGCCGCCCGGGGCGCCGTAACCGCCGCCCGCGTTCCCCTGCGGGGGCCACTGCCGTCCGGCGCCGCCGCCCGGGCCGCCGTACGACGGCTGTCCGCCACCGTACGGCTGCTGCTGCGGGGGCGCGGACGGGTAGCCGTACGACGGGGCGCCCTGTGGGGGCTGCTGGCCGTACGGCTGCTGCCGCGGTTGTTGTTGCGGGCGAGCCTGCGGTGCACGGTTGTTGCGGTCGCCGCGTCCGATCCTGAATCCAGCCACGTCATCGAACGTACCTGGTCCCGGAGAGTGACGGGCGAGGCCCGGGCTGTCCGGGCCCCCTTTGCTGCCGACCTGTGACATCCCTTAAGGGGTCCTTCACATCTTCCCGGAGCGGAATCAGGGAAGTCTCCCGTTTTGCGCTGTGCGCTACGGAAAAATTCCGTTCACCAGGCCTTGCGGCACCGATGTCAGGTCGGGCGCCATGCGTGATGTGTACGTCTACGGCTCACAGGAACTCCGAGCTGGAGAATCTCACGGACGGCTTTGCCGCCACGAGGCCGCCGCCCTTCACCCCGGGGTAGACGGCCACCTCGTCCCAGGTCTCGCCCCGGTACGTACGTACCGNNGCCGTCGCCGTCGAAGTCGCCCGTGTCGAGCATCGAGCCGGCGGAGGCGAGGGTACCCGGGGTGGCATCGGGAAGGTCGTAGCGCAGAGACGTTTCCCCTGTCCCGCCCACCGCCGCGTCCAGGCCGCGCCCCCTGCCGAAGCGGCCCAGGGCGACATCGATGCCCTCGGGCAGCACCGCCCCCGTGCGGGTCGGGCCGTCCGGGCCGCCCAGGACGACCGCCGACTTCGCGGTGCCCTCCGCCGTACGGACCACCAGGTCGTCGTATCCGTCATGGTTGACGTCGGCCGCCGGGCCCGTCGGGACGTTGCCGGGGGCGGCGATCGGCGCACCGGCCTGGCTCGGGGTGCCCTTACGGGTGAACGGGCCCCGCAGATAGCTGAGTTGGGCGTCGGACGCGTGGACGACCAGGTCCTGGG
>NZ_LIQQ01000269.1 GCF_001418565.1 Streptomyces graminilatus | reverse complement strand
GCCCGCCTCGACGCGATCGAGGAGGTCGACGGCCATCTGCTCGTGCACTCGGACACCACCGCCTACCTCGACTACGGCGACTCGATCGAGGCGGTCAACGACACCGTCCGCGAGACGATCACGCGCAACGACGCGGACGAGGTGTGGGATCTGTTCCGCAAGTTCACCAAGCGCTTCTCCTTCCGGGACGAAGGCGGTGCGGAAGCCGTACGCTCCCTTCTCGATACGTACGGCGGCGCCCGCATCGTTCACGGCCACAGCCCCATCCCCTATCTGGTGGGCGACGCGGGCACCGAGGACGACGGCGAGGAAAACTCCCGTCCGAACATCGAGCACCCGCATGTCTACGCCGACGGGCTGGCCATCGCGATGGACGGCGGCGTGACCATGGCCGGAAAACTGCTGGTCCAGGAACTACCGCTGGAACTCTGACGGATACCCACGTGCTCTCCGGGCAGGCCTCCCACGACCGCGGACCGCGTCGTGCGGGGGTCAGCCGCACGGCAAATTCTTCAAACCCCCTGTCACCCCGCGCCGTCGCCGCTCTACCATCGGCTTATCCGTAGCAGGCTCCCCTCCGTTTCTGCCCGACGGTTCGTCACCATGCCGAGCCCCAAGCCCTACGGCGCATCGGGGGATGCACATGAACAGCGTTCCGCAGCACCTGCTGAACGAGGACCGCCAGGAATACGAGCGGCTCCTCGATGAGGCGCTGCGCTCCGCCCCACACCGCCCGGAACTGGCCGCCGTCGGTAAGCGGCTGAACTCCGAACAACTGCGCACCATGGCACTCAACGCCACCGCGCTGATCACGGTGGCCGCCGCCACCGAATACCAGCACTACGTGAAGGTCCGCAACGAGCAGCGCCACCCGGCGCCTTCCACCCCGTCGTCCTTCCACGCATCCAGCTCCGTCTCCACCGAGCCGGGCGCGGGCACGGTGGGGCTCGCCGCAGGCATGGGCGAGGTCGCCGCCGAGACCGCCGGAGCGGGCGCCATCGCCATGGTCGCGGTCCTGGCACCCGTCCTCGCCGGCACAGCCGCGGCGATCTTCCTGCTCGTGGGCTACATCCTGAAGATGCTCGACCCCGAGCCGGCGTTCGCCCGGACCATGCTCACCACCGGATGGGTGTTCGGAGCGGTGACAGCGGCAGCGATACTCGTCGCCGCGGTCGGCCTTCTCCTCACCGCCCTGCGCAACAGCCCGGAGGCGGAGGAGACAGGGGCGTACGGCGAACCGAACGGGGAGGTCGCACAGGCCAAGGAGGCCTGGCGCGAGGCCCTGCTGGAGCGAGGCATCCTGCCGTTCCTCCGCGATGCCCTCGCCGACCCCGGTACGGCGGCCATGAACCGCAAACCGGCGCCGGAACCCACCACCGGCCGCATGCCCCAGCTCGGCTACAACCGCCCCGGCTTCAGCAGCCCCGACGACGGCTCGGAGACGAGCCACCGCCCCAGTTTCACGAGCCCGGACTTCAGCAGCCCGGACTTCGGGGGCCCGGACCACCCGCCGGAGTGACCGGCCGGAGCTACCGGCCGGTCCCCACCCCGGGTCGGTGTCAGTCCGCGATCGGCAGGTAGACCCGGTTGCCCGCCGCGGCGAACTCCTTGGACTTCTGCGCCATGCCCTGCTCGATCTCCACCGGTGTGCTGCCGTGCTCACGGCGGATGTCCTGGGAGATCTTCATGCTGCAGAACTTCGGCCCGCACATCGAGCAGAAGTGGGCCGTCTTGGCCGGCTCGGCCGGCAGGGTCTCGTCGTGGAACTCCCGCGCCGTGTCCGGGTCGAGGGCCAGGTTGAACTGGTCCTCCCACCGGAACTCGAAGCGGGCGTCCGAGAGCGCGTCATCCCATTCCTGCGCACCTGGGTGCCCCTTGGCGAGGTCGGCTGCGTGGGCGGCGATCTTGTAGGTGATGACGCCGGTCTTGACGTCGTCACGGTTGGGCAGACCCAAGTGCTCCTTGGGTGTGACGTAGCAGAGCATGGCCGTGCCCCACCAGGCGATCATCGCGGCACCGATGCCGGAAGTGATGTGGTCGTACGCCGGCGCGACGTCCGTCGTCAGCGGGCCGAGCGTATAGAACGGAGCTTCATCACAGATCTCCTGCTGCAGGTCGATGTTCTCCTTGATCTTGTGCATCGGGACGTGTCCCGGGCCTTCGATCATCGTCTGTACGTGGAAACGCTTCGCGATCGTGTTGAGTTCCCCGAGCGTCCGCAACTCCGCGAACTGCGCCTCGTCATTGGCGTCCGCGATCGATCCCGGCCGCAGGCCGTCGCCCAGGGAGTAGGTGACGTCGTACGCGGCGAGAATCTCGCACAGTTCTTCGAAATTCTCGTACAGGAAAGACTCCTTGTGGTGCGCCAGGCACCATGCCGCCATGATCGATCCACCGCGCGAGACGATGCCGGTCTTGCGGTTCGCCGTGAGCGGTACATACGCGAGGCGGACGCCCGCGTGCACCGTCATGTAGTCCACGCCCTGCTCGGCCTGTTCGACGACCGTGTCCTTGTAGATCTCCCAGGTCAGGTCCTCGGCCCTGCCGTCCACCTTCTCCAACGCCTGGTAGAGCGGCACCGTGCCGATGGGCACGGGGGAGTTGCGCAGCACCCATTCCCGGGTGGTGTGGATATTGCGGCCGGTGGACAGGTCCATGACCGTGTCGGCGCCCCAGCGCGTCGCCCAGGTCATCTTCTCGACCTCTTCCTCGATGGAGGAGGTGACCGCGGAGTTGCCGATGTTGGCGTTGACCTTCACCAGGAACCGCTTGCCGATGATCATCGGCTCGATCTCCGGGTGGTTGACGTTCGCGGGCAGTACCGCACGCCCTGCGGCGATCTCCGCACGGACCACCTCGGGGTCCACGTTCTCCCGGAGGGCCACGAACTCCATCTCGGGCGTGATCTCCCCGCGGCGGGCGTACGCGAGTTGCGTCACCGCCTGTCCGTTCCGGCTCCGGCGCGGCTGCCGGGGCCTTCCCGGGAACACCGCGTCGAGGTTCCTGAGCCCGCCACGCGGCGAGGTGTGTTTGATCCCGTCGTCCTCCGGGCGGACGGGGCGGCCCGCGTACTCCTCGGTGTCGCCGCGGGCGATGATCCAGTTGTCACGCAGCGGGGCGAGCCCCCTGCGGACGTCGGTGTCGATCTGTGGATCGGTGTACGGGCCCGATGTGTCGTAGAGGGTGACCGACTTCCCGTTCGTGAGGTGCACCTGACGGACCGGCACCCGAAGATCGGCGCGTGAGCCGCCGACATACCCCTTGTGCCAGCCGATGGACTTCCCGACTCCCTGGGACTGTTCACCCTCGATGGGCTGTTCGTCCTGGTCGGAGGCAGGCGTGCGTGCGTCCTTGATGGTCATGAGACCTACTCCCTACGCCGGCATTACCCGGTAACAGGTTCGGCGGTCGACGCAGCGGATTCCGTCAGCCGATGTTTCATGTGAAACATCACTCGTTCCACGTGTTCCACGTGAAACATCGCAAAGACGGAGGTCAGCGCCCTCTCAGCCCGGTGCTCCGAGCTCCCGCGTGTGCAAAGGTGCCTCCACGCTAGCGTCAATTTGGGCGAGGTGAACAGAGGGCCCGTGCCGTTCTTGCGATGATCGGGCGGTGACCACGACGCAAGGACCCCCATACCCGTCCTCCGAGCCACCGCGCGGAAGCGGTGCCGGGCACGGCTCCGGGCATACCTCCGGGCCGGGCAGCGGAAACGGCGGCGGTACCGGCCCGCAGCGTAGGTTCCGGCTCGGGGACGGCCCCGGCGGCCCCGGCGGCCCCGGTGGTGCACCCGGCCCCGGAGCCGGAACGGGCGGCGCCGAGGGGCCGGCCGGCCCCCGTGGCGGTCCCGGATACGGGCCCGGTCGGCGGACCGATCGTGGCCATGGGCCCAGCGCGGGAACGGGCCAGGGAGGCCAGCCAGGACCTGGCGGCCAGGGACCGGAATTCAGCGCCGAGGGGCCCGACACCGGCCAGTTCAGTCCTGTACCCGGATCCAGATCCGGTGGAATGCGGGGTTCCGGCCCCGGAGCGGGCGGTGACCACGACTACGGCTTCGGCCCGGAACAGGGTGTCGGCCACGGACACCATGATCAGAGGACCGGCCCCGGCGACGAGCTCGAGCACGGTCACGGGCCGGGTGGCGGTTCCGGCGGCGGGCATGGCGGCGGGCGGGGCGCCGGACCCGGCGGTGGGCATGGAGGCAGGTTCGTTGGGGGGCATGGGGGAGGACACGGATCCGGGTCCGGCGACGCGCACCGACCCGACGACCACCAGGGCCACTCGCACGGTCACAGTCACAGCCATGGCCCGGCGGCCCCTGTCTCCATCCATCTGCGGAAGATCATCGGGGCGATTCTGATCCCCTTCGCCGTGGCGGTCGTGGTGGGGCTCGTGGTGCTGTGGCCGGGTGGTGCCCCGGCGCACGAGCGCACGGGCGTCGGTTTCGACCGGCAGACCCAGGAGGCCACGGTCACCAAGGTCGTCGAGGTGGACTGCAAGTCCGTCAACGCCTCGGGGGAGACCCCGACCGGCGACACGTCCACCGCCGAGGGCTCCTCGGCACAGCAGCAGGCGACCGGCGACTGCAAGCGGGCGACGATCCAGGTAGACACCGGTGACGACGAGGGCCGTACGTTCACGGAGATCGTCCAGCCGGACCAGTCCCGGCAGTTGCACGAGGGCGAGAAGGTCGTGGTCGCCTACGAACCCTCGGCGCCGAAGGACCTGCAGTACTCGGTCGCCGACGTCAACCGCCGGTTCCCCATGGCCCTGCTGGCGGGCATCTTCGCTCTCGCCGTCGTCGCCGTCGGCCGTATGAGCGGTGTGATGGCGCTGGTCGCACTGGCCGTCAGCTTCATGGTCCTGACCTTCTTCATCCTGCCGGCCGTCCTACAGGGCTCGAATCCGCTGATCGTGGCGGTGGTCGGGGCCAGCGCCATCATGCTGATCGCGCTCTACATGTGCCACGGCCTCTCGGCGCGTACGTCCGTGGCGGTGCTCGGCACACTGATCTCGCTGGTGCTGATCGGCGTCCTCGGCTCGCTGTTCATCGGCCAGGCCGCGCTGACCGGCAACACGGACGACAACACGGGCCTGATCCATGGCCTGTATCCGTCCATCGACATGAGCGGCCTGCTGCTCGCGGGCGTCATCATCGGTTCGCTCGGTGTCCTGGACGATGTGACGGTGACCCAGACATCGGCGGTCTGGGAACTCCACGAGGCCAATCCGACGATGGGCTGGCGCGGGCTGTACCGGGCCGGCATCCGCATCGGCCGTGACCACATCGCGTCCGTCGTCAACACTCTTGTGCTCGCCTACGCGGGCGCCGCGCTGCCGTTGCTGCTGCTCTTCTCGATCGCGCGGAGCAGCGTGGGGGCCGTCGCCAACAGCGAACTCGTCGCGGAGGAGATCGTACGGACCCTCGTGGGCTCGATCGGGCTGGTCGCGTCCGTGCCGGTGACCACGCTTCTGGCAGCCCTGATGGTCTCGGCGGACCGCCCGGACACGGCACCGCTGACCGCGGGAGCGGGGGCAGCCGGCGCCGGACCGGAAACGGAGCCCGAGGCAGCGAGGGTGGGGGCGGGAGCCACGCCCGCGGCGGCCCCGGCCCGCGCCGGGAAGGGCCGTCGCCGCAAGCACTGACGCGGCCCCTTCCGGAAGCACTGCCACAAGCCGGGAACCGGCTCCGCGGCGGTGTCCGCGCCGAGGAGGGCCACGCATGGAGACGACGGCACGCTTCCCCTCCTTGGCGGGAGGAGAAGCGTTACAGCACGATCGGGAACTCCGGCGTCGAACCGCTCAGCCCGCGCTCTGCTCCTCCGCCAGAATGCGGTCCAGCGCCTCGTCGAGGTGGGCGTCGAAGTCGGCGAGGGACCGCTCCTGCCCCAGCGGCACGAGCTTGTCCGTACGGTCGAGGAAGGCGACCAGAGGCGCCGCGCCGGAGCGGAACAGCGCCTGGTCGCCGCCGACCTGGAGCCGGATCAGCACCTCGCCCAGGACATCGCTGTCGGCGGGCGAGATCCGCACATCACCGTCCCCGCAGGGCCGGCCCACTCCGTCGATCAGCAGTTCGCGCCCGAAGGCCCAGGTCACAGGGGCGTCGCCAGGCAGATGGAAGGTCAGCCGGACGGCATAGGGATCACAGGTCTCGTAGCGCAGCTCCACCGGAATGCGGAAGGAGAGCTCTTCCGAGACAAGAAAGCTCATCATGACTTCTGCCTGCACCGACTCGCGCATCGCCTAACCCCGTCACTTGCCGTGGACTGGCCTGGAATCATCGCTCTGATACTGCTCGAATCTTGCTGAAAGTACACGGTGAATCACAAGGAGTGAGTTTTCAGATACTGATAGAGATCGCGAGCGACCCCAGGAACCTTCCGACTTCTGTCTGCAACTGCTGCGCTGCTTCTAGCAGTCGATCGTCCTGGTGGGAAGGCAGAGAAATGGCCAATGTGGCGGCGGTGGACCCGATGGTGATCGGAATCGCCGCGCACACCGTCCCCAGCACGTACTCCTGCCGTTCCACGACCAGTTCCATGCGCCGCATGCGGTCGAGGCGGCGCAGCAGCGTGTGGCTGTCGCGCACCGTGTAGGGGGTGACCGCCTGTACGGGGTGACGGTCGAGATGGTCCCGGCGGCGCTGCTCGTCCAGCTGGGAGAGCAGGCACTGTCCGACGGCGTGCGCGTGCCCGGTCTCGCGGAAGTCCGCCCACTCCGCGACCGCCGGGTTGCCGGGGGTGTCGGAGACGCACATGACCTCGATCTCGCCGTCTCGGTACACCGCGTAGTACACGGGCACGCCGATGGTGTCCCGCCAGTGGGCGAGTGTGTCGACCATCGTGCTGCGACGTTTCTGCCGCGCGCCGCTGCTGCCCAGCCGCTCGGCAGCCTCGCCGAGGAAGAACAGCCCTTTGTCGCGCCGCAGATAGCCCTCGAAGACGAGAGTTCGCAGCAGATGGTAGGCGGTCGGGAGGGCGAGGCCGGTCTCGCGGGCCAACTGTTTGGCCGGTGCGCCGTGTTCGTGCGCGGCGACGGACTCCAGCAGACGCATCGCCCGTTGCACGGAGCCGATGAGGGTCGCCGTGGGGTGCGGTTCGGCGGGCGCCTCGGCGGCGAGGCCGGGCACAGCGGCCGACGCGGGTCTCTCGATGGGGCGGGCGCGGGACCTCGGGGAGGGCGCGGTCCGTTGTTCGGGCCGACGCTGTACGGGCGGAGCCTGTGGTTGCGCGGGGGCGGTGTCGACCATGGCGAGGTCACTCTCGAAGGCGAGGGGCTGCCCGTGCGGAAGGGCACGGGAGAAGGGGGTACGCCGTCCGCGAGGGGTGTCCCCGCGTCGAATTCCGGACTCTAACCGCCTGTCACCGCACACAGACGGCCCGTAGCGGAAACTTCCCCCGCCCGAGGGAACCGGTGATTTCTGTTACCGACGCCCGCGCCGTCCCGCCCACCGGCTCCCGTGCCCCCACAGCCCCACGGCTCTCACCAGTCGCTGCGTGAGGACGAACTCGATGTGAACTTCCGTACGACGTAGATCAATCCGCCGACCAGGGCGACGAAGACCAGCGCCTTGAAGAGCAGGGCGACCACGACACTGAGGACGCTCACAATCAGCCCGCCGAACACGAAGAGGGCGATGACCGGCACCGCGACCCACTTCACCCACCACGGCAGTCCCGCGAAGATCTCTCGCATCGCCTTTTCCTCACTTCTCGGCCCGTCGCATCCGCCGAGGGCTGTGCCCTTCGCTCGTGCCGGGACATTCGATGTTCCGCCTTCGATGCTAGGGCCGGAGGGTGGCCTGGCGGGGGCCTCGCATCCCTTGTCCTCCCCTGATCGATCCCCTAGGGAACCCTGAGGCGGGCGGTCAGCCCTCGGGCGGGGAGAAGACCACCATGACCCGCAGATCCTCGCTGATGTGGTGGAACTTGTGGGCCACCCCGGCCGGCACGTACACGACGCTGCCGCGCGCCACCTGGGTCGTCTCCATGCCGACCGTGATCGCGGCCCGCCCGCTCACCACGAAGTACACCTCGTCCTGGCGGTGGGGCTGCTGCGGGTCCTGCTCGCCCGCGTCCAGCGCGTACAGGCCCACCGACATGTTCCGTTCGTGCAGGAACTGCAGGTAGGCACCGTCGTTGGCGGCACGTTCCGCCTCCAGTTCATCCAACCGGAATGCCTTCATCGCCCTCGCCCCTGCTCGTAACCGATCTCTTCTGCCACGATCAGACACATGAAGAATTTCGTAGTCAAGACGATCGCCAACGCGTGCGCCCTCGGCGTGGCCGTGTGGGCACTCGACAAGATCACCCTGACCGGTGACAGCACGGGCAAGAAGATCGGCACGCTGATCGTCGTCGCTCTCCTGTTCGGCCTGGTGAACTTCCTGGTCAAGCCGCTGGTGAAGCTGCTCACTTTCCCACTGTTCATCCTCACGCTCGGCCTGATCACCCTCGTGGTCAACGCCCTGATGTTGCTGCTCACTTCATGGCTGGCCGAAAAGTTCGACCTGAGCTTCCACGTGGACGGCTTCTGGACGGCCGTCCTGGGCGGTCTGATCATCTCGATCGTCTCCTGGGCGCTGCACATGGTCCTTCCCGACGAGGACTGAGGACGCCCGATGCCCTATCGCGTCTGTTTCGTCTGCACAGGCAACATCTGCCGATCCCCGATGGCGGAATCCGTGTTCCGCGCGCGCGTGGCGGAGGCCGGGCTGGCGGACCTGGTCGAGGTCGACAGCGCGGGCACGGACGGCTGGCACGAGGGCGACGGCGCCGATCCGCGCACGGTCTCCGTGCTGGAGGCGGCCGGCTACGACAGTGATCACGCGGCCCGCCGGTTCCAGGCCGCGTGGTTCGCCCGCCTCGACCTCGTCGTCGCCCTCGACGCCGGCCATCTGAAGGCTTTGCGCCGTCTGGCGCCCACTCCGCAGGACGCGGAGAAGGTACATCTGTTGCGCTCTTACGATCCCGCCGCGCACGCCGACCTGGACGTCCCGGACCCGTACTACGGGGGGATGGACGGCTTCGAGGAGTGCCTTGAGATGGTGGAGGCGGCGAGCGTGGGCATGCTCACCGCGATACGGACGGAAGTGGAGGGACGGACGGTATGACTGATTCGGCCACGAACGGGAGTTCAGAAGTTCGCGCGGACCAGGGCCTGGGCGACGGCACGCGCGCGGTGCGGGCGGGACTGCCCGAGCCGGTCAAGTACGCACCGGCCCTCCCCGGCCCGGTGTTCGCGGCCCACTACCACCTGCCGGGCACCCCCACAGGCCCGTACACCTACGGCCGTGACGAGAACCCCACCTGGACGCTGCTGGAGCGCGCCATCGGGGAACTGGAGGCGCCGGAGCGGGACGGCGTCGAGACGCTCGTCTTCGCCTCCGGGATGGCCGCCGTGTCGTCGGTGCTCTTCTCCCAGTTGCGCACCGGGGACACCGTCGTCCTGCCCGCCGACGGCTATCAGGTGCTGCCCCTGGTGCAGGCCCAACTGGATGCCTACGGCATCGAGGTGCGGACCGCGCCGACCGGCGGCAACGCCCAGTTGGACGTTCTCGACGGCGCACGGCTGCTGTGGATCGAGACCCCGTCCAACCCCGGACTGGACGTGTGCGACGTACGACTGCTCGCCGAGGCGGCACACGCGCGTGGCTGCCTCGTGGCCGTCGACAACACCCTGGCGACACCACTCGGCCAACGCCCGCTGGAGCTGGGCGCCGACTTCTCCGTGGCCAGTGGGACCAAGCAGCTCACCGGCCACGGCGACGTGCTGCTCGGCTACGTCACCGGTGCGGACACCTCCGCGATGGCCGCCGTACGACGCTGGCGCAAGATCGCCGGGGCGATTCCCGGGCCCATGGAGGCCTGGCTCGCGCATCGGTCGATCGCGACGCTCCCCTTGCGTGTCGACAGGCAGGACGCCACCGCGCTGGCTCTGGCCGAGTCTCTGCGCGGGCGGCCCGAGGTGACCGGGCTGCGTTATCCGGGGCTGCCGGAGGATCCCTCGTACAAGATCGCTTCGCAGCAGATGCGGCGCTATGGGTGCGTGGTCTCCTTCGTGCTGCCCACGCACGCGCGTGCCGACCGTTTTCTCGGCGCGCTTCGGCTCGTGGACGACGCCACCAGCTTCGGTGGAGTCCGGTCCACGGCCGAACGGCGCGGCCGGTGGGGCGGGGACGCGGTGCCCGAGGGCTTCATTCGCTTCTCGGTCGGCGCCGAGGACCCGGACGATCTGGTGACGGACGTGCTGCGCGCGCTGGAGGAGTCGGCGGACTGACCGGGCGGGCAGGGGCCGTCAGGCGCCCCTGCCACGGCCGAGGGCGGTCCGAGCCTCCCCCCTCGTGGCTCGGACCGCCGCGGTTCCGCTCGCGAAGAACCACGCGAGCAAGGCTAATTGACTCCGTGTCAGTGTCCAATCACCGTAACGACAGGGCCCTATCGACTTATTTATAGTTGGACGGGGCCGGGGAGCCGAAGGAAGGGCAGAGGAGGGGGAAGGCGCGTCATGGACCTGGCCTTGCTGCGCACCTTTGTGACCGTCCACCGAGCCGGCTCCTTCACTCGTGCCGCCGCCCTGCTCGGCCTCTCGCAGCCTGCCGTCACCTCGCAGATCCGCACCCTGGAACGGCAGTTGGGACGGCCTCTGTTCCTGCGCCAGGCCCGTGGCGTAACTCCCACGACCATCGGCGACGAACTCGCCCACAAGGCCGCCCCGCATCTCGACGCGCTCGTGGAGATCACCGAGACCGGGCTGGACGAGGACTCGTCCCTGCGCACCCTGCATCTCGCCGGGCCACCGGAGTTCACCGCGGAACGCGCGCTGCCGGCGCTCACGGAGCTGACCGGGGACGGCGGCCAGGGCTTCGCCCTGCGAGTCTCCTTCGGCAATGCCGAGGAAACCCTGGAGGGCCTCTCCGCCGGGCATCACGATCTGGCCATCACGACGACCCGTCCGCACGGCACCCTGCTCACAGCGACCGCGCTTTGCGACGAGGAACACGTCCTGGTCGCCGCTCCGCGCTGGGCCGCCGAACTCGGACCCGAGAGGCTGCTCCGCCAGGGCGCGTCACTCCTGCGGGACCTCCCCGTGGTGGAGGTCCACGAGTCGCTGCCGCTCGTCGCCGGCTATTGGGCGTCCGTCTTCGGCTCCCACCCCGCCGCCTCGGGCACCGTCATCGTGCCCGACCTGCGGGCCGTGCTCGCCTGCGCCGCCGCGGGTGCGGGGCTCGCGGTACTGCCCCGGTATCTGTGCGCGCCCGCCCTGGAGCGCGGTGAGGTGGTCGCACTGCTCGATCCGGCGGTGCCCCCGCTGCGGACGTACTTTCTGGTGGTCCGCACCGGCACACTGGCGATGCCGCACATCGCACGGGCACACGAGTGGCTCCAGCACGCGGCGGCCGACTGGGGCTGAGCACCCAGCAGTGCCCGAGATGCCTCCGCCGACCCCGGCGGACCTCTTCGGACGCCGCGATGTTTCACGTGAAACAGGCATTTCCGCTCATGCGGCACACGGCCTTCGCTTCGCTGAGTGCACTTCATGGGGAGCCGACATGTTTCACGTGGAACCAGCCGGGCCACATTTCTCCCATGACCGTCCGACCCGTGGTCAAGCGCACCGCACGCGCCATCCTGCTCGATGGCGACGACCTGATCCTCATCAAGCGGACCAAGCCGGGTGTCGATCCCTACTGGCTCACACCGGGCGGCGGCGTCGAACCGGACGATACGACCGTTGTCGACGCCCTGCACCGTGAAGTGCACGAGGAGCTGGGTGCCAAGATCACCGACGTGGTGCCCTGCTTCGTGGACACCGTGGAGCACATTGGCGCGGACGGCGGCGCCACGGGCGTGAAGGTCCAGCACTTCTTCGTCTGCCGGCTGGAGAGCATGGACCCCTCGCAGCGGCACGGCCCCGAGATCGACGAGCCCTGCGGCGGGTACGAGATCGTCCGTATCCCCTTCACCCGGGTCGGCATCGCCTCCGTCCATCTCGTGCCGCTGTCGCTGCGCCACTATCTGGACGGCAACATCGAGGGCGTACGGGCGATGCACGCGCCCGACCTTGGCTGACGGCACACGGCCGGGTCAGCTCCCGGTGACGACCAGTTCCTCCACCGAGTCGTGGCGGATCCGCTCCATGGGGATACCGGCACGCAGCAGGGCCTGCACACCGCTGCGGATCATCCCGGGCGGGCCCGACAGACAGGCGTCGTACTCGTACCAGGGCCCGTAGTTCCGTACGGCGTCGGGGAGCTGGAGGTTCGCCTGCTGCTCCACGACCGCGCGCACCGTCAGCCACGGGTGGAACTGCTGGAGCCGCAGCATGGCGTCGATGTCGTACAGGTCGAGATCCGTACGGGCGCCGTAGAAGACCTCGACCCGCCGCCGGTCACCGTGCTCGGCGATGTCCTCGACCAGTGCCCTGATGGGCGCGATGCCGGTGCCGCCGCCCAGACAGAGCAGGCCGCTGCTGGTGGTGTGGTCGACGGTCATCGTGCCGACGGCCGGGCCGAGCCGGACGATGTCACCGGGCCGGGCGCGGTGCACCAGCGCGTTGGAGACCCAGCCCGCTGGCACCGCCTTCACGTGGAACGACAGCAGACCGTCGGAGCGGGGCGCCGAGGCAAAGGAGTAGTGCCGCCAGATGCGGGGCCACCACGGCGTCTCCATGCTCGTGTACTGCCCTGCGAGGAACGGGTACGGCTGGTCGGGCCGGACGGTGATGACGGCGACGTCCGAGGTCCTGCGGTCGTGCGCGACAACCTCCCCGAACCACCAGGCCGGAGCGCGCAGTTCGTCGACGGCCGCGGCGTCGATCATCACCTGCGACATCGTCGTGTACGCCCGTACCCACGCCGCCTCGGTCTCCGGCTCCCAGATCGCTGCGGCGTACCGGCTCAGCGCGCCGATGAGGCATTCACCGACGGCCGGGTAGTGCTCGGGACGGGTGCCGTACTTGCGATGGCCGCGACCGAGGTTCTTCAGATACGCGACGAGGACCTCGGTGTTGTCGATGTTCTCGGCGGCGGTGAGCAGCGCCTTGAGCAGCCGGTCACGCTGGGTGTCCATCGCTGCGGGGAAGAGCGAGCGCAGTTCGGGATGACGGACGAAGAGGAGTGCGTAGAAGTACGAGGTGGCCTCGTCGGCGACAGGACCGACCGCCTCCATGGTCCGCCGGATGCGCACGGCGTCCGGAGACGCCTGCTGAAGCGGCCCGGAGTGCGGCGCGGGAGGTGTGCGGGAAGCCTCGGGGTCGGTGGGCGCGTAGGCAGACACCGGGCGGACGGGTGGTGCGGGAGACGCGGGCCCGGGAGCGCCGACCGGCGTAGCGGAAGGCAGGGTCAGCGGGACGAAGGGCGGGCGAACCGGGGGCTCGGCGGGCGCGGGAGAGAACGGCGGGCGAACCGGGGGGTCGGTGGCCGCGGGCGCGAAGGG
>NZ_LIQQ01000268.1 GCF_001418565.1 Streptomyces graminilatus | reverse complement strand
CCCAGACCCTGAGCACCCGCCCACGACCCCGCCCGTCAGCGCACCCCGCGCGGGACGCGCATCCCGCACCCCGCGCGTCCCGCGCATCCCGCACCCCGCCCCACCGTCCGTCGCTCCGGAATTGGAAGGACCGTACCCATGCAGTCAGAGCGCCCACGCGAAGAAGACGCTTCGCCCGGGGGATCCGCCGCGCCCGTCGCCTACCTCGCCTCGGTCGGTACCGCGCTGCCCGGCGACCCGGTCGACAACGCCATGCTGGCCAGGACACTCGGTGTCAACGAAGAGTGGATCGACGTGTTCATCGGCACCCGGACCCGGCACTTCGCCCGGGACCTGGAGACCGGTGAGGTGCGCTGGTCGCTCGCCGATCTGTGCGCCCGCGCGGCCGAGCGCGCCCTCACCGAGTCCGGTCTCGCCCCGCACGAGATCGACTTCGTGGTCATGGGCACCGCGACCCCGGACCACCTCATGCCCGCCACCGTCAACCACGTCGCCGACCAGCTCGGCCTGGACCAGATCCCCACCTACCAGCTCCAGTCGGGCTGCGCCGNNGCCGGTCTGGTGATCGGCGGCGACGTCTGCAGCAAGCACCTCGACCTGGAGCGGGACCTGTCCACGGCGGCACCCAGCGACCTCGTCAACTACGTCCTCTTCGGCGACGGCGCGGGCGCCGCCGTGATCACCTCGGAGCCGCGCGGACAGCGCCTGGCCCTGAGCGGTGTGCTGAACCGGTTCACCGGTCTGGGCCGCGAGCCCGGCCAGGTCATCGACTGGTTCGGGCTCGCCGACCGGCACGAGGACCGGCAGGCGATCCGGGAGGACTACAAGGCCATCGAGGAATCCGTCCCGGTCATGGCCGTGGAGATCCTCTGGGAGCTGCTGGAGGACCTCGACTGGACCCCGGACCAGGTGGACTTCCTGCTGCCGCCCCAGTTGTCCGGCCGTATGACGAAGCGGATCGCGGAGGAGCTCGGCCTGCCCGACGCCGTCGAGGTGTCCTGTGTCGCCGACACCGGGAACAACGGCAACGCCCTGCCCTTCCTCCAGTTGGAGGCCCTGCTGGCGAAGATCGGCGTGGGACAGCGGGCGCTGGCGATCGCCGTCGAGTCCAGCAAGTGGATCAAGTCCGGCTTCGCCCTCGAAAAGATCTGATCCGCCCCCTCGCACCCGCACACGCCTGATCCGACCACCCGTACACCTCTGCCACCTCTGCCCGGGAGGGCCGTACAGAATGCACACCATCGACGATTTCGTTCGCCTTGTCAGGGACGAGCTCGGCATGCCCCTGGAGGAGCACCAGGTCGCCGCCGATCTGGACCAACTGCCCGAGTGGGACTCGCTGTACCTGCTGAAGCTGGTCACCGCCCTGGAGCAGGCCACCGGCCGCTCGCTGCCCGTCGGCAGGCTGCTGGAGGCCCGCAGCCTCGGGGAGATCTACCAACTGGCGGCCACGACGTGACCGGGTCCCCGACCGGCGGGACCCGGTCGGCCCCCGTACGGGCGCACCCCGAGGACCGGCGCCGGCACACCCTCTACTTCCTGGAGCACGCCGCCCGGCAGCGGCCCGTCCACCTCGACACCGACATCGACATGACCCTGATCGAGGCCCACCGGAGCGACCGGCGGGCCGCCGGCCGGCGCTACTCGGTCGTCACCTATCTCCTGCACGCCACCGGCCGCGTGCTGCACCGCCATCCGGAGGCCAACGCGGTACTGGTCCCGGGGCGGTTCTTCGGGCTGCGCGGACCCCGGACCCTGCGGTTCGGGGAGGTCACCGCCAAACTGGCGCTCGACCGCACCGTGGACGGGGAGCGGACCGTGCTCTCCGCCCTGCTGCCCGCCCTGGAGAGCGCGAGCCTGGACGAGATCCAGCACCGCGTCGACCGCTACCGGGGCCCCGGCACCGAGCAACTGCCCGAGTTCCGGGGTGTCCGGCTGCTCGGCCGGCTGCCGGTGCCGCTCGGGCGGCTCGCCTTCGCCGCCGCACTGCGCGACCCGGCCAAACGGCCGGGGATCTTCGGCACCGTGGCGGTCAGTTCGCTGGGCCACCGCCCGGTCGACGGCTTCCACTCCAGCGGCGGTACCGCCATCACCCTGTGCGCGGGCCGCGTCGTCGACCGGCCGGTCGTCCGGGACGGCCGGCTCGCGGTCGCCCCGGTGATGCGGCTCGGCCTCACCTTCGACCACCGGGTCGTGGACGGCGGTACCGCCGCCGACGTACTCGGTGATCTCAAGCACGAATTGGAGGGCTTCGATGACGGTGCGGAGGAGGACGGCATTCAGCCCCTCGTTCGGGGAGCCGGCGCGGATCTCCGGCCGTGACGGAGCCTGGGACCAGGTCCGCGCGGACCTGGAGGAGCACGATGTGGCCGTGCTGCACGCCAGGGTCGCCGACTGGCGGCCCGACCGGGCGGGCGGCCCACGGCTGCGTGCCCTGCTGGGCCGGGACTGGGACCGCTATCTGGAGATGACGCACCCGGACGTGCGGACGAGGTTCGCCGCGTCCCGGGTGCTGCTGAAGTTCGCCGCGGCGGTGGCACTGCGCGTGCCCCCGCAGGCCGTCGAACTCGGGTACGGCCCCACCGGGCGTCCCTATCTGCGCGGCTACGACGCGGTGGACATCAGCCTCAGCCACACCGAGGACCTGCTGCTCATCGGGCTCACCACCAAAGGTCTGATCGGGGTGGACGCGGAACGCGCGGACCGCCCGCTCTACACACGCGGGCTGCACCGGCACATCTGCACCCCGCACGAACTGACCGTCCTGGAGCGGCTCCCGGCCCATCGCCGGGGTGCCGCACTCGTGCGTATGTGGACGCTCAAGGAGGCCTACAGCAAGGCGATCGGACAGGGCCTGCGCTTCCGCTTCACCGACTTCGGCTTCAGTGGCGACGGGCGGCCCGCCAGGGTCCTGGCCCCGGACGGGGCACCCGGCACCGGAGTCGAATGGCAGTTCCGCACCTTCTCGGTGGACGGCGGCTATGTGGTCAGCGTCGCGGTGAGCGACGCCGGCTTCGGCGGTACGCGGGACACGGCCGCCCTCACCATGCTCGACCCGCATGTGGTCGCGGCCGTGGCCGAGGCACTGGGCGACGAGCCGGAGGCGGAGGCGGAGGACGGGTACGGCGATGGGAGATGGGAAGGGGACGGGGTCCTGGACTGGTGACCGGGTGACCGGGTGACCGGGTGACCGGGTGACCGCCGGGCCGCCGGGCCGCCGGGCTCCCGGGCATGACAAGCGGGGCTCAACCGGTGCGCCAGCAGGGCTTAAGTGAGGACGGCCAGCATCGTCTCGGGCGGGCCGCCCAGCCGGGGGACTTCCCCCCCTCCCGGCCGGGCGCCCGCCCCTCTCGTACGACCGGACAGCCCTGCCCACGCCCGCAGCCGGTACGACCAGGAAGGCCCACAGGCCCTCCGGCCGCATCTCCCCGGCATCGCCCCCGTATCCCGGAGGAGACGGAGAACCACGATGGACCATCTCGGAGAGCTCAAGGAATTCGCGCGGCTGCACGCCCGAGGCCAGGGCATCAGCGAACGTCAGGTCGCGGCCGTACTGCCGAGGATCACCAACGACCTGCCGGGGCACCCCGCGTCCTGGGCCCGGGTGTGGACCGCCGAGGCCGACCGGCTGGCCGCCGAGGGCCACCCGCTGGACGCCTGCCGCCGCTACGCGCTGGCCCGTTTCCCGCACCACGGCGACGACGTACGGCGCCGGGCGCAGGACAACTGCGTACGCACCTTCGACGACTGGCGGCTGCGCCGGGGCGTGGAGCGGCTGGTGCTGGACCACCCGGACGGCGGTACGGTCGCCTGCTGGGCCGGCGGACTCGACGCGCGCCGCCCCCGCCCCCTCCTGCTGATCATGGGCGGCATCGTCAGTGTGAAGGAGCAGTGGGCACCGCTGCTCCCCCGCCTGACCCGCCTGGGCTTCGCGGCGGTGGCGACGGAGATGCCCGGCGTGGGCGAGAACACCCTGCGCTACCACGCGGACTCCTGGCGGCTGCTGCCGTTCCTGATGGACCGGCTGGCCGGCCGCGCCAAGGTGACCGAGACCTCCGTCCTCGGCCTCAGCTTCAGCGGCCACCTCGCCCTGCGCGCTGCCGCGGCCGACCCGCGCATCCGCTCGATCCACACGGTCGGCGCCCCGATAGCCGGGTTCTTCACCGACCCCGTCTGGTGGCCCAGGGTCCCCGGGATCACCGTCGACACCCTGTGCCGCCTGACCGGCGCGGCCGACGACAACGAACTCCGGTCCCTGCTCGCGGACTTCGCGCTCGGCCCGGACGTACTCGGCGCGATCGACATCCCGGTCGGATACGTGGTCAGCTCCCGGGACGAGATCATCCCGCCCACGGAACGCCAGTTGCTCGGCCTCGCGCTGCCCCGCATCCGCTTCAAGGAGTTCGACGACGTCCACGGCTCCCCGGCCCACCTGGGCGCCATGCGCAAATGGCTGATCGCCTCCCTCGTACGAGCCCGCCTGACGAATCGCTTCGCGCCCCGCCGAGCCCCGCTGCCTGGTCTGTCGGTCGTGACGGGTACGGGTACGGGTACGGACGCTGCCGACGCCGTCCCCCGCCGGCCGCACCCGGCTCCCGCCGACTGAGCAACCCGGCAGCCTCCCCGGCGCGGACCTGGCCGGTACCCGGCACCGCACGGCACTCCCGCATCACCCTCAGGTACACCCTCATCTCCACCTTCATCTCCACTTTCATCTCCACCCTCTGATCCGTCAGCTGGTCCGTCCACGCGCCTGGTTCGTCCACGTGCCGCTCCTGCCGAAGGCGGTGGCACGACGACGCCCGCCTTCCGAGGCATTCCCTCGCACACCTACTCAGAGGTGGCTGTCATGTCCTCCGCGCACACCCTCACCGCTCCCTCCTCGTCGTCGGCCCAGGTGTTCGCCCCCTGGCGGACCAGAAGACCCGGCCAGGCACTGCCATGGCGTTCCCTGGCCTCGCTGGGCCTCGACCCCGAGCCCGGCGCCGAGACCGCCCCCCATGCCCCGGGCGGCTGCCGGGCAGGCGGCGCCGAGTCCCCGGGCTCACCGAACGCAGTCGAGTCCGCGCCCGCCCCGCGCCACCCCGTCCGTGACGTCCGTGACCACCACCCGATACCGCAGGAGGCCTGACCCATGGCCGACGCCCCGTTCACCGCCCGCTCGCCGCTCAGGCCGGCCCACCAGCCGGGGCGGCCCAGGCCGCGTGCGGTGGGCCGCAACGAGATCCGGGTCCGTACCCGTGACCTGCACGGTTACCGCTTCGCCTACCGGATGGCGGGCAAGGGCGACACCGCCGTTGTGCTGATTCACGGCATCGGCGACTCCTCCGCGACCTGGGCCGACATCATCCCGGGCCTGGCCGCCCGGTACCGGGTCGTCGTCCCCGACCTGCTCGGCCACGGGGCGTCGGCCAAACCGCGGGGCGACTACTCGCCCGGCGCGTACGCCAACGGGCTGCGTGATCTGCTCAGCGCCCTCGGCATCGAGCGGGCCACCCTGGTCGGCCACTCGCTGGGCGGAGCGGTGGCCGCCCAGTTCGCGTACCAGTTCCCGGAGCGCAGCGAGCGGCTGGTCCTGGTCGGCAGCGGAGGCATCGGCCGCCAGGTGTCCCCGCTGCTGCGGGCCGCCTCGCTGCCCGGCGCCGAGCTGCTGCTGTCGGCATTCCAACTGCCCACGGTGCGCTGGCAGTTGCAGACGGCGATCCGGGTCATGAAGATGCTGAACCTCGGCCTGGGAGTCGACGCGCCCGATCTCCTCCGGGTGGTCGACGCCCTGCCCGACGCGAGTTCCCGCAGTGCCTTCATACGTACCCTGCGGGCCGTCGTCGACTGGCGGGGGCAGGTCGGCACCCTGCTCGACCGCTGCTACCTGGCCCAGGGCATGCCGACGATGCTGGTGTGGGGCGGCCGGGACATGGTCGTACCGGCCATCCACGCGGGCCTCGGCCATGTGTCCATGCCGGGCAGCCGGCTGGAGATCTTCGAGGAGGCGGGACACTTCCCGTTCCACACGGACCCGGAACGCTTCCTCGGTGTGCTCCACGACTTCATCGGCCGCACCGAGCCGGCCCGGTTCAGCTCGGAGGAGTGGCGCCAGCTCCTCCG
>NZ_LIQQ01000267.1 GCF_001418565.1 Streptomyces graminilatus | reverse complement strand
AAACAAGACCCGGGCCGGACCGACGATGCCATCGAACGCCGGATCAGTGGAGGTGCCCGGGTTCCCGCTGGAAAGCACGCCGTACCGGCCACGTCCCGTCCACCACCGCGTCGACCTCCCCCTTGCGGCGCAGAAAGCTCTGGAAGTCCGCCGCCCATTCCGCGTACCACTCGATCTGGCGCCGGTGCAGTTCCACCGGTGCGAGTTCCGCGACCTTGGGGTGGCGGTCGGCTATCGCGCACGCCAGGCGGGCCGCGGCCAGCGCGTCCGCCGAGGCGTCGTGGGCCGCGTCCAGTGGGACGCCGTACTCCCCGCACACCGCTTCGAGGTTGCGCTTGCCGCGCCGGTAGCGGTCGACGGAGCGGTCGATCGTGTACGGGTCGATCACCGGAGCCGGGTCCAGACCGCCCAGCCGCTCCCACAGGGACGGCAGGCCGTGCCTGCGCAACTCGGCGGAGAGCAGGGTGAGGTCGAAGTTCGCGTTGTAGGCGACGACCGGCACCCCCGTCTTCCAGTATGTCGTCAGCACGTCCGCCATCGCGTCCGCGACCTGGTCGGCCGGGCGGCCCTCGCTGGTCGCGCGTTCGTTGGTGATGCCGTGCACGGCGACCGCATCGGCCGGGATCTCCATCCCCGGATCCGCCAGCCATTCCCGGCGGCCGAGCGGTTCGCCGCCCCTTACCTCGATCACCGCGCCGGTGACGATGCGTGCCTCGCTCGGATCCGTCCCGGTCGTCTCCAGGTCGAAGCCGATCAGCAGCTCATGGTGCCAGCCCATGCCTGGCCCCCCTTCTTGCCTTCTTGGTGGTGCTTTCCCCCAGTGGTCTCCACGATCCCATGAGCCACTGACAATCGGGGGACCGCGTTCCGCTTGAGAGGGACAGGCCGGAGGGCGAGCGGGTCAGGACACCGGGCGCGAGTCCGCCCAGGCCAGCTCGAACTCCTCGCGATATGTCGGGAAAATTCCCATCTCCTCGGAATCACCCGGCTTCACCACCTTGCTGCCGCCCCGAAGGACCAGCACCGGCGCCTCCATCCCCCTGGTCCGGCGCAGATACGTCTGGACGATCGCGATCCCGTCCGAGCCGTCCCCGTCGACGAGGTAGGCCGTGAAGCGGGGCGTCTCGTCGAAGACCTGGATCTCGAAGGCGCCCGGGTCGCGCAGATTCGACCGCACCCGGCGCATGTGCAGGATGTTCATCTCCACGGCCCGGCTCAACTCGCCGCGTTTGATGCCGAGTTCCCGCTCGCGCCGCTTCACCGCGCTGGACGCGGGGTTCAGGAACAGCAGCCGCACCCGGCAGCCCGACTCCGCGAGCCGCACCAGCCGCCGCCCGGAGAAGTTCTGCACGAGCAGGTTGAGGCCGATACCGATGGCGTCGAGACGGCGCGCGCCGCCGAATATGTCCTCGGCCGGGAACTGCCGCATCAGCCGTACCCGGTCGGTGTGCACGGCGACCACGTCCCCGTACCGTTCACCCACCAGGTCCTCGACCGCGTCCACCGGCAGCCGGCGCGCGGAGGGCACGTCGCCGCCCGCGCCGAGGGACTCCAGGAGCTTGCCCGAGGCCCGCTCGGCCTGACCCAGCACCGCCTCGGACAGGGCCCGGTTGCGGGAAACCACGTTACGGGTGACCTCCAGCTCGTCCAGGGCGAGTTCGACGTCACGGCGCTCGTCCACGTACGGCTCGAAGCACGGCCAGTGCTGCACCATCAGCTCGCGCAGTTGGGGAAGAGTCAGAAAGCTGAGGACGTTGTCGTCCGCCGGGTCGAGCAAGTAGCCCTTGCGGCGGCTGACTTCGCGTACGGCGACCGCGCGCTGCACCCACTCCTGGCCGGCCGGTCCGGCGGCGGCGACCACCCACTCGTCGCCGTGGACGGGCTCGTAGATGGGGCGCAGTACGGCGGCGACGACCGCGCGCAGCCTCTGTTCGACCAGGTTCAGCCAGATGTAGGCCCGGCCGGCCCGCTGGGCGCGCGTACGCACCTCGTGCCAGGCGTCGGCGTCCCAGTCCAGCTCGGGGCCGATGGAACCCGTCTCCATCGGCCGAGCCAGCGACACCGCGCCGGGTGGGACCTCTGTGGAGTTCCCCTCGTGACCCTCGTCACCAGGGGGCAGCTCCAGCCCTCCCGAGCCCACCCGCGCACCGCCTTCCGCTCCCCCGAGCTCTCCCCGTTGGCCGAGCCCGGCCAACGATCAAGGAAGGGTACTCCGGGAGCGGTCGGCGGTGCAGCAGGATGGACAGGGTCGTTTCTCAATCCCCGCTTCCGACATGCCCGTTCTGGTCGGCGAGGGCTGCGGGAGTGAGCGGATTCATAGCGGTGACATCGCGCGGGGCGATGGAGAAGCCCTGCCAGTGGACCGGCATGGGCTGCTGGTCCTCGTCCCGGGCTATGTGGTGGAAGCCCACGTTCACCCAGACCAACGGGTGGGTGAGGGTCTGCCCGTTGACCCATCCGTCGACGGACGTCTTGGCGCCGGCACCGCAGTTGCCCAGGTTGTCGCTGGAGAACTGCTCGCACTTGTTGTACTCGGTGAAGTACACGTCGTGCCGGGTGTAGCTGCGGCCCGGGTACTTGGTGGTGGGGCCGGGGACGATCTCGTACGACCGCGCGTGGCCGTCCTTGTTCTTGCCGGTCGCGCTGACCATGCGCCACCAGCGCATGTTCTTGGCGTCGCCCGCGAGTTCCTTGGTGATCGGGGTGCGGGTCGTCTTGTTGGTCGGACCCTCCTCGCCGCTCGCGGGCGGGCTCACCACGGAGTCGTACTGCTCGACCTTGCCCTTGGAGGAGCCGTCGAGGCCGAAGTCGAGCCGCCAGAACACGTTGTGGCTGTGGCTGGTGGCGTACGCCTTGGCGCCCTTGCCGATGGGCCAGCCGCGGCCGTCGCCCGCGTCGTAGTCCTCGGGCGCGAGGCTGCCGGTGGCGCCGACGTTCATGCCGATGGTGCCGTCGTCCTGGAAGCGCCACTCGGTGATGTACTCGTACCAGCCGGTCTGGTTGACCGTGTAGACGAGCAGTTCCTTGCCCTGGGTCTGCCAGACCTTGTTCGCGGTGTCGCCCTGCATACGGTAGGCGTGGCCGCGCGAACGGGTCGTGGTGCACAGGCCCTTGACGTTCTCGTCCGCCGGGTCCCAGGCCTCGGGAACCTTGACGGTCTTGATGGTGCCGCCGGGGCATTCGCCGGGCGCCATGTTCCGCAGGCCCTGGGCGAAGCCCGCCCCGGTCAGGTCCTGGTACTCGGCCTTACCGTCGTCGTAGGGGACGTGGATCTGGGCCAGCCGTGCGGAGTTGAGGACCTTGATCGGCGCGGCTTCGCCCGGGGGCTGGTACGAGATGTTCTCCAGGACGAGCCCGGCCCTGCCGTCGTAGCGCCAGCACATCCGCCAGGTGGTGCCGGTGCTGAGCTTCTGCTCGATGCGGTAGGCCGCGCTGCACTCGGCGGGCGGTACGGGCGCGGCCTTCGGCTGGGCGGTGGCCGGCCCCGCCGCCGTGGTCAGACCGGCGGCCAGCGCGACCGCGGAGAGGCCGACGAGCAAACTCTTTTCACGCATGACGAAGAGACTCCGTAGGGGGTGAGAGCTGGGAAAGGGGAAGGTGAGGAAAGGTTCCGGCCGCGGGTGAATCGGGGCGGCCTTCACCTGGTCAGCCGAGCTTGGCCACCTTGTGGGCGCTCAGGTCGACCACGAGCGAACGGGAGTCGATCCACGGCCCGTTCTTCGCCTTCGGGAAGATCCGCACGCAGCGGTGGTCGCCGCACTTGTCGAACTCGGCGGGCTGGGCGCCAGGAACGGCCTTGTACACCATGCTGGTGACAAGCAGCTGGTCCGGCGAGGTGAGTTCCTTGCTGGTGGCGTCCTTGTAGTCGGCCCGCAGGCCCTCGCCCAGCGGGTCGGCGATCAGCAGCTTGGTCGCCTCGAAGGTCTCGGCGCGGCTCAGCGGCGGCTGGACGCCCCGCTGGGTGTCGGTCCGCTCGACCTTGCCGGTGTCGAGGTTGACGGTCCTGGTGACCAGGGCGTCGTCCTTGTAGTCGTAGTACGACACCACCGCGCGCCGGGGCGCGTTCGGGTTGTCCACCTCGGCGGCGTCCGGCTCGGCGAGGTCGACGCCGATCCGCTGTGCGCCGGGCTGTCCCTCCACGTTCTCGGCGGAGTCGAGCATCCGCGTGTTCCCGGCGATCCGCTCGACCCGGGCCATCTCGTCGTCGGTCAGCGGGTCACGGCCCTTGCCCTTCTCGCCCTCGGCGGGTGCCGGTTCGACGACACCGGGCGGTACCGCGCCCGGCTGCTGCGCGGCCTGTCCCGCGCCGCCGCCGTCGGCCGACGTACTGCTGCCACCGGTCCCGTTGCCGCCCGATTCGTCGGCCCCTGCCGATCCCGGCAGCGTCACGGCGACCATCAATGCCGTACCGGCCACCGCGATCCCCGTACCCGCCACCACCTTGCCCAGATGGCGGCGCACGATTTTGCGCACGTTTTGTCCCCTTACTCCCCCTCGCAGCCCAGGGAGTACGTGAAGAAGGAATTGTTCCGGCGTCCCCGCCTCTGCGGGTACGCGCCTGTCGCACGGTAAGAGGGACGTAAGTCGTAGGTGGTTCCATCACTTTCGGGAAGACTCGCAGTGGAGTAGGGCCCAGCGACGGACGACAACTGAGAGAGTCGAGCGCATGCAGGTCTGGCCAGGAGAGGCGTACCCACTCGGTGCCACGTACGACGGCGCCGGCACCAACTTCGCGGTCTTCTCGGAGGCCGCCGACCGGGTCGAGCTGTGTCTGCTGCACGACGACGGCTCGGAGACCGCGGTGGAGCTGCGGGAGAGCGACGCGTTCGTCCGGCACGCCTACCTGCCCGGTGTGATGCCGGGGCAGCGGTACGGCTTCCGGGTGCACGGTCCGTACGAGCCCGAGCGCGGCCGGCGGTCCAATTCGGCGAAGCTGCTGCTCGATCCGTACGCCAAGGCGATCAGCGGTTCGATCGCCTGGGGCGAGGAGGTGTACGGCTACCACTTCGGCGAGCCCGAGCGGCGCAACGACCTCGACTCGGCGCCGCACACCATGTCGTCGGTGGTGGTCAACCCGTACTTCGACTGGGGCGACGACCGGCGCCCGCGCACCGAGTACCACCACACGGTGATCTACGAGGCCCATGTGAAGGGCCTGACGATGCGCCACCCGGCGCTGCCCGAGGAGCTGCGCGGCACCTACGCGGGGCTCGCCCACCCCGCGATCATCGAACATCTGACCGCACTCGGTGTGACGGCCCTCGAACTGATGCCGGTGCACCAGTTCGTGAACGACCACCGTCTGGTGGACATGGGGCTGAGCAACTACTGGGGTTACAACACGATCGGCTTCTTCGCCCCGCACAACGCGTACGCGTCCTGGGGCGACCGGGGCCAGCAGGTGCTGGAGTTCAAGTCGGCGGTGCGGGCGCTCCACGAGGCCGGTATCGAGGTCATCCTGGACGTGGTCTACAACCACACCGCCGAGGGCAACCACCTCGGCCCGACCCTGTCCTTCAAGGGCATCGACAACGCGCAGTACTACCGGCTCGCCGAGGACCGGCGCTACTACACGGACACCACGGGCACCGGGAACTCGCTGCTCATGCGGTCCCCGCACGTGCTCCAGATGATCATGGACTCGCTGCGTTACTGGGTCACCGAGATGCACGTCGACGGTTTCCGCTTCGACCTCGCGGCCACCCTGGCCCGGCAGTTCCACGAGGTGGACCGGCTGTCGTCGTTCTTCGACCTGGTCCAGCAGGACCCGGTGGTGTCCCAGGTGAAGCTGATCGCCGAGCCGTGGGACGTGGGCGAGGGCGGCTACCAGGTGGGCAACTTCCCGCCGCTGTGGACCGAGTGGAACGGCATGTACCGCGACACCGTACGGGACATGTGGCGGGGCGAGCCGCGCACGCTCGCGGAGTTCGCGTCCCGGCTCACCGGCTCCTCGGACCTCTACCAGGACGACGGCCGCCGTCCGCTGGCCTCGATCAACTTCGTGACCTGCCACGACGGTTTCACGCTGGGCGACCTGGTGTCGTACAACGAGAAGCGCAACCTGGCCAACGGCGAGGACAACCGGGACGGCGAGAGCCACAACCGGTCCTGGAACTGCGGCGCGGAGGGCGACACGGACGACCCCGGCGTCCTGGCCCTGCGGGCGCGCCAGCTCCGGAACTTCGTCGCGACGCTGATGCTGTCCCAGGGCGTGCCGATGATCAGCCACGGCGACGAGTTCGCCCGCACCCAGGGCGGCAACAACAACGCGTACTGCCAGGACAACGAGATCTCCTGGGTGCCGTGGCCGGGCGGCGCCGACAACGACGAGTCCGCAGCCGATCCCGGCTCCGCGGGACTGCTGGAGTTCACGCGCGCGATGGTGTGGCTGCGCAAGGACCACCCGGTCTTCCGCAGGCGCCGCTTCTTCCACGGCCGTCCCGTGGAGGGCACCCACGACGATCTGTCGGACATCGCCTGGTTCACTCCGGCGGGCGAGGAGATGGTCCAGCGCGACTGGAACTCCGCGCAGGCGGTCGCGCTGAGCGTGTTCCTCAACGGCAACGCCATCTCGGAGCCGGACTCGCGCGGGGAGCGTGTCACCGACGACTCGTTCCTGCTGATGTTCAACGCGTCGCCGAAGTCCCTGGAGTTCGTGGTGCCGGTCAACCACGGCCGCCAGTGGCAGGTGGTGGTCGACACGACCCGCCCGGAGGGCGTGGCACCGGGCACGGGCGCGAAGGTGGCGGCGGGCGACCGTCTGACCCTCCTGGACCGCAGTCTGACGGTGCTGCGACGCCCGGCGTAGTCGTCGCCCAGTCGTTCTCGCGGCCCTCCACGCGCGCGTGGAGGGCCGTTTTCGGGGCCGTGTGCGGGAGTCGCCGGCACGGGCTGACACGAAAGGCGGCAGGGCGGGTACGTAGGTTCCCATGACACCTGAGCGTCCTGAGCCGGTCGTGCCCACGGCGACCTACCGGCTGCAACTCCAGCCCGCGTTCCCGTTCGGCGCGGCGGCGTCCGCCGTGCCGTATCTGGCCTCGCTCGGCGTCTCGCATCTGCATCTGTCGCCGTTCCTGGAGTCCGTCCCGGGTTCTACGCACGGCTACGACGTCGTGGACCACGCGCGCGTGCGCGCCGAACTGGGCGGCGAGGAGGGACTGCGGGCGCTGGCGCGTACCGCGCGGGAGCACGGTCTCGGCCTGGTCGCGGACATCGTGCCCAACCACATGGCCATGTCCCCGCGTCACAACCGCCCCCTGTGGGAGGTGCTCCGCGAGGGCCCCGCGTCGCCGTACGCGCGGTGGTTCGACATCGACTGGGAGGCGCAGGGCGGGCGCCTGCTGCTCCCGGTGCTCGGGGGGCCGATCGGGGCGGAGCGGGACCGGCTGAGGGTCGAGCGGTGGCAGGACGCGCACCTGGGGTACGACGGCCACGTCCTGCGCTACTACGACCATGTCCTGCCGCTGCGCGAGGGCACCGAGGAGCTGCCGTTGGACCGGCTCGTCGACGCCCAGTGGTACCGCCCGGCGTGGTGGCGGCTGGCGCGCACGGAGCTGAACTACCGGCGGTTCTTCAGCATCTCGGAGCTGATCGGGGTGCGGGTCGAGGACCCCGAGGTGTTCGCGGCGACCCACGGGAAGGTGCTGGAGCTGCTCGCCGACGGGGTGGTGGACGGGCTGCGGGTCGATCACCCGGACGGTCTCGCCGACCCGGGCGGGTATCTGCGCCGGCTCCACGAGGCGACCGGGGGCCGCTGGACGGTGGTCGAGAAGATCCTGGCCGACGGGGAGCATCTGCCGGCGGGCTGGCCGGTCGCGGGGACCACCGGCTACGACGCCCTGCGGCACCTGGACGGCCTGTTCACGGACCCGGCGGGCGTGGGTGAACTCCTCGGCCAGTACCGGCGGTTCGCGGCCCCTCAGGCCGACCGGGGCGGGCACTGGGAGGCGACGGTACGGCGGGCCGCGTACAAGGTGGCGACGCATGAGCTGGCCACCGAGGTGGACCGGCTGACCCGGGAGGCGGACCGGCTCTGCGCCGGCTCCCCGGATCCCGCGCCGCGCGACCGCGCCCCCTGGGCCCTGCGTACCGCGCTGCGCGAACTGCTGGTCCGCATGGAGGTCTACCGCCCCTACACCCCCGGGGACACCGCCTCCGTGGTCACCGAGGAGGCCGCCGCTCAGGCCCGGCAGGCGTTCGCCGTCCCGGAGGAGGGCGGCGCCGTGGACGTCGTAAGGGGCCTGCTGCTCGGGACCTACGGGAACGGGCCCGGGCAGGTCGGGTTCCGGGAGCGGTTCGCGCAGACGTCGTCGGCGCTGCGGGCCAAGTCCGTGGAGGACACCGCGTTCTACCGCTATGTGCCGCTGCTGTCGGCGACCGAGGTCGGCGGCAGCCCGGGCGGCCCCGCCGTGTCCCCGGAGGACTTCCACGCCTACTGCGCGCGCGTGCAGCGCGACTGGCCGGCCACCGGGACGGTGCTGTCGACGCACGACACGAAGCGCAGCGCCGACGTACGCGCGGCGCTGGCCGTGCTCACCGAGTGCCCCCGGCGCTGGGCCGACGTCCTGGCGGAGGTCACGCGCGCGGGTGAGGGCGTGCCCGACGCCCAACTGGCGTGGGCGGCCTGGCAGACGGCCTTCGGCCTGGGCCCGGCGGACGCCGAGCGTCTCCAGGGCGCCCTGCTGAAGCACGTCCGGGAGGCGGGCCTGCACACGTCCTGGACGGAGCAGGAGCCCGCGTACGAGGAGGCGGTGGCGGTGTTCGTGGCGGCGGGCCCGTGCGGGGCGCCCGGCGAGCACGTGGCGGCGCTGCGGAGCGCCCTGGAGCCGTACATCCGGGCGAACGTCCTGGGCGCGGCCCTGCTCCACCTGACGATGCCGGGCGTACCGGACCTCTTTCAGGGCACGGAGAGCGAGTACCTGGCCCTGGTGGACCCGGACAACCGCCGTCCGGTCCGGTTTCCTCCCGAGGCTCCCGGTGAGAAGGACGGGCTGACGGCGGCGGCACTGCGGCTGCGCGCGCGGCGCCCGGCGGTGTTCGGCGACACGGCGACGTACGCGCCGCTCGTCGCGGAGGGTCCGGCGGCGGCGCACTGTGTGGCGTTCGCGCGCTCCGGGGAGGTGGTCACGGCGGTGACCCGGCTGTCCCTGCGGCTGGCGGACACGGGCGGCTGGCGGGACACGCGGCTGCCGCTGCCGCCGGGCAGGTGGGCGGATCTGCTGGCTCCGGGGCGGGAGTTCACCGGGCACGCGCGCGTGGAGGAGCTTTTCGCGCGGCTGCCGGTGGCGTTGCTGGAGCGGGTCGGCGAGGAGTGAGCAGATGGGTGATCAGAGGGGTGAAGAGAGGGGTGAAGAGAGGGGGCGCGAATTTTTCAACGCGCGCCCGCGTGAGCGCCTTGGAGCCCGGCTCACAAGGCGCACGCTCCCGGCAGGCACGCGGGACAACCGGCGCGTGGTGGTGAGTTCCGCCGAGCGCTTCGCGCCCCGCCGGCGGCCCGCACAGGGCCTCTCGACGGGCGGTGAGCTGCCGTCCCGCGCGGCGATTGTCCCGTCCGGCCGTCGCCGTCGGCGCCGAATGCTCCTTGGCGCCCCCTGGCGCCGCCCCACCGCCACCTTGACAGTTCCCTGACGCCATGGGGTACTGCGGATTGCGACGCCGGGTGGACCAGACGGGGGTGAGTCTCCTGCCGGAGCAGCGCTACCCCAGTGTGAACGAACTCGTCTCGTCCGCCCGGGCGCTGGCGGCTCACCGGCCCGGCCTGTGCGCCTTCAGACAGGTGGGCCTCTCCCGCGCGGGACGGCCCCTGCACCTGCTGTCCGTGGGGCACGCGCGACGCGCCGTGCTCGTCGTCGCGGGCGCCCACGCGAATGAACCCACGGGCGGTTCCACGCTGCTGTCGCTGGCGGAACGGACCCTGCACGACCGCGAGTTGCGGTCGGGCACCTCATGGCACTTCCTGCTGTGCGCGGACCCGGACGGGGCCAGCCTGCACGTCACGCCCGCGCCGCGCAGCCTGCTCGACTACCACCTCGGTTTCTACCGGCCGGCCGGGCCCGAGCAGCCCGAGTGGGCGCCCTCCGTCCTGCCGCCCGACCGGCTGCCGCCGGAGACCCGTGCCCTGACCGGTGTCATCGACGAACTGCGGCCCTATCTCCAGGTCACCCTGCACGGCACCGACGTGGGTGGCAGTTGGGTGCAGTTGACGAAGGACGTCCCCGGTCTCGCCGAGCCGTTCGCCAAGTCGGCGGCGGAGCTGCACATCCCGGTGGAGACGGGCGCCTCGGACGCGGCGGGCTGGCCCGCGTCGGGGCCCGGTGTGCATGTGATGCCGGCGCCGGGCTCGGACGCGGCGTACCCGAGCATGCCGGACGACGCGCGGCACAGCACCTGGTACCACGCCCACCGGTACGGCGGTCTGACGGCGGTCGTCGAGGTGCCGATGTGGGCGAGCGACCTGGTGGACGACCCGGCCCCGCATCCCGCCCCGGCGGCGGCGATACGGCGGCTGGCGGGCCGGCTGCTGCGGGACGGGGTGGAGGTCGAACAGGTGCTCGCCGACGCGCTGCCCCGGCTGACGGGCGCCGAGGGGCCCCTGCTGCGGGCCGCCCAGTGGGCGCTGGAGCTGGTGCCCGGACTGGCCGCCGACTGGACGCACACCCCGCCCGCCGACACGACGATGGCGTACGTCGGCAGCGTGGACGCGTTCGGGCGGCGGCTGCCGCTGCGGGCCGCCGCGATGCTGCTGCGGGTCCTGCGGGAGACCGACGACCGCGCCGCGCCGCGCCTCGAAGACCTGGTCGCGGCCTGGAGCGAGGCGTTCATGGACCGCTTCCGGGCCCGCTGGGTGCCCCTGGAGCACCAGGCCGAGCACCAGGCCCGCACGGTGGTGGCCGCGGCGCGACACGCGCGCGAGGGGGCTCCCCGGAGATAGCCGGGGAGCCCCCCACGGCCCGCGACGGCCCTTGACAGGGCCTTACAGGGCGAACACCGCGCCGGTCCTCGCCGCCAGTTCGCATCCGTTGGAGAAGGTCCTGTCGTATTCCCTCGGGCGGCCGTTCCACTCGCCCTGCGCGTGCACGGTGACGGGCGAGTAGAGCATCGGGCAGAGGGTCTTCCTCGGCGGGATGCCGCCGATGTCGCCGTCCACCGCGGCGAGTTCCGCACAGGCGCGCTCGGCGTGCGCGTGTCCCAGGGGCGGGTCGCAGGTCACCAGCGCGCCACGGGGGTCGCCGGCGCCCGGCTCGCCGGGGCTGACGGTGAGGTAGAACCAGTTGCCGCCGGCGTCCTCCTGGGAGACCGCCTGGGCCGGGGCGGAGGCGGCGAGGAGCAGGCCGACGGCCAGCAGGGCGCCGCGTACCGCTCGCGCGGTGCCTGCGGGCCTGCTGATCCGGACGGGCTTGATGGTGCTGCCGGTGCTGATCGTGTGGGTCATGCCCTGTGCATCGGCACCACGGTCCCCGCACCCCAGCCCGGATCACCCGAACGTGACCACGCGCGCGTGGGGCGAACCACCGGCTCGAACACGGCGAGCGCCACCCGCGACCGGTGTTCGACCGGACGGGCGACCGGTGTCCAGCACACCCCGCAGCCGTCGCGGCGGCCGGCACACCACTCGTCGATCAGCCGACCGAGCGCGCCCAGGACGCCGCCGGCCACCGGTCCGGCGCCGCGCGCCCACGGACTCGTCGGCGCGCGGTCCGGGCACGCCTCGGATCCGACGGCTGCCGTGTCCCACGGACAGCGGCCACAAGGGGTGTGCCCGCGCGCGGGGTGTCCACGGCACGCGAAGCGAATCGCTCCCGCGCGGCAGAACCGGCAGAAGCGCCCCTCACTCCGCCGAGAGGCGGAACGCCATGTTCCCGAAGCCGATCTGATCGCCGTCCCGGACGACGGCCGCGCCGATCACGCGACGGCCGTTCACCGTCGTCCCGTTGGTCGACCCGAGGTCGCGCAGCACCCACAGTCCGCTCTGGTGCCGGAGTTCGGCGTGGACGCGCGAGACCGTCTCGTGGGTGAGGCGCAGGCCGTTGGCGGGGTCGCGCCCTATGCGCAGCGGGTGGCCGTTGCCCGGGTGCGGCAGCAGCAGCTTGGGGAGCCGCTCGGCCTGCCAGGCCCTGCGCAGCCGTACCGTGAAGCCGGAGAGCGCCTCGACCGCGCCGAACACCGCGCGGGACACGCTCTTCTCGGCGGGCAGGTCGGCGGTGAGGACGGCCAGTTCGTCGGACCGGCGGGCGGCCAGCGCCAGTTCCATGCGCCGGACGAACGTGTCGTGCGAGAGCCGCCCCAGCGCGACACCCTCCCGGAGTGCCTTCAGCGCCCGGTCGCGCTGCGCGTCGGAGAGGCGCGGTGGGTACGTGTGGAACTCGAAGGACGACGTCACGTTCGTGATTGTCGGGCAGCGCGCGCGGGGTGTCCACAAAACGCGGAAACGGGCGCCCTACGGTCAGGTCGAGCGCGGACCCGGGTGCGTTTGAAGAACCGTGGGACGGGCTAGGTCCCGGTGAGCAGCGCCCGGCAGAGGCAGAGACAAGGGGATCCGTCCGTGCACTTCGAGGTGTGGGCACCGCAGGCCAGTCGCGTGACACTCCGGTGCGACTCGGGCACGCGCGCGTTGGAGCGCGATCCGGAGCGCGCGGGCTGGTGGTCCGGCGAGGCCGAGGCCCAGGACGGGTCGCGTTACGGCTTCGCCGTGGACGACGGCCCCGTACTGCCGGACCCGCGCTCGCGCCGCCAGCCGGACGGTCCGGACGGGCTGAGCGCCGTCGTCGACCACGGGCGGCACACCTGGCAGGCCGAGTGGGCCGGCCGCGCGCTGCCGGGCGCGGTCCTGTACGAGCTGCACGTCGGCACGTACACGCCCGAGGGCACGCTGGACGCGGCGGCCGAGCGGCTCGGTCACCTCGTGGAACTGGGCGTCACACACGTCGAGTTGATGCCGCTGTGCCCGTTCCCGGGTCGGCACGGCTGGGGGTACGAGGGGGTGTCGCTGTGGGCGGTGCACGAGCCGTACGGCGGTCCCGAGGCGCTGAAGCGGTTCGTCGACCGGGCGCACGGACTCGGTCTGGGGGTGGTCCTGGACGTCGTGCACAACCACTTGGGGCCGTCCGGCAACCATCTGCCCGCCTTCGGCCCGTACTTCACGGACACGCATCAGACGCCCTGGGGATCGGCGGTGAACCTGGACGCGTCCGGTTCGGACGAGGTGCGCGCGTATCTGCTGGGCAGCGCGCTGGCCTGGCTGCGGGACTACCGGGTCGACGGGCTGCGCCTCGACGCGGTGCACGCGCTGCGGGACACGCGCGCGTGCCACTTCCTGGAGGAGCTGTCGTCGGCGGTGGACGCCCTCGCCGCCGAGCTGGGCCGGCCGCTGTCCCTGATCGCCGAGTCCGACCTCAACGACCCGCGGATCGTCACCCCGCGCGCGGGCGGCGGTCTCGGACTGCACGCGCAGTGGAGCGACGACTTCCACCACGCCCTGCACACCGCGCTGACCGGTGAGTCGCGGGGCTACTACGAGGACTTCGCCCAGAACCCGTTCGCGGCGCTCGCGAAGACGCTCACGGGCGGCTACTTCCACGACGGCACGTACTCGACGTTCCGGGGCCGCGCGCACGGCCGCCCGCTCGACCGTACCGGTGTCGCCGCGCACCGGCTGCTCGGCTACACGCAGACCCACGACCAGGTCGGCAACCGCGCCCAGGGGGACCGTCTGTCGGCCTCCCTCTCCCCCGGGCTGCTCGCCTGCGCCGCCGCCCTGATGCTCACCGGGCCGTTCACGCCGATGCTGTTCATGGGCGAGGAGTGGGCGGCGGGCACTCCGTGGCAGTTCTTCACCGACCACACGGACGCGGACCTCGCGGAGGCCGTACGGCGGGGCCGGCGGCGGGAGTTCGCGTCGCACGGCTGGGCCGAGGAGGACGTGCCCGACCCTCAGGACCCGGCGACCCGGGACCGCTCCTGCCTCGACTGGTCGGAGCCCGAACGCGGGCCGCACGCGCGCGTGCTGTCCTGGTACCGGGAACTGATCGCGCTGCGCCACGCCCAGCCCGACCTCACGGACCCGGACCTCTCCGACATCAAGGTCGCGTACGACGACGAGGTCCGCTGGCTGGCCTTCCGGCGCGGGGACGTACGTGTGGTGGCGAACCTCGGCGCGAAGCCGGCGGCGGTCCCCCTGGGCCCGCGCCGCGCGCGGGTGCTGGCCGCCTGGGAGCCGGTCGAACTGCCCGGCGAGGACGGGTTGCTGCACGTTCCCGGGGAGTCCTGCGTGGTGCTGGAGCAGGAGTGAGCGCGGGGCGGGGGCGGATGCGGGGGCCTATCCCTCCTCGGTGCCGTCCTCCCGCGGCTCCGTCACCCGCTCCAGCAGGATCGCCTCCCAGGCGCGCCGCAGCCGGTCCCTGAGGAGCGGCAGCGGGCCCTTGTCACGGCGGGCGAGGCCCTCGGCCAGCCGCACGACGGTGTCGCAGCGGGCGAGCCACAGGCCGCGCAGACAGGGCCGGGCCGCGTACCCGGCGAGGGTGGCGGCCCGTACGGCCGCCGGCGAGCCGACCGCGAGGGCCAGGCCGGCGATGTCCTCGGCCGGGTCGCCGACGACGGCGTGGGTCCAGTCGAGGACGCCGCGCACCCGGCCGTCGGCGCTCACCACGAGGTGGTCGCCCCTGAGGTCGTGATGGACGAGGACCGCCGTGGCTGCCTGCGGGACGAGGCGGGTGGTGGCGGACTCGGTCAACTGGTGGAGCCGGGCGGGATCGAACTCGTCGGCCGCGGCGAGGCGTTCGGCGGCGCCTTCGGCGGCCCGGCGCAGCGCCTCCAGGGAGCGCGGCCCGACCCTCGGCACTCCGAGCGTCCCGGCCTGGCGTACGGGCACCTCGCGCAGCCCGGTGAGGAAAGCGGCGAGGTCGGCCTCGCCGACGGCGGAGACGTCGTGCTCCTCGGCCGAGCCGCCGGGCAACCTGGTGTCCAGCGCGCAGGCCAGTCCGGGGGCCCACTCCCCGTGCGCCACGCCGACGGGGACGGCGACGTCGATGTGCGGGCGGACGAGGTCGCGCAGGCGGAGTTCGCGGCGCAGCCGCGCGGACGTCCCACGATCGGGGGCCAGGCGCAGGACGTATCCGGAGCCGACCCACCAGGTGGAGTACTCGCCGCCCGCCCCGCCCTCGGCGGCGGGCCTGACGTCCGGCCCGCCGGTGTCGGCCGGGCCGTCCGGGAGCAGGGAACGGACCAGTCCGCGGACGGTGTCCGCGGTGGGTGTGGGTGGCTGAGTCATGGTCGTGCCGCTGTCTTCGGGGGTGAGGGCGGGGATGGTCTCCTGGTGTGCGGTCAGTCCACTATGACCAGCTCGCGGGTCGTGTTGTTGAGGCGCCGGCCGCCGTCCTCGGTCACCGTGACGATGTCCTCGATACGTACGCCGAAACGTCCGGGCAGGTAGACGCCGGGTTCCACGGAGAAGCACATGCCGGGGACGAGGGGCCGCTCCTCGCCCTCGATCATGTACGGCGGCTCGTGGGTGGTGACGCCGATGCCGTGGCCGGTGCGGTGGATGAAGTACTCGCCGTAACCGGCCCCGGTGATGACCGCGCGGGCCGCCCGGTCGACGTCCTGGCACGCGGCGCCGGGCCGCACGGCCCGGAAGCCCGCCTCCTGGGCCTCGCGCACGATGTCGTGGACCCGCCGCTGTTCGGCGTCGGGTTCGCCGACGTGCACCGTGCGGGAGGTGTCGGACCCGTACCCGTGCACAAGGCCGCCGAAGTCGAGAACGACCATGTCGCCGTGCTCGATGACACGGTCGCCGGCCTCGTGGTGCGGGTTGGCGCCGTTGGGGCCGGAGGCGACGATCGTGAAGTCGACCTGGGAGTGCCCGAACCGCCGCAGCAGATCGGCCAGATCCCCCGCGACGTCGCTCTCCCGGCGTCCGCCGAAGGGAACCTTCCGGATCTCCTCGTACGTTGCGTCGGCAGCCGCGCCCGCGGCTGCCAGGCGGGCCAGTTCCGCCGCGTCCTTCACCGCGCGCAGCATCGGCAGCCCCTCGGTGAGGGAGACGTACGAGCTGCGGGGCAGCGCCCGCTGGAGCGCCAGCAGATGCAGCGCCCAGGCGTTGTCGCTGACCGCGAAGCGGCCGGTCGCGTCCAGGAGGGCGGCGGTGGCGGCGTACGGGTCCTTGCCGTCGGTCCAGTCGCGCAGGGTCAGGGCGGGCGCGCCCGCCGCGTGTGCCACGTCCGGGGCCTCCAGGGCGGGGACCACCAGCACCGGGTCCTGTCCGGCGGCCAGTACCAGCAGGGTGAGGCGTTCGGTGACCGCGGGTGTGTAGCCGGTGAGCCAGACGAGGTCGGGTCCCGGTGCCACCAGGATCCCGGCGAGCCCCGCGTCCTCGGCCGCCCGTACGGCGCGTGCCATCCGGGCCCGGTAGTCGTCGGCGGTGAAGGGCTCGGGCGTGCTGCCGGTCATCCGGGCCTCCGTGGAAGGGCGAGGGGCTACGGGCAGCATCCTGCCCGGATGCGCGGGGCGACGCGAGCCGATTCACGGTCCCCGCCGACCGCGTCGCCCGTCCCCTCCTCCTGCGACTAACGGCCGAGAGTTGCGCAACCATTAGATCCAGCGCTTAGATCTAATGGCTGAACCCACCTGAACCATTAAGCCGAAGCCCTTAAGCCGAAGCCATCGAGTCGAACCATTGAGTCGAACCATCAGGGAGACGGAAGGCCATGCTCGTAATCGCCCACATCAGTGATCTGCACCTCGACGGAACCGCGCGGTCCATCGCACGCGCCGAACAGGTGCGCGACCGGCTGTGGGAACTGCCGGGACAGATCGACGCCCTGCTGGTGACCGGGGACATCGCGGACCACGGCACGGAGGCCGAGTACGAGCAGGCCGCCCGCGTCCTGGGGCTGCGCACCGGGGACACGCCCTTCCCGGTGCTCACCTGTCCGGGCAACCACGACAGCCGCGCCCCCTTCCGCAAGGCGCTGCTCGGTCTCCCCGCCACCGGGGAGCCGGTCAACAGTGCGCACGTCTTCGACGACGCGGCCGTTCTGATGTGCGACTCCAGCGTGCCGGGCAGCGACGAAGGCGCCCTCGACGACGAGACGTACGCCTGGATCGAGGCAACGCTCGACGAGCTGGACGACGAGACCCCCGTACTTCTCGCCTTCCACCACCCGCCGGTCGCCCTGCACCATCCCCTGCCCGACGCCTACCGGCTGGACCGGCCCGACCGGCTGGCGGCCCTGCTGGAGCGGCGGCCCCAAATCGCCGGGCTGATCACCGGTCACGCGCACACATCGGCGGCCACGGTCTTCGCCGGCCGTCCGCTGCTCGTCGGCCCCGCGGCGACCTGGACCCTGCGGCTGCCATGGGAGGGCGCGGAGACCGCCGACCGGGACGCCCCGGTCGGCCTCGCCTTTCACATACTGGACGACACCGGGCGGCTGACCAGCCACTTCAGGGTGGTCGCGTAGCTGGGGGCGGTCAGGTGACCACGCCCGGGATCGCCACCAACTGCTGGTAGCCACCGCTGCGGTGAAGGACCGTGAGGGTGACCTCCGTCCCCGGGCGGGCGTGGACGACCACCCGGGCGAGATCGGACGCCGAGTCGATCCGGTTCCCGCCGAACGCGAGGAGTACATCGCCCCGGACGAGCCCCGCGGTGTAGCCCGGTCCGGGCACATGGACGCCGACGAGCAGGGCTCCCGCCTTCTCCGCGTCCACGGCCTCGACACCGAGCGTCGCGGTCACGGCCGAGGACGAGGAGGCCGAGTTCACGCCGCCCGGCGGCGACTTGGCAGGGCCTGCCCCCGACGCGGGTCCGGACTCGGACCGGGACCCGGCACCCGCCCCGCGGCCGGACTCGGACCCGGACTCGGCGGGCGCCCTGCCCCGCGGGGCCGCCGCGCCCTCCGGCCGGCCCTGCTGCCCTTCCCCTCCCGTATGGCGCCGCAGGTCCGCGAGCTTGCTCATGCCGATCGCGGTGGCGCCGAGCGCGCCGAGCCCGACCCCCGCGAGGACCAGAACGGCCCCGATGAACAGGCCGAACAGAAGGGTCGTCAGCCGTCGGCCGCGCTTGCGCGCGGCATGCGGGCGCCGGGCCGGGCGGGGTGTGGTGCCGCCCGCCGGTTCCCGTCCGGGCATCGGCTTGGGACGCAGTGCGGTCTGTTCCATGGTTCGCCTCCGCCAGGTGATGTACCCGGCACACCGGCGCACCACGAGCCACGAACGAGTGAGACTGACGAGGGGCCGGACCTGGGCAGCCATAGGCGTCCACCTTGATACGGAAAGTGATAATAGGATGCAATATTCCCGTTGTCAGTGGGGGCTGTTACGTTCTGCGGCATGACCGATCACGCCCTGCGGCTGCTGCGCCAGAGCCGTTCCGCCGCTGAACTGGCCGCGTTCCCCTTCGACTTCGACCTCGGCCGCGCCGAACACTGCGAAGAGGTCCGCCTCGCCTCGGGCGGGCCACTGACGCCGGTGGCCGGCGACGGCGCGGGAGGCACGTATTTCGTGTGCGGGGACGGATCCGTGCTGTACTCGGACTCCGAGGGCTCGGCCGGGATCATCGGTTCGAGCGTCGACGAGGCGCTGGAGACAGTGATCGGCCTGCCCGGCTGGCACGACTACCTGGATCTGTCGCCCGCCGACGGTACGGAGAAGATCCTCGCGCGGGTCGCGGAGACGGAGGAGGAGATCCGCGCGGACCACCACATCGACGCCGAACGCGCGGAACTGCGCGCCGCCCTGGGGCTGCCCGAGCGCTCCCCCGTGGAGCTGATCGGCATGCTGCACACGGCGCTGCTGCGCACCGAGCCCGACTTCCTGCTGCTCAATGCGGAGGAGGGCGGTGCCTACGAGCGGCTCGACCGGCATCCGCGCCCGCCACTGTGGGAGCCGGTGCTCGCCGCAGGCCGAGCCGACCTCGCCGTGCTGCGGGCGGGCGAGGGCCCGGCGGAGTGGGAGGCGGTGGCCCGGGATCCGCTGCGCCGCCGACTCGCCCTGCGGGCCGCGCAGTTCGACCGCGCGGACGGCGATCTGGGGCTGCTGCGGCACCTGGTGCGCTGCGAGGCCCAGTCGTCGATGACGGAGGAACTGCGCCTCGACGCGGTCCTGGTGGGCCTGCACGGCCTCGACGAGGATCTGCCGCTGCTGCGTGAGGTCAGGGACACGGACTTCGACACGGCGTGCGGTCTGAGCGAACTGGCCGGGCCGGAGGACACGGGTGCCGATCTGCGCCAGTGGGCACTGGACATGGACGCCTCGATGTTCGGCACGGACCCGGCGGACGAGCCGGCGTTCACCTGGACGGAGCTGGCCCGTGACCAGGGCATGACCGAACTGGCCCGGGTCGCGCTGATCCGCCTGCTCGACGAGACGGATCTGACGCTGTACCAACATCGGTCACAGCGGCCCGGCCGGGCTCCGGAGGCGGTGGACACCTCCGAACTGCGTGCCCTCAGTCAGGAGTTCGAGGAACTGGGCGACCTGTTCCAGGCGCTGCGCGCCCAGCGTCTGTTCGCCGACGTCCAGGACACGGCCTGGGCACGGGTGTCGGCCCGGCTGACACAGGCCCGCCTCGAACGGGAGCTGGGGCTGCTGCCGCAGGCCACGGCCACGCTGGTGACCCTGCGCGCCACGCTGACCGATCCCCGGGACACGTCCCTGCGGCTCTGGCACGGGGTGAACCTCGGCCGTTCCATCGCCGAGGAGCACTACGCCCTGACCCGCGCGCTGGCCGACGCGGACCTCCCGGAGGAGGCCCGCGCCCTGCTCACCTCGGCCGACGCGATACTCGGCGAGCTCTCCGGAGGCGCCGCCACGCGCGTACGGGAGCTCGCCGAGGAGACGGCGGAGCGGGTCCGCGACCTCGGCTGACGGGCAGCGGCCGAGGGCGTGGGCCGGGGATCGGAGGCGCCCCCGACGCGGGCCGGGAGGCACGCGCGGGGGGACCGGTCCCGGAGTCCCGGCCGCTGTCCGTCGGCCCACCGCGACCGGCGTGGCAGGGAGTCCTCAGCCGATCGGCACCGGTGAGCTGCGGTCCGGCAGAAAGCCGTGGGACCTGCCGGCCAGATGCTCGGCCTTGTAGCGGGGCACCTCCTGGTGCCAGTTCAGAATGCCGGACAGCCAGTTGCGCAGTTCGGCCACATAGCCGTCCATGGTCGCGCGCGCGTCCTCCGTGAGCCTGAAGTCCTCGTACAGGACGGGGAATTCATGGGCGGCGACATGCTCGAACTGCTGCATGCGCTGGGTCATCAGATCGTGGATGATGCCGAGCGCGGTGGGGTAGTCGCAGCCGAAGAAGTTCTGGACGACGAGGATGCCGTTGTGGATCTCGCCCTCGTACTCGATCTCCTTCTGGTAGGAGAAGACGTCGTTGATCAGGCACGCGTAGTCGGCGGCGGCCTTCTCCAGTGACTGGACGGGTCCGCTGCGGTAGACCTCGGGCGGGACCGTCCGGCCGTGGCCGACACGGCACAGGCTCATCGTGAGGTCCGAGCCGAAGGTGGCGCGGCGCATCTCCAGGTAGTCGATGGGGTCCGGGATGCGGTTCTGGGTCTGGTTGGTCAGTTCCCACACCCAGCTCTCCGTCATCACGTTCACCGCCGCGCGGAACGTGCGCCGCTGGTCCGGGGTCATCTCGACGGTCGTGCGCCGCCACAGGTCGATCAGGCCGCGTTCCATGGCGTTGACCGGTACGGGGAAGTCGTCGCCCTCGACGGGCATGCAGGCGGAGAGGCGCTCGGTGCACAGCAGGGCCGCGGCGAGGTCTCGGCGGTGGCCGAAGACGAGGGGGTAGTAGTCGTCGCCGTAGGTGCCCCAGGCCAGCCAGGCGGAGCTGAGGTCGAGGGCGTCGGCCGTCGCGTCCGGGTGGATGCCGGCCGCGCACAGCGGCAGGTCGGCCGCGGCGAGCTTGTCCTCGTCCCAGACGCCCTCCTGGAGGATGCCCATGGCGTGCGACCAGTCGACGAGGCGGGACCGGGCGCCGTCCAGGTGGGGGCTCAGGGTGAGCCCGAACGGCATGTAGAAATCCGGCAGGAGGGACGGGCCGACCTTCTGGTAGGGCTGGTGCGTGTACGCGCGCAGCCGTTCGGCGCCGGCCGAGGCCAGCAGGGCGCCGACGTTGGCGGCGGACGTACCGAAGCCGCCGACTCCGAACGGCCGCGACTCCTCCAGCGCTCCTTCGTTCATGTACCTGCTGGAGCGCAGGTGCCACTCGTGGCCGCCGGACTGCCAGTCCTGAAGCCCGCGCGTGTACGCGGCCACCGCGGCGACCTGATCCGGCGTCAGCCCCTTCGCCAGGGCCAGTCCGGGCACCTCGGTGAGCGCGGTGTGCTCGAACTGGTGGAGCCGGGAGGTGAGGATGTCGTTGACGGTTTCAGCGGCCTCCTGGGTGGTGCACCCGAAGAAGGTCTCCAGGACGAGCACACCGTTGCTGAGCTCGCCCTCGTCCTCCACCTCTCGCTGGTAGGAGAACAGGTCGTTGCGCAGGTGGACACCGTCCGAGAAGGTCTCCATCAGCACCCTGAGCGGCCTCGACTCCGCGACGGACGCGGGCACTTCGGCGGTCGCGTACTCCACGAGCCCCGCCGACCAGGGTGCGCCGCCGACCTTGCGGCGCATCTCGATGTACTCGACGGGGTTGGAGACCCGCCCCTCGTTGATGTTGGACAGTTCCCACATCGACTCGTTCAGCAGATGCTCGGTGGAGACGGCGAACCGCCTGCGCCAGTCCACGGACATCGACGGAACCGTGCGCGCCCACAGGTCGGCGAGGCCCGCCTCCACCGGGTTCTGCGGTTCCGGTACGGGAGTCGAGAGATCGAGCGGCATGAAAAGGGGCAGCCGGTCCAGATAGGCCTTGCCGCCGTCGCGGTCCTGGCTGCGCTTGAAGACCTCGAGGAAATGGTCGTCGAAGAAGAACACCCACACGTACCAGTCGGTGATCAGCGAGAGGGCGGGGCCGTCGCAGTCGGGGTGGGTGTACGCGCACAACAACCCGTAGTCGTGCGCGTCGAGGTCGGACTGCTCCCAGACGCCTGAGCCCTCCAGCATCCCCATCTCCCGTGCCCAGACGGTCGAATGGGCGCGCGCCTCGTCCAGATGAGGGTTCAGGCGCGCGGGATACGGCATGTAGAAGTGCGGGAGTACGAACGGCTGTGTCATGGGCGGGGCCCTACCCCTGCCCTGGACGCCCCATCCATGGGGCCGGACATGATCACACCATCGCGTGAACCGGGACCGATTCCGGGATTCCGGACGGGCGTTGTGAGTTCACTCGACATGCGCCTACTACGACGAATCCTGAGCCGACTGCGACGACACCTGAATCGACGACACCTGAATCACCGCACGCGTACCGCTCGTGCGCCAGCGCTGCCCCTCCGCCGCGACGAGCGCCGACTCGGTGCGCGCGTCGAGACCGACGATCACGTCGGACTTGAGGGTGCGCAGGGCGGCCACCGGGCCGGGGAAGTAGGCGGTGACGTCCGCGAACGGCGTGGTGGGGGGCCGCAGGCGGTCACCGACCAGGCGGCGGTAGTTCAGGTCGCCCTTCATCAGGGTGACCGTGGCCGGGGCGAAGTCCTCGCGAAGGTCACCGGGCATCGCCGTGTACGGGAGCGGTGCGCAGGAGAAGGGGTGGGCGCGTACCACGAGGCGGCCCTCGGCCAGCGCGGCCCAGAGACGGCGGCCGTACTCGGCGGCGGCCCCGGGCGCCCGGGTCAGCCTGCGCAGGGCGTCGACCACGTCGGCGGTGGTCGCGTCGGAGACGAAGTACGGGTGCGGTTTCACATGCAGGACGGCCTGTTCGGCGTGCCCCCGGGTCAGCAGGTGGTCCAGGAGCAGCAGGTCGGGGACGAGTTCGCGGCCCGCGTTGTCCGCCACCAGACACACCGTGCCGGTGCCTCGCCGGCCGGGCCGGAGCAGGGACCAGAGGGCCTCACTGTCGTCGGCGACGAGTCCGGCCGCCTCCCCGCCCTCGTCCGCGCCGGAGAGCCGGAAGCCGAGGTCGGCCCGGTTGCCCCACAGCGACCCGTGCAGCAGAGCGCGCGCCTGCTCCTCCTCCGGCGCCTTCACCAGGTCGTCGAGCGCGGCCAGCTCCTCGTCGGTCTCCGGGGAGTCCAGTTCGGCGAGCTTGAAGGGGCGGAAGGGGTCGATCCCCCGCCAGGCACCGCCGCCCGCGCCGAAGTACCCGACCGCTTCGAGGAGCCGACGGTAGAAGAACCCCTCCGCCCACAGCCACGGCACGTCGAACCAGGACCGGCCCGCGTACTCCCCGGTGCCCCACTCCGCCCACCGCTCGCGGTCCTCGGCTTCGGCGGGGAGCGGTTCGATGACGCCCCCGGTGCAGTTCTCGAGGAGCGCGTCGAGCGCACGGTGCTGCTCCGGGCCGTACGGGAAGGCGTCCCGCACCTTCTGGATGAGCGCGGGATGCCGTTCGGCCAGCACGCTCCAGGGGAACGAGCCCGGCTCGTTGCCGAGGATCACGGGCGGGGACACGGAGTCGGAGGCAGGCATGCGCCTCACCGTACCGTCCGCGAACACGCGGACCGGGACACCGCCGGCCGAGGACCGGGCGGCCGGAGAGCAGCACCGGACCGGACCGGACGGAACCGCCCGGCCCGCCTCACAGGACCGCCCGCGCCCGGCTCACGCCACCGCCCGTATCTCCCGCTCCAACTGCGCCACCAGGCCCAGATAACGTGCCCGCCTGGGCGTGGGCACCAGTGCGCGGATGGTGAGCCGCCACATGTCCCCCGTCCGGCGGGGCTGGCGGGCGACCGGCTCCATCGCCCGGCTGACCACGCGGCTGCCCACGAAGAAGCTGACGAGGGAGTGCGCCATCGCGTCCACATCGACGTCCGGGTGCACGTCGGACTCCTTGACCGCGCCGAGGAGTCTGCCGGAGACCATCTCCGACCACTCGCGGAACGGGTGGCGCAGCGGCGGCCGTACGGTGACGTCACCGGCGGCCAGGCGCAGCCCGGCCCGGGCGATCGGACCCTCGACGGCCATCCTCGTGATCCCGAAGGTGACGCGGATCAGCGCTTCGAGCGAGGTGTAGCCGCGGCCGTCGATGTCCTTGGCCATCCGCCTGGAGGTCCTGGACTGGATCTCCAGGATGGCGTGGGCCAGGTCCTCTTTCGCCGCGAAGTGGAAGTAGAGGGCGCCCTTGGTGACATGGGCGTGCTCGACTATGTCGCTCAGGCTGGTCGATTCATACCCCTGGCGGTCGAACAGGTCGGCCGCGGCCGTGATGATCGTCGCGCGGGTCTGTTCTGCGCGTAACTGCCTCGGCATCGGCGACACCCCTCCCCACCGTACCGGCGCTCCCGAACTCCCCTGAGAAAAACGGGATATGCCGTTTGTTTGTCACTCCCTGTACAAGATAGCCGACCGTTCCGCCGTGCCCACCACGCACTCGAAAACCGTGCGTCCTTCCTGGGTTCCCAGCACCTTGAGGGTCCCGTCGCCGTCGTCCGTCGACTCGATCCAGGTGGGAAGGTCCAGTTCGGCGAACTGATGGAAGGTCGTGTCGAAGGAAACGGGTACGAGGTCCCGGCCGGGGCCCGTTCGCGCCAGCGCCGCCTGTCTGGCGGACTCCAGGAGCAGCATGCCCGGTATGTGGTCGAGTGGATGGTCGAAGAAAACAGCGTGACCGGTATCAACTCGCAACTGCCAGTTACCTTCGGTCTGTTGGGGCACCGCCAGGACCACGTCCGCCGCCGATTCACGTCCCACGAGGGCGGCGGGCAGGCCCGGCGGAACGGGCAGCGCGCTCACGGTGGCCGCCGTACGGCCGCCGCGCAGCCGGCTGAAGACGGCACCGCTGGTGCAGGTGAAAGCGACGTCGGCGTGTGCGACCTGTGCGCCGTCGAGCCGTACGTCGGCCTGGTAGCGGGCCGAGACCAGTCGCTTGCCCCGATGGCGGATGTCGGAGAAGGTGATGTCGATGGTGGGTTCGGCCGGCGTCGGCCCCACCGCCAGGCGTTCGGGGAACGTGGTGATCCGGAACTCCTGGAGCACGAACTGGTGGTCCAACGGCACCTGGTACTCGGTGTGGTTGAGCAGGGTTCCGGCCTGCCGCACGGTCTCCACGACGAGCAGCGGATCGTATGCCGTGCGATCTGGCGACACGTGTAAACAGTGGACCCGCGGCCATTGTGCGGAGACACTGAACCGGTCGGTTTCCGTTCGGGACCAGCCGGTGGGAAATGTCTCCGCGATCGACGCGCGGTGTACGAGCTGACGCGGAACGCCTGCCGTCATGAGTGGCATGTCGGCAGGCTGCGGCACTGGAAGCAATGTCTCTCCCTCGGTCCCCGTATGGCGTGGCAGCGGATGAGCGCCCGCTTCGGTGAGCGATAGAGTACGAGGCGACCGGTTTGTTTTCAACGAGATCAGTCGCCCCGGCCCTATGATCGGCGGTTCCGGCGCACCTGATGACGCGCCGTCACACACGACACGGCAACACAATCGGCACAGCCACGGACACCGGCCAACTGGGCGCCAGGGAGGGGTTCTTATGGCGAAACAGGAGCGCGCCATCAGGACGCGCAGAGCGATCCTGGAAGCCGCGGGCGCGGTTTTCGACGAGCACGGCTACACCGCCACCACCATCTCGATGGTGCTGGAGCGGGCCGAAGTCACCAAGGGCGCCCTGTACTTCCACTTCCCGTCCAAGGAGTCGCTGGCGCAGGCGGTGCTCGACGAGCAGCTGCCGTTCGGTGTTGTGCCGCCGAATCCGTGCAAGTTGCAGGAGATCATCGACATCACGTTCGTCTTCGGGCAGCGGCTGATGGGCAACGCCCTGCTTCAGGGCAGCGTGCGGCTGACGGTGGATCAGTGCACGCCGCCCGGCGTCGATCACACCGGGCCGTACCGGCAGTGGGCGGAGCTCCTGACGGGGCTTATGCAACAGGCCCGGGACCAGGGCGAGTTGCTGCCGACGGTGGAACTGAAGGACACGGTGGAACTGCTGGTCGGCGCCTTCGCCGGACTGCAGCAGATGTCCCGGGCGCTGACCGGCCGCCAGGACCTCGGGCACCGGATATCGGTGCTGTGGTCCCACATCCTGCCGAGCCTCGCGGTACCGGGTCTGCTGATGGGACTGGACAGCGAGCCCGACCGGGGTACCCGTGTCCTGGCCGACATCGAACCGGTCGGCGCCGAACCGTGATCCTGCTGACCGGCGCGACCGGCACCGTCGCGCGACTGGTGAGCCGGCGCCTCACGGGCGTCGCCCCGCTGCGCCTGCTGACCCGTGACCCCGGCCGGGCCGGCGCCCTGGCGGGACCGCGGGTCGAAGTGGCCGGCGGGGACTTCGCGGACCGTTCGAGTCTGGACCGGGCGCTGACAGGCGTACGGTCCGCCCTGCTCGTCACGGCCGACCCGCTGACGCCCGCCCACGACGAGCTCTTCGTCGCGGCCGCGCGGGCGGCGGGTGTGCGTCATGTGGTGAAGGTGTCGGCCCTCGCGGTCACCGATCCCGGGGCGACCGACCTGATCACCGTCTGGCAGCGGGACAACGAGCGGCTCCTTCTCGGATCGGGGCTGTCGTGGACGCTGCTGCGACCGCGCGCCTTCATGTCGAACACGCTGGGCTGGGCCCGTTCGATCCGGGCGGAGGGCGCGGTGCGGGCCGCGAACGGCACGGTGGCGAATGCGGCGGTCGACCCGGGGGACATCGCGGAGGTGGCCGTACGGGCGCTCACGGATCCCGAGGGGCATGCGGGGCGGACGTACGCGCTGACCGGGCCTGCGGGAGTCACCCCGGTGGAACAGACTCGGATCCTGGGTGAGTTGCTGAACCGACCACTGAAATTCGTCGAGTTGACGGATGATCAGGCGCTGAAGGCGCTGCTCGCCCGCCACGCGGAGCCGGTGGCCCGCGCCATCATGGAGAGCGCCGCGCGGGCGCGGTACGGGTCGAAGGCACAAGTGGAGCCGGACGTCGCGGAGTTGCTCGGCCGGCCCGCGCGCGGGTACCGGGAGTGGGCGACGGAGCGTCTGGCGGAGTTCGGCGGCCCGGCGGCCGGGTGACGAGCGGGCCGCGCCGCCGGGTGGCGAGCCGGCCCGCATACGACGGCGGGGCCGGTCGGCGCCCTCCAACGCCGACCGGCCCCGCCCGTTTTTCTGTCATACCGTCAGAAGGTGAGCTTCCAGCCGTTGATCCTGCCGGTGTCCGAGGAGGCCACGTCCTGGACGCGCAGCTTCCAGGTGCCGTTGGCCGTCTCGCTGGAGGCGTCCACCGTGAACGTGGTGTTCACGTCGGCGGCGGAGTCCGAGCCGCTGGAGGCCTTCAGCGGGTAGGTCGAACCGTCGGGCGCCACCAGGGTGATGACCAGGTCGCCGCGGAAGGTGTGGGTGATGTCCACGCCGACCTGGAGGGCCGAGGGAGCCTTGCCGGTGCGGCCGGTGACGGCGATCGAGGACTCGACGGCGGGGCCGTTGTCCGGGATGGAGACGGAGGTGCCGGAGGAGAAGACGGTCCCCGTGGTGCCACCGCCGGTGCTGCCACCGGTGCCGCTCACGGCCTGCACGGTCTTGGTCGCGTCGGCCAGACCCGCACCACAGCCGCCCGAGCAACTGCCGGGCAGGGGACGTGCGTTGGCCTTGATGGCCGTCTCGATCTGGGCCGGGGTGAGCGAGGGCTTCGCCGACTTCATCAGCGCGACCAGGCCCGCGATGTGCGGGGTGGCCATGCTGGTGCCCTGGTAGTAGGCGTACGACTCGGCGGACGGGGTCTTCGTGCCGGAGTTCAGCGTGGAGAGGATGCCGTTGGCGTCACCGGTGCGCATCTCGCCACCGGGGGCCGAGATGTCCACGGCGGAGCCGAAGTTGGAGTACGAGGCACGGGCGCCGGTGCGTCCGGTCGCGCCGACGGTGATGACGTTGTTGCAGTTCGCCGGGTTGGAGGTGGAGGCGTTCGCGTTCTCGTTGCCGGCCGCGACAACCACCGTGGTGCCCCGGTTCACCGCGCCGGTGATGGCGCTCTGGGTCGCCGGCGAGCAGGCGCCGGCCCCGCCGAGGCTCATGTTGATGACCTGGGCGACGTTCTTGTTGGCGGGAACGCCGGGGACCGTACCGCCCGACGCCCAGGTGATGGCGTCGATGATGTCGGCGTCGGTGCCGCCGCACTTGCCGAGCGCGCGGACCGGGGAGATCTTCGCGTTGTACGCGATGCCCGCGACACCCTTGTTGTTGTTGGTGACGGCGGCGATGGTGCCGGCGACGTGCGTGCCGTGCCAGGAGGAGGTGCTGCCCTCGGTCTGGTCGCACTCACCGGCGGCGAACCAGTCGCCGGGGTCGGCCGGATTGCTGTCGCGGCCGTCACCGTCGACACCCATCGCGGGGTCGGAGATGAAGTCGTAGCCGGAGACGATGTTCCCGGCGACGTCGGAGTGCGTGACATAGCCGGTGTCGATGACGGCGACGGTCACACCGGCGCCGGTCGAGGTGGTCCAGGCGCCCGGGACGCGCATGCCCGCGGTGGACTCCCACAGGTCCCACTGCTTGCCGTACTCGGTGTCGTTCGGGTCCGCCATCGGCTTGTTGAGGCGGTCCGGCACGACATAGGCGACCTGCGGATCGGCCTTGTACTCGGCGATGACGTCGGCGACGTCCGCCTTGCTGAGCTCGTCGCCCAGGTCGACGAGGGCCGCGCCGGTGCCCAGGCGGCGCTGGAAGTCGAGGTCCTCGCCGGCCTCCTTGCCCTTGGCGGCGGCGTCCGCGTCGGCCGCCTTGTTCGACGTGGCCTCGGCGGCGCCGGTCTTGTAGCCGACGATGAGCCGCTCGGCCGGGGCGGCGACCGCCTGTGCGGCGGCGTCCACGGTGGTGCCGGGGGCGACGGGCTCCTGGGCGACGGCGACCGAGGTGGTGGTCGCGGCGACGAGGGCGGCGGAGACAGCGGCGGCGGATATCAGCTTCCGCCCCGTGGAACGAGTGAGTGAAGTACGCAAGGGCTTGCCTTTCGGGGCCGTACTCCGGGCCGCGCGGGCAGCGGGAGTAGCGGGCGAATCGCTTCGTCGTCGAAGCGGAGGGGGGTGCGGTTCGAAAAGCGGCGCGGCGGCCGGCCAAGCGCCAGCGGCCCGTTCCGGGGTTACCTGTGGGGCGGCTGTGGTGGAACAGTAGGCAAAGGGCAGGTCATCCGGATACGGGGGAAACCCTCTATCGGGCCGGATACACACCCTCTGAACGCCGAAAACCGACCCTGTATGACGGCCGGTTGACCGGGTTGGGCGAGTTACGGCGGATTGCCCGCGCCGCCCGCCGATTGAACGCGGCCCGCCCGCTTCCCGTACTGCCCGAGAGCAGACCTGTTCCCCTGGTCGAAGCAGACCTGTTGCCCCTGGTCGAGGAGACGTCCCTGATGACCGCCCACCGCCGCACCCTCTCGGCCGCCGCACTCGCGGGCACCACCGCCATCGCGGCGCCGCTGCTGCTCACCCTGTCGGCGGCGGGCCCCGCCCAGGCGCACGGCGCGCCGACCCAGCCGGTCAGCCGCACCTACGCCTGCTCCCCCGACGGCGGCAGTCTGGCCCGTACGGAGGCCTGCCGGGCGGCGGTCGCGGCGAACGGCGGGGCGCCCTTCACCTTCTGGGACAACGTGCGGGTCCCGGACGTGAACGGCCGGGACCGCGCGGTGATCCCGGACGGCCGGCTGTGCGGCGGCGGGCTGCCCGCCTACCGGGGGCTCGACCTGGCGCGCTCCGACTGGCCCGCGACCACCCTGACCCCGGGCGCGCGGCTGACGATGACGTACCGCTCGACGATTCCGCACACCGGTACGTTCAAGATGTTCCTGACGAAACCCGGGTACGACCCGTCCGGCCCGCTGAACTGGTCCGACCTGCCGGACCGGCCGTTCGCCGAGGTCAAGGACCCCGCGATGACGGGCGACGCGTACCGCTTCGGGATGAAGCTGCCGTCCGACCGGACCGGCCGCCATGTGCTGTTCACGATCTGGCAGAACTCCAGTACGCCGGACACGTACTACTCGTGCTCGGACGTGGTGTTCCCGAAGGCGAAGAGCGCTGGCAGCAGCCGTGGCGGCAGCGGTACGGGCGGCTCCGGTGGCACCGGCGGCTCCGCGCCGACCGCCACCGCCACCGCCACCGCTCAGGCGGCGCCCGCCGCCGCGCCCACCGCTTCGGCAGATCCGGCCGGGCAGCCGGAGAAGGCCGCGGAAACGGGAAGGGCGGCGGAGTCCGCCGACTCCGCCGCCCCGCATTCCGGTGGCACCGTGGACGGCGCGCCGGTGGCATCGGCCACCGGCGGCACCGGGTCACGGAACCTGGTCGCGGCCGGCGCCGCGGCGGTACTCCTCGCCGCGGTCGTCGGCCTCGTCCTGCGGCTGCGCCGCCGGTGAACACCGGCGATCCAGCCGTTCATTGACGGTTCGTCAGTTGACGAAGACCGTGGCGCCGCCCTGCGTCACGTCCGTCACCGGGGCGTACTTCGCGGTGAAGTAGCCCTTGGCGAAGCAGAGGTTGGAACCGGACGTCCTGGTGAACGGCTGGGCGGTGAAGTTGATGCTGTTGTCGGCGGCGCCGGTCGTGCCCGTCAGGCTGGGGGCCTGGTAGACGCAGTTGATGGTGCCCAGCAGGGTGCGCAGCACGACGGTCGTCTGGATGGTGGAGCCCGGGGCCGGGGTGACCTCGACGGAACCGTCGGAGCCCACGACCGTGGTGTACGGCAGGTTGTTGACGGTCACACCGCTCACACCGAGCACGCCCAGGACGTTGCTGGTGCAATTGCCGAAGGTCTGTCCGGTGACCTTCTCGGTGGCGGAGCCGGGCGCCGCGGGGTTGTCGGTGACCGACGCCGTGAAGGTCGACGCCCCGCACTTGACACCGCTGGTGCCGGTCGGGCTGGAGAAGAGGTTCGAGGTGGTGCCGGTGGCGAGAGAGGCACTGAGGACGTCGCCCACGGCGACGGCGTCGCCGCCCAGGCCGTTGACGGTGAGCACGGTTCCGGCGGCGGACGCCGGAGTGACCGCCGCGACCGTGAGCCCCGCGACGGCGGCGGCGAGGGCGAGGGCGGAGCGGGTACGAGTACGCATGATGCGGGTGCCTCTTTCTGGTACGGGGTGTTGAGGGGTGGTGTCAAAGAGGTCGGGACACGCGGAAGTACGCGTGCGGAACTCTCCTGGAGGCGCGGAAGTGAAGCCGTTGCCGGTCCCGTGACGCCTTCTCCGTACGCGACGGGACCGGCAACGACAACCGGCCGGTGACCGGCTGGAAGGCTTGGAGGGAGGCTTCCTGCCGGACCGGGCGAAAAAGGGCGGCCCGACTGTGACCCAGGGGGGAAACTGCCATGCCGGTGCCTCGGAGGGCGGACTGCGATGACAAACATTGAGTCCGGGAAGAGCGATGACTCGCATCGCTGCGGATCCGGCGCCACGGATCCGGGGAAACCAGGTCGAGTTGTAGACCTGAGGGACCGTCAACGTCAATACCCTGGACGGAAGTTGATGTCGGACGGCGCGTTTCCCCGCCGCTTCCTGCCAACTTTCCCGCGGGCATGCGCACCCGGCTCCCGCACCCGCGCGACACCGTTCCGTCACCCCGCACAGGGCCCTTCCGGCCACCCGGACGGTCCTCGGTCACCCCGCAAAGTCACAGGTCGAGCATTATCCGCACCGTTTTTTCACATCTCTCTTGACCCTCGAAAGTAACCACGGGTAACTTTCGCGGCGGCTACTGGGGCGTAACCGTGAAAGTCCTTGCAAGTACCGGGAGTTGCGAGGAGAGGCACGCCGCAGCTGATGTCCGCGCCAGGGCAACGCGCCACTCAAGCCTGACCAGCATCGACGTAGTTGACTATGCACTGGGAGCAGCCATGGCCTCGTCCTCGGACGCCTCGTCGTCCGCCGGATCCAACCCCGAGCAGCCAGCGGGCGGTAACGCCGCCGACGGCACCGGGGTCGCCGGATCCGCCAATGTGTCCGGATTCTCCGAAGGTGCCGGAAAGAGCACCGAACGACGCGGGCGGGTCAGAGGGCGCCGCGCCGCCATGATGGCGGTGCCGGCCACGCTGGCCTTCGCCGGCCTCGGGGTACTCACCGCCGAGGGCGCCATCGGCGTCCAGTTCGCCATCTCGGGCATGCCGTTCGTCGTCACCGCGGACGAGCTGAACGGCACCGGCTTCGAGCAGTTCGGCGCTCTCGACAACATGATCGAGAACAGCCCGAACGAGGGCGACACCGGCGGTCAGGTCCTGGTCGTCACCTCCGCGATCAAGAACGCGACGCTCACCAAGCTGTGCCAGAGCGTCGACCTCGGCGGCATCTACCTGCACATCAACGCGGGCGGCACCAAGGGCAAGCCGGTGGTCGCGAAAGACCTGACGACCGACTCCACCGACCTGACGGGCCAGGCGTCCTTCGGCCACATCGAGATCGGCAACGACGCCAGCACGCTCACCAAGGCGGGCGTCAAGGGCCCGGCCGGTGTCTTCAGCCAGCAGTCGGACACCATCCAGATCAAGGGCCTGCGGCAGACCAACTACGCCACCACGGCGGCCGTGTTCAAGCTGCCCGATCTGCACCTCAGCTTCAGCCAGTCTGGTTGCTGATGTCCGGCATCGAGCATGAGGGGGTTGGGCCCGCCTTCAGAACCTGGCGGGCCCACCGTCCGTTCCTGGGCGGAGTGCTGCTCACCCTGGGCGGGCTGGAGATCCTGTTCACCGTCAAGGTGTCGCTGAAGATCGTCATCCACATGGGCGTGCAGGGCATCGCGGGCTATGTGCTGCCGACGATGATGGTGGTGTGCGGTCTGCTGATCATCTTCAATCCCGCGCAGCGCCTGTTCTATTCGATCGTCGGCTGCATGCTCACGCTGGGCACGTGGGTCACCTCGAACATGGGTGGCTTCTTCGTCGGCCTCGCGCTGGGCATCACGGGCAGTTGCATGGCCTTCGGCTGGCTTCCCGACCAGGAACCCAAGGTCAGCCGCAAGCAGCGGCGCATGGACAAGGCACAGGGCAAGGCCGCCATGGCGGGCCCCGACCCGGCGGACTCCACGGAGCCCACGGCGGCGGACGACGGTCACGAAGGCGGCCTGAGCGGCTCGCTGCGCTCCCCGCTGACCGACTCCCCCTCGCACCTGACGACGTAGGCGCCCCTGCCCGGCGGCTCCGCGCCCGCCTCGACGAGTTCGGCCCCTCGCTGGACGAGGCCGACCCCGTCGTCGGTGCGGTGCGTGGCGGGCAGGGCGCCTTCGGCGACAAGCCGGTGGATCCCGGGGATTCCGGTGGATCAGCGGGCGGTGATCGCCGGAGCGGTGTCCGCCTGAGGTCGCGAGGATGGTCGGTTCAGGTGCGACCATCCTGATGACCTCATCGATCGGCGACAGGCTCCCGTCGCTCGGCAACCGGCTCGGCGACGACCGACGCCGCGACAATGGGCTCCGCCCGGTCGACCACGGGTTCGGCGGAGTAACCGCCGCTGACCTGCGAGGATCCCTCTGCGGCCGGCCCGTCGGCCTTCATCGCCTGCGTCTCGCTCTTGAGGATGCGCATCGAGCGCCCCAGGGCCCGCGCCGTGTCCGGCAGCTTCTTCGAGCCGAACATCACGATGACCACGATGGCCACGACCAGCAGGTGCCAGGGTTCCAGTCCGTTGCGGAGCACAACCTCACCGCCCATTCTTTCGTCACACATAACAGTTGCCGTTTTGCGCAACTGTACAACCAGGGTGAGACGTGAGAAGGGTGCCGATGACCACCAGTACGAGCAGGCCTGCCGTACCACCGCGACACCGGTCCGCGGCGGGCCCCCGACGGCGCAAGCCGGGTCGGCGCGGGCGGCTGGCGCTGGCGATCTGTCTCTCGTTCCTGCTGCTTCTCGCGGCCGGCGCCGGCTGGGTCTATCTGAAGCTGGACGGCGACATCAAGACCTTCGACGCGGGCGGCATCTCGGACAACCGTCCCCCCGCGAGCTCGTCCAAGGGCGAGAACGTCCTGGTCATCGGCTCGGACGCGCGCAACGACGGCAACAACAAGCTCGGTGGCGGTGACGTGAACGACATCGGCCGCTCCGACACCGCCTTCCTGCTGCACATCTACGCCGACCACGAGAACGCCGTCGCCGTCTCCATCCCCCGCGACACCCTGGTCACGATCCCGCCCTGCAAGCTGCCCGACGGCAAGTGGACGAAGGCTCAGCCGAACACGATGTTCAACCAGGCCTACTCCGTCGGCGAGACAGCCAAGGGCAACCCCGCCTGCACCCAGAACACCGTCGAGAGCATCACGGGGATGCGGGTCGACCACACCGTCGTCGTCGACTTCAAGGGCTTCGCCGCGCTGACCGACGTGGTGGGCGGGGTGAAGGTGTGTCTCCCCCAGAACGTGTACGAACGTGATCTGAGTCCCAAACGCCCCACGCGCGGGAAGCTGCTCTTCGCCAAGGGCGAGCAGACGGTCGAGGGGCAGAAGGCGCTGGACTACGTCCGGATCCGGCACGGCCTCGGCGACGGCTCCGACATCGGCCGTATCAAGCGCCAGCAGGCCTTCGTGGCCAGCCTGCTGAAGGAGGTCAAGAGCGACGGCCTGACCCCGACCAGGCTGCTCCCGCTCGCCGACGCGGCCACCAAGTCCCTGACCGTGGACCCCGGCCTCGGCTCCGCGCAGAAGCTGATCTCCTTCGCGATGACGCTGAAGGACATCGACCTGCACAACACGAAGTTCGTCACCATCCCCTGGCGGTACCAGGGCGCACGCGTCGCGATCGTCGAACCGGACGCCAGTGAACTCTGGGCCGCGCTCAAGGCGGACCGCACCCTGGACGGCAAGGACGCCAGCGGCAAGAAGAAGTCCTCGCCGAGCGCCCGTCCCCCGGCCGCCCCGGCTCCCGTGTCCGGGCGGGGAATCACCGTCACCGTCTACAACGGCACCACCGTCACCGGACTGGCCGCGAAGGCCGCCGCCGAGCTGACCTCCGACGGTTTCACGGTCTCCGGTACGGCGACCGCGAGCAGCCAGGACCACTCGACGACCGTCATCGAGTACGGCCCCGGCCACAAGTCCGACGCCTGGACCGTGGCGCGTGTCTTCCCGGGCGCGGCCATCCAGCCGGTGACCTCGCCGGGCGTCAACGTGGTCGTCGGCGAGTCCTACAAGGGCGGTTCCACGCCCGCCGCGCGGCCCGCCGTCATCCCGAAGGACGTCTCCGAGGGCGCCCGTTCGGCGGACGACAACCCCTGCTCGAACCTCACCTACGGCTGACCCGGGCGGGCGGCCCACGCCCCGGCCCCGGGCCGCCACCGCCGGGCGACGGCGAGGGCACCCCCGTACAGCCCGAGCACGGCCGCCACAAGCCCGTAGTAGGGCACCGGCAGTCCCACAAGCCCGAGCGGGCGGCCGAGCGGGGAGACGGGCAGCAGCAGCCCCACGGCGGCGAGAGCGGCCGCCGCCCGCCCGACCGCTCCGGTGACCCGGCCCCCGCCGCCGCGGAGCAACAGCATCACCACGGCCTGGGTGAGGAGGTTCTCGGTGAACCAGGCCGAGTGGAAGACGGCCCGGTCGTCCAGCGCGTCGGGTCCGCGCAGCGCGAGCGCGACCACGGCGAAGGTCGCGAGGTCGGCGACGGCGTTCAGCGCGCCGAACGCGCCGAGGAAGCGCAGCAGGTCACGGGGGCGCAGGACAGTCGGCCGGGCCAGGGCGCCCGGTCCTGGACGGTCGTAGGCGTAGGCGAGCTGGGCCGTGTCGGAGCACAGGTTCTGGGCGAGGACCTGGACCGGGAGCATCGGCAGGAAGGGCAGCAGGAGCCCGGCGGCGAGCATCGCGACGACGTTGCCGAGGTTCGAGGAGAGCGTGACGCGCAGATACGTGGCGATGTTGCCGCTGCTGTGCCGCCCGGCCGTGACGGCGTGGGCGACGGCGGCGAGGTCCTTCTCCCCGAGCACGACGTCGGCATTCTCCCGGGCCACGTCGACGGCGGCGCGGGGCGCGATCCCTACGTCGGCGGCGAGCAGCGCGGGCACGTCGTTCGCCCCGTCCCCGAGGAAGCCGACGGTGTACCCGGCGGCCCGCAGGGCGGCGACGATCCGGGCCTTGTGGGCGGGGGCGCAGCGCGCGAAGACGGTCGTACGCCGGACCAGGTCCGCCAGTTCGGCGTCGCCGAGGCCGGCCGCCGTGTCCCCGTCCACGACCTGACCCGGGTGGAGGCCGAGGTCGTGGCAGACGCGGGCGGCCGTGCCCGGATGGTCGCCGGTGAGGATCCGCACGTCGACGCCTAGCGCGGTGAGGTCGCGCAGGGCCTCGGCGGCGGTGGGCGCGAGGTCGTCGCGCAGGGCGACGAAACCCCGGAAGTCGAGGCCTCGTACGTCGGCCTGGGTCCACGCGCGCGTGCGCGCGGGCCGCTCGGCGGTGGCGACGGCGAGCAGCCGCAGCCCGCTCGCCGCCCGCTCGTCCGCGCGCGTGAGCAGTCGTGCCCGCTCGGCGGGGTCCAGCGCGCACCGCTCGACGACGTCCGCGACCGCGCCCTTGACGACCAGGACGTGGGTCCCGAGCCGCCCCCGCGCGCGGACCACCGCCGTGGCCAGTCGCAGCGCCGGGTCGAAGGGCAGCGCCGCCACCCCGTCGTACCGCTCGTCGGCCGGTCCCACCGCCGTCAGGAGCGCCTCGTCGAGGGCGTCCGGGGTTGGCAGTTCGGCCAGTTGCAGGGTCCACCAGGCGGCCGTGGCGGCCAGCGCGAGCACCTCCGGATCGTCCCGGCCGGCGCCGTCCGTGGACCCTTCGACGACGGGCTGGTCCCGGGTGAGGGTGCCGGTCTTGTCGAGGCACAGGACGTCGGTCGCGCCCAGGTCGTGCAGCGCGGGCAGCCGCCGCACCACGACCCCGTGCGCCCGGGCGAGCCCGGAGGCCCCGCGCGCGAGACAGGTGCTGACGACCACGGGCAGCATCTCGGGCGTCAGCGCGACGGCCACCGCGACGGCGAACGGGAGCGTCCCGGGCCCCTGCCCGCGCAGCGCGCCGCTCGCCATCAGCACGAGCGGCGGTGCGAGCAGCATGAACCGGATCAGCACCCAGGAGACCCCGTGCAAGGACCGGTCGAAGGTGTTCCGGTCCCGCAGGTCCCGCAGGACGACCGCTCCGTGCGCGCCCGCGAAACGCGTACGCGCCCCCGTGGCCACCACCACGGCGGTGGCGCTCCCGGAGACGACGGCACTCCCCTGGAAGCACAGGTCGGCCCGCGCGAACCCGCCCTGGTCCGCCGCACCCGGCCGTCCTTCAGCCGCACCCGGCCGTCGCCCAGCCGCACCCGGCTGCTCGTCGTCCGCGAACGGTGGTACGTCCTCCGACCCCGGCCGTACGTCCTTCCCGGCCGGCCGTACGTTCTTCGGGACCGGCGCCGACTCGCCGGTCAGCGGCGCCTGGTGCACGGTCAGCCCGGTCGCGCGCAGCAGCCGTACGTCCGCCGGGACGAGGTCTCCGGGTCCGAGCCGGATCACATCGCCCGGGACGAGTTCGGCGACCGGGATCTCCCGGGCGGGCGCGGGCCCGCCCCCTTCCGGCCGGCGCAGGACGGTCGCGGTGCCGGCGACCAGCTCGCGCAACTCACCGAGGAAACGTTCCGCCCGATGTTCGCCGGAGACGCGCAGCACACAACTGACCGCGACCAGCAGCAGGATCACCGAGGCCGTCCCCCAGGCCGTGACGGCCGCCGAGACCAGGCCCAGACAGAGCAGTACGGCGGTGAAGGGGTCGCGCAGACTCCGTACGAACCGGACGGGCAGCCCGACCGGCCGGGCGGCCGGCACGACGTTCTCCCCGGTCTCCGCGAGCCGCGCCTCGGCCTCGCCGTCGGTCAGACCGCGCGGGAAGTCGTCGAGCCGGACCGGTGCCCGGAGTTCAGACCCCACGGAGGTGCCGTACGGGGGTGCTCTCGGCCCGGTCGGTCAGCCGCCCGACCAGCAGCCGTACGACGGTGACGACGTCCGGGTCGTCGACGAGGTAGACCTGCCTGCGCCCTTCCCGCCTGGAGCGCACGAGCCCGGCGAGTCTCAGTTTGGTGAGGTGCTGGCTGACGGCTGGCAGCGCGCCGCCGACCCGCTCGGCGAGCCCGGTCACATCGCTCTCGCCCTGCGCCAGCGCCCACACGATGTGCAGCCGGGCGGGCGAGGCGAGCAGCCCGAAGGCAGCCGCGGCCTCCACCAGTACCTCGGCGGACGGATCGTCGAAACCGGTGTTGCCCGTGCCTGTCACCACCGCGCCAGTTTAGGACCTGTCACGAGCCGGTGCGGGACCCGTGCTGCGCCGCACGATGAGGTGGGAGGGGATGACGGAGACCACGGGGCCCGGGGCAGCGCCCGGCTCCTCCCGGCCGTCGATCCGTGCGAGGAGCAGCCGCAGGGACCGGGTGCCGGCCTCCTGGAAGTCGGTGCGGACGGTGGTGAGCGGGGGCAGCAGATGGGCGGCTTCCGGGATGTCGTCGTAGCCGACGACGCTGACGTCGTCCGGGACCCGGCGGCCGGCCTCGTGGAAGGCGCGCAGCGCGCCGAGCGCCATCTGGTCGTTGGCGGCGAAGACGGCGGTGACGTCCGGGTCCCGGGCGAGCCGCCGGCCCAGTTCGTACCCGGAGTCGGCGCTCCAGTCACCGGCGAGCGGCTCGGGCACCGCCGCCCCGGCCCTCTCCAGGGTGTCGCGCCAGCTCGCGGCCCGGCGTTCGGCGGACGCCCAGCCGGCCGGGCCGGCGATGTGGTGGACCGTACGGTGGCCCAGGCCCAGGAGATGTTCGGTGGCCAGGCGTGCCCCGCCCCTGGCGTCGCAGGTGACCATGGGGGTGTCGTCGCCGAGGACGTTGTCCATGACGACGAGGGGGATGTCGAGGTGGGCCTCGGCGAGCGCCCTGCCGACGCGCCGCTGCGGGGCGATGGCGATGACTCCGTCGGCACCCTCCGCCGACAGCCGGTCGACGGCCTGGACGACGGTGTCCCGGTCGGCGGTGTCGAGGGCGATGGAGCTGACCAGGTAACCGGCGTCCTGGGCGGCGGTGTTGATCGCGGTGAGCGTGGAGGCGGGCCCGAAGCGGGCCGCGTCGAAGGAGATCACCCCGAGCATCCGGGTCCGCCCGCTGGCCAGCGAACGCGCGCTGCGGCTCGGCCGGTACCCGAGCGACCGCATGGCCTCCAGCACCGACTCGCGGGTCTCGGCCCGTACGGCCGGATTGTCGTTGAGCACCCGTGACACGGTCTGCTTGGAGACACCGGCCAGCCGTGCCACGTCGTCCATCACCGGCCGCGTGCCCGCGAAGTTGCGCCGGCTGCGTCCACTCGGCGCGCCGCCACCGGCACTTCGGGTCATGGGGTCGCATCCTTCGGCTTCGTCCCGTGGCGGTCGTGCCCCGCCCGGCTGGCCCACAGGATAGGCCGCCGGACGGAGATCTCCGCGGATCCGGCCTACCCGGCGATCACCTGGGTCCGTACGGTGACCCATTCGACGCGCTCGACCCGGGCCTCCCGCACCGGAACGGGCACCGGCAGGTGCACGGGCGGGCTGTCGGCGAACGGCAGCACCTTCACCCGCAGTCCGCCACCGGCGCGCAGGGCGTCGGCCGGCAGCCGGTCGAGGGCGATGTCCCAGACCCGCCCGGTGAAGAACTGGTCGGCGACCAGCGTGTCCCCGGCACAGGCGCGGGCCACGTCTCCGGTCCAGTGGACGCGCAACAGTGTTCCGGGGCGCGGGAGTTCGTCCGGTACGTCGATGAGGTACTCGGCTGCGGAGGTGTCGAAGTGCTTGTCGGCCGGGGCGCTTGCCCGGTCCCGTACACCGGTGACGGGGGTGGGGGCCGGCCCGGCTGCCCGGACGAGGGACACGTCGAGGGTGCCGGAGCAGGCGTGCGTCTCGCCCGTGGAGAGGCTGTAGCGGGTGAACACCCCGTCGGCGGTCATGTCGGCGGTGATCGCCAGGTCCTCGGGCGCCGGCAGCACGGCGAACGACACCGTTGTCCCGGTGACGTGCAGCCGTACCTCGTTGGCCGGTTCGTCGAAGACGACCCCGCCGCTCTCGCCTCCGCCGTCTCCGCACAGGATCAGCCGCTCGGCGCCCCAGGCCGTGCCCCGGTAGGCGGTGCGGGCGGTCGCCGCGTCCAGCACCAGCAGGCCGACCTGTCCGCCGTCCGGTGTCCCCACCTCGACGAGGGCGTCCGTGCCGGGCCGCAGTCCGGTGACGAGGAATCGTCCGTCGGCGGACACCACCTTCCCCATGGGGGTGTGCACGTATCTCAACGTCTCGATGTCCATGGCGAGTTCGACGGGGATCCCGTCCGCGGCGGCCAGCACCAGGACGGTACGTCCGCCGACGTCGAGCACACACACCGGCTGGGCGGTGGCCCAGTCGAGCCGTAGTCCGGCCACGTCGAGCCTTAACGGCCAGCAGAAATAGGCACCTTGAGGGATCGTCACCGGCTCGCTGGGAAAGGTCAGTTCGGGACCGCCGTCCGGTAACCCGACGGTGAACGAGGTGTCCGGGTGGTCCGGCGGCGGCTCGTGCGGCTGATGGTTGTTGACGAAGAGGAACCCGGAGTCGCCGTCGCTCCGCACGGCCCAGCGCAGTGTCTCCCGGTCGTCCTGTCCGGCCGGTCGCCGCTCGGGCAGCACGGACGGCATGGGTGCGATGCGGTCGCCGAAGTCCGCCAACAGCAGGTTTTGCAGGCGCAGTTCGTCGTACGAGGGCCGGTACTGCCCGTACTCGCCGAGGGGCGCCTGGAAGTCGTACGTGAGGACGGGGAGGTCGTTCGGGCTGCCGGTGGCGTGGGACTCCTGGAGGGTGGTCAGCTCGCCCACCGGGTTGGTGCCGCCGTGGAACATGTAGTAGCCCTGCCAGACGGAGCCGCACCCGGTCTTCGTGAGCGCGAGCGCGCCGATGTCGGCGGCGTCGACCCGTGGCCGGCGGTGGTAGGCCACGGCCATCCCGCCGCCCAACTCGCAGGTGGCCCAGGGGAACCGGTCGGTGGGGACCGGTTCGCCGCCCCGCACGGACGTCGGCCGAAGGTCGGCTCCGATGCCCTCGTCGTCGCGCTCGTGGGTGAAGAAGAAGTGCTTGCGGCAAGTGTCGGACCAGCCGTCGTCCCACTCCGTCCAGAAGGTCTCGGGGTAGCCGCCGTACAGCGGAAGCAGTTCGCCGGGCGGGAGTCGGGCCCCTCCCCAGGCCGTCGCGGTCCAGAGCGGGGCGCTGAGCCCGGCTTCCTGGGCCATCCGCTTCAGGGTGCGGAGGTGGCCCGGCCGGTCGTACAGCTCGTTCTCGATCTGGATGGCGACGACCGGGCCGCCGTGGGCCCGGTCGAGCCCCCTCAACTGCTCGGCGACGGCGGTGAACCAGCGGCGTACGGGTTCCAGGTAGGCGGGGTCGTCGGTGCGGGGGGCGTCGGTGCGGGCGAGCAGCCAGTCGGGCAGTCCGCCGCCCCGTACCTCGGCGTGGCACCAGGGCCCGACGCGCGGGACGAAGTCCAGGCCGTGCCGGGCGCAGAGTCCGGCGAAGCGGCGCAGGTCGCGGTCGCCGTCGAAGCGGATCCGGCCCTCGATCTCCTCGTGGTGGATCCAGATGACGTAACTGGCGACGGCCGTCACGCCGCCCGCCTTCATCTTCAGCAGTTCCTCCTCCCATTCCCCCGCCGGGTAGCGGCTGTAGTGGAACTCGCCGGAGACGGGGAACCAGGGGCGTCCGCCACGGGTGAGCCAGCGGCCGGTCACCTCGATGGGGTCGGCGACTCCGGGTGCGTCGGCGAAGGGGAGGTGACCGGTGAGCGGGGGCCCGGGAGGCGTGGGGACGCGGAGGGAGTGGCGGGTCATGGCTTCACCGGGCCGAGGTCGGGGGTGTCGGTGAGCAGGGCCCGTGCGGAGGTGGTGCCGGTCAGCTCGAGGAGCACCAGTTCGTTGGTGCCCGGCCGCAGTACGGGCGCGGGCACATAGAGGGTGCGCTGCGGGCCTCGGTTCCAGTAGCGGCCGAGGTGGAAGCCGTTGATCCAGGCCTGCCCCTTGGTCCAGCCGGGCAGCGACAGGAAGGTGTCAGCGGGCGCCTCGACCTCGAACGTGCCGGTGTGGAAGGCGGGTTGGGCGGCCGGGGTGGCGTCCGAGGGGGCGAAGGGCAGCGCGCTCAGGTCGTCCAGGGTGAGGGGATGGCTGTCCCAGCCGTGCAGCGCGGTGCCGTTGAGGGTGACCGCGCCGAGGAGCCCCTTGGGCGAGCCGATGCGCGGCCCGTAGTTGACCCCGCCCATGTTCTCCACGAGCACGTCGACCGCCGCTCCGGCGAAGGGGATCCGGACGGGCAGGGACTCGTCGTGCCGCTCGCGTTCGAGTACGCCGACGGGGGCGCCGTCCACGAACACCTGGGCCCGGTCGCCCACTCCGCCGGCGAAGTGCAGCAGTCCGTCCCCGGCGAGGGGGGCGGTGGTGCGGTAGAGCACGTACCCGGCGCGCAGCCCCAGCTCGTCCATGGTCACCGGGTCCTCGGTGCGCACGGACTTGGCGAGGAGCCCCACATTGGCCAGCAGGGGCGCCCGCTGGTCCAACTCGACGGCGGTGGGCGGGAGTTTGACACTCGGCGCGGGGACCGGCTCGTCGGGTACGGGCGCGTGCCGGGCGATCACCTCGCGGAAGGCGTGGTACTTCGGGCCGGGGTCGCCGTTCTCGGTGAGGGCGGCGTCGTAGTCGTAGGAGGTGACCATGGGCTGGTAGGCGTGGTCGTGGTTGGCGCCGTTGGTGAAGGCGAAGTTGGTGCCGCCGTGGAACATGTAGATGTTGACGGACGCGCCCGCCGAGAGCAGCCGGTCGAGATCGGCGGCGGCGTCGGCGGCGTCCCGGGTGTGGTGCTCCTCGCCCCAGTGGTCGAACCAGCCGATCCAGAACTCCGCGCACATCAGGGGCCCTTCGGGCTGATGGGCACGCAACTGCGCCAGGGACTGCGGGACTCTGCTGCCGAAGGTGCCCGTGGAGAGCACACCGGGGAGGCTGCCCGCCGCGAGGTGCTCGGGGTTGGCCTGGTCGCAGGTGAAGAGCAACTCCCGTATGCCGCGCGAGCGCAGGGACTCCGCGAGGTGTTCGAGATACGCGGAGTCGTCGCCGTACGCCCCGTACTCGTTCTCCACCTGGACGGCGATGACGGGACCGCCGGACACGGCGAGATACGGCAGCAGGGGCGGCAGGAGCAGGTCGAGATAGCGGTCGATGGCGCCGGTGAAGCGGGGGTCGCTGGAGCGCAGCCGGATGTCGGGGTCGGTGGTGAGCCAGGAGGGGAGCCCGCCGCCGTCCCACTCGGCGCAGATGAACGGACCGGGCCGCAGCAGGACGTGCAGCCCCTCCGCCTTGGCGAGCCGCAGATAGCGCGGCAGATCGAGGATGCCGTCGAGCACGAGGATGCCGGGTTCGGGCTGGTGGAGGTTCCAGGGGACGTACGTCTCCACCGTGTTGAGGCCCATCAGCCGGGCCTTGCGCAGCCGGTCCGCCCACTGCTCGGGGTGGACGCGGAAGTAGTGCATCGCGCCGGAGATGATCCGGAACGGCTCGCCGTGCAGCAGGAAACCGTCGGACGTCGTGGTCAGGGCGGGAGTGGGCATGCGGGGGTTTCCCTTCGGTTCGGGTGAGTCGGGTTGGGTCAGAAGTTGTTCAGCGGGGGGGGAGGCGTTCGACTGGCCTGAGCCACGCGGAGCCCTCAGGCCCATCAGGTTTCTCGGGCCGTCTCTCCGGTCTCTCCGGTCTCTCGGGTCTCTCGGGTCGCCTTGATCAGCCACAGCGTGGCCGCCAGGCAGAGCGCCGAGGTCCCGCACAGCAGCAGCGGTACCGCCCGTACGCCGGACCATTCGATGGCCTTGCCGAGCGCCGGCCCTGCGGCCACTCCCCCGGCCAGCGACGCGGCGATGACGACGGCACCGGCCTTCCGCGCCTGCGGGGCGACCCGGTTCAGCCAGGGCAGTCCGGTGGGGAAGATCGGCGCGATGAAGAGGCCGACGCCCGCGTAGGCGTAGGGGGCGAGTCCGGGTACGGCGGCCAGCAGCAGGCAGACGGTCATACCGGCGCAGGACACCGCGATGATCTCCTGCGGGGAGAAGCGCAGGGCGAGCGGGGCGGCCAGGAAACGGCCGACGGTCATCATCAGCCAGTACACGGAGGTGGCCGTGGCGGCGGCGGTGGCACCGTAGCCGACCGTCTCCAGGTGCGTCGGCTCCCAGCCGCCGACGCCCGCCTCGATGCCCACGTGCAGGACATAGAGGGCGACGAAGACACCGAGTACGGAGGCCAGGCTGCGGGCGAGGACCTGCCCGCCGGCCGACCCGGGCGCGGAAGCCGGCTGCGGCGCGTGGTCCCGTACGCCTCGAAGGCACAGCAGCAGGGGCAGGTTGGCGAGGGAGAAGGCGAGGAAGACGGCCGGATAGTGCTCGGCGCCGACCGCGCCGATCAGCACCGGGCCGAGGATCGCGCCGATGCCGAAGTGGGCGTTGAGGATGTTGAGCATGGCGGTCGAGCGGTTGCCGAAACCGACCGCGAACAACTGGTTGAGGCCGTAGTCGATACCGCCGAAGCCGACCCCTGCGAGCAGGGAGGCGGCCAGCGCGACGGGCCAGTTCGGCGCCAGCGCGAAGCCCGCGGCACCGGCCGCCATCAGCACGTACGAGCCGCCGAGGACACGCCGGTTGCCGAGCCGCGCGTACAGCCGATGGAAGAGGAGCACCCCGGCGAACCCGCCGGCGAAGTGGGCGCTCAGCCCGAGCCCCGCGGCCGACGGGGAGAGCCCGAACTCCTCGCGGAGGGCCGGGATCGACGGGCCGTACAGGGCCTGGATGACCCCGATCAGCACGAAGCCGACGCAGGAGGCGACCACGGCGACCGGGCTGAAGACCGGACTCGCCGAGGTCCCGGGAGGCGTCGAGGGGGCCCGTCGCTCCGTGACCGCCGGCGGTCCGGTGGGCTGGTCGGTCACGTGGACTCCTGTCGCCTGTGGTCGAGATCGCGGCTGACCCCTGCCTTCGCGTCGATGCGAGGACGGTCCAAATGTTACCGGTAACATTTGTGTCGTCAAGATGCCCCGAGGCCTTTCGCCCCGGGGATCCGGAACAGAGCGGGCAGGACCGGCCGCCCGTGCCGCACGACCGGCCGGGAACATCGGCCGCCCGCTGACAGGTGCGGTGCTACGGCAGTGTCGGCTGGGTCGAGGGAGTCGCCCTCGGGGCCGTGGACAAGCCCGGGCCGTGAATCAGCCCAGGCCGTGAATCAGCCGGGGCCGGGCCGACGGGGACGCCGGGCGGGTGCGCGTCCAGGACGGGTCGGCGAGCCGGGCACCGTGAGGTGTGCGCATGGCCGGGCCGCCGTACGGGCCGCGCGGGCGCCGATCAGGGGCGGGAGTACGGGGAGGACTGCTGGGAGTGCGGGGAGTGCGGAACTGGCGATCCAGACGGTCCATGTGAGGGGACTCCTTCGGCCGAGTGGGGGACGGGCCGGGTGCGGTGCGAGGCCGACGGGTGCCGTGGGGCGGGTGCGGCCCGAGGGACCGGTGAAGCCGGTGAAGTGGGGTCCCCCGGCTCGGGTTGCCGTTCTTCGGCCTGTAACTCGGCCTGTTCCGTGAGCAGTTCGGCCCAGACGACGCGTCCGGAGCCGTCCGGGGCGTCACGGACTCCCCAGTCGCCGGTCAGGAATTCGACCAGCAGGAGCCCCCGTCCGCACTGTTCGTCGGGGCCGGGTCTGCGCTGGGCCGGCAGGCCCCCGCCGCGGTTCTCGTCCTCGACCTCGAGGTGCAGTCGCCCGGCGGCGAGACGCAACCGGCAGACGATCCGCTCACCGTCCGCGTGGGTGAGGGCGTTGGTGACGAGTTCGGAGGTCACCAGAAGGGCGTTGTCGGAGGCGTCGGAGCCGACACCCCAGCCTTCGAGCAGCTCGCGCACCTTCCGGCGGGCCGCGCCGACGGAGGCGGGGGTCGCGGGCAGGCAGAACACATCGGACTGCGGAGAGTGATCGAGGTGGTCCGGGTGATCCGAGTGGCCGGCAAGCCGGCCGCCGGGTATTCGGCCGAGCGGCTGGGGGAGGGAGGGCGGAGCCATCGCCGTTCGCCTTTCGTCGCCTGCGCACCCTGGCCGGTGCGACACCGCCCCGAACGTGATCCCCGAGCAGGTCAACCCGCTTCAAAACATCGCAGGTTGCGGCCCCTTCTCCCCCAACCGGGCCATTCACTCTCGTCGTTCACCGTTTCCGGGAAGGTAAGAACACTGTGACACCTGACAACAACGGCCCGCAACCAGCAAGTTGAAATTTGCATTGTGTGGGATGCAGGCTGCTTCCGCCGGAATTCGATCGTGACAGACCGCAACCCTGAGCCCGGCGCGAAAGGGTCCGTGTGACCACGGACACCCTGCTGGGAGGGGTCGCGGTGGCGGCCGGACGCCACGGGCGGCGAGAGGGTCAGGGACGAGGACATCGCCATGCACGGGGCGGTGGCCCGGAAGCCGCAGGGACGAAGGCGGGTACGGCGGCAGCCGAACGGACGAAGGCGGGCGCGGCGGTAGCCACAGGGGCTCGGCGGTGGCCGCAGGGACGAAGGCACGTCCCGCGGCAGCCGCAGGCGGGATCGGGGCACGAAAGGGAACCGAAGGCCCCAATTCCCCTTCCCTTCCCCCTCCACACCCGCAATCCTTCTGACACCGGTCAGGACCGATGGAGGAGGATCACCCGCGCGCGGTAGAGCCCGTTTTGGAGCGTCGACCCTCGTTTCAACTAGTTGCTCACTTGACTACCGGACGTCACATCCGATTGGCTCCGCCCCAGCGAAAGTCGGACAGTCAGTACACGTCACCCGCCGATCGCGCAGTTTTCGCCGTACCCACAACCCGCCTTCCCCGCTCCCCCACC
>NZ_LIQQ01000266.1 GCF_001418565.1 Streptomyces graminilatus | reverse complement strand
ACATCGCCAAGGAAGCCCTCGCCAGCGGCCGTGGCGTCGCCGAACTCGTCCTGGAGAAAGGCCTGCTGCCGGCCGAACGACTCACGGAACTACTCCGCCCCGAGATCGTGGCCGGCACGGGCGCGGCAAGGTAAGCGGTCCTCGATACAGCCCCGCGCCCCTTGCAGGGGCGCGGGGCTGTATCGACATACGGCTGGCTCCGCCGCGTGGGCGCGACCAGCCCCCACCGACCCGAAGTGTCACGACTGCCCTCCCAGCGGAGCGAACACGCACCAGAACCGGCCCGGAGAGACAATGACGATCGTGGAACCCGCCCTGTCGCCCTCCCCTCCGACCTTCCAGCCGGTCCTGGACCGCATCGCCGAGGAGATCGCCCGCGCCCCCGCCCGCGGACGCCCCGCCGACTACATCCCGGCGCTCGCGTCGCGGGACCCCCGCAGCTTCGGCATGGCCGTCGCCGAACTGGACGGCACGGTGTACGGGGTGGGGGACTGGCGGGAGCCGTTCTCCGCGCAGTCCGTCACCAAGGTGTTCACCCTCGCCCTCGACCTGGCCCGCGAGGGCGACGAACTCTGGGAGCACGTGGGCCGCGAACCCTCCGGCAATCCCTTCAACTCGCTGATCCAGTTGGAGTACGAGAACGGCATCCCGCGCAACCCCTTCATCAACGCGGGCGCCCTCGTCGTCACCGACCGCCTGCACACCCGTACCGGGGACGCGGCCGGCGCACTCCTCGACTTCCTGCGCACCGAGTCCGGCAATCCCGGCCTCACGTTCGACAAGGACATCGCCGCCTCGGAATCCGCCCACGGCGACCGCAACGCGGCCCTCGCCCACTTCATGGCCTCGTACGGCAACATCGCCAACCCGGTGCCCGGCCTGCTGGAGCAGTACTTCCGCCAGTGCTCGGTCGAGGCGTCCTGCGCCGACCTCGCCCTCGCCACCGGCTTCCTGGCCCGCCACGGAGTCCGGGCCGACGGCACCCGTCTCCTGACCCGCAGCCAGGCCAAACAGATCAACGCCATCATGCTGACCTGCGGTACGTACGACGCGGCGGGCGACTTCGCCTACCGGGTGGGCCTGCCCGGCAAGAGCGGAGTCGGCGGCGGCATCATCGCCGTCGTCCCCGGCCGCTGCACCCTGTGCGTCTGGAGCCCGGGCCTCGACGAGAGGGGCAACTCGGTGGCGGGGGTGGCGGCTCTGGACCGCTTCACCACGCTGACAGGCGTGTCGGTCTTCTGATCCGTCGACCTGGCCGGGTCGCGCCCCGCGCCGGGCCACCGACGGAGGCCAGGAAGAATGCACGGTGATCCCGTCCTCGCGCTATTCACCATTCACCGGAAGGTCCGCAGACCATGAGCAGCCAACACGACCGCTGGGCGGAACTGACAGGCGGACAGGCCGGAGAGGAGTACGCCCGGCGGTTCGCACGGCTCGCTGACTCGGGCCACGACATCCATGGCGAGGCCGCCTTCTGCGACGCGCTGCTGAAGCCCGCAGCCCGGGTGCTCGATGCCGGCTGCGGCACCGGCCGGGTCGCGATCCGGCTCGCCGAGCTGGGGTACCTCTGCACAGGCGTGGACGTCGACCGCTCCATGCTCGCCGTCGCCCACCGCGACGCCCCCGCGCAGGAGTGGCTCCACGGTGACCTGGCACACCTGGACAGCCTCGGTCTGGACCCCGGCTTCGACCTGGCGCTCGCCGCCGGGAACGTCATCCCCTTGCTGGCCCCCGGTACCGAACCGGCTGTCGTACGGCAACTCGCCGCCGTACTGCGCCCCGGCGGACTGCTGATCACCGGCATGGGACTGGACGCGGAACACCTCCCGCTGCCCGAACCGACAGTGACGCTGACGGAGTTCGACCACTGGTGCGCCCAGGCCGGACTGACACTGCGGCAGCGCTTCGCCACCTGGGCCGGCGACCCTTACATTCCAGGCGGCGGCTACGCCGTCAGCGTGCATTCCCGCCCCGCCGCCTGAACCCCATTCCGTCATCCACCAGCCACTTCACGGGCCCCGCCACCAGGCGTGGTGAACGAACAGACTTCCCTGACCGCACGGTCCCGTCCTACTGGAGAGGAGCCCCGGCCGGACGGGGGTGGCCGGCCGGGGCGGTAGGTGGTGGCGTGCGGAGGGCGGTTGGTAGCGCGGCGAGGTGATCGTCGACGAGGTGGGAAGCGGCGCGGTGCGAGCCGCAGTTGCCGGTGTGAGGAGCTTCCGGGACGCCGGCGGGGTCGGCACCTTGCCCCGAGGCGTGCTCTACCGCTCCGGTGCGTTGGGGGAGTTGACGGCCGAGGGAGCGCGGTCACTGGACGCTCTGGGTGCGTACGGTCGTGGACCTGAGAAGTGTTCCTGAGGTGAGAATTACGCGCCCCGCACCCGGCGGCGCGCGCGAGCGGTGGTCCGCAGCTTCTACGAGTACCACCGCGACATGCACGGACGCCCCCTGCTCAATCCGTTCCCGAAGACCAAGCGCGCCGAGGACGAGCATCCCGGGTGGCGCCTGTGTCGGAGCTCTTCGTGGCGCGGCCACGAGGGCCGTTGTCAGAGGCGATTGGCAAGATTGCGGCCATGAATGTCACTCCTGTCACTCCGCCACGGCCGATCGACGTCGTCGCGGTCTTTCCCCAACTGGCCCCGCTGGCCCGCACGGCGACTCGCCTGCACCCCCGCCCTGGGGCGCCGACGTGGCACGACAGCTCGATCGGCGGGCCGTTGCTGTGGCCCGCTGAGGAAGCGTGGCCGCACTGCGAGGAACCGCATGTGGTGGACGGCATCAACCCAGCCCAGTCCCCGGCGGATCTGCGGCTGGAACGACGGATCTTCGCCGCCTCGCATGGCCGGGACCTGACTCCGGAGGAACGGGAGACTCTCGAGCGGATCCGGCCCCCTCGGACGTATCCGGTGAGGCTGGCGATCCAGTCGTACGACGGCCCCATAGCGATGCTGCCCGTCGCGCAGCTGTACGTACGGGATGTGCCCGATCTGAGCCCGCCGGAGGGTAAGGACCTGCTGCAGGTTCTGTGGTGCCCCTTCGATCATCCGATCATGCCCAGGACCCTGCTCTTCTGGCGTTCCACAGCCGCTGTCACCGACATCCTCGACACACCCCCTGAGCCGCCCGCAGTGCAGTTCGACGGCTATCTACCGGAACCGTGCGTGCTCGAACCGGAGCAGATCACCGAGTACCCCGACCATCTGGAGCTGAGCGAAGAACTGCAGGAGCAGCTCAAGCAGTGGAGTGTGCCGCAGGCAGCAGAGGAAGACATGGACCCGGACACGTACTACGACTGTGTGCTGTCCAACGCACCCGGCTGGAAGGTCGGCGGCTGGCCCGCTTGGAACTCCACCGACCCCAGGCCGCAGCCCTGCTCCGAGTGCGGCACCGGCATGGAGGTCCTGATGACCGTCGCCACGTTCGAGAAAGGGGACGACGCCGGGAACAGCTGGTCTCCGCACCCCCACCCAGGTGCTGGACCGTACCCCGGCCACCGCGGCTACAACGCGACCGGGGTCCAGATAGGCAGCGGCTACCGGCAGCATCTGTTCGTCTGCCCGGCGAAGCCCGAGCATCCGCACACCGAGTTGATGACGTAGCCCGTCCGCAGTGTGCAGCCGGGGCGTCACGGTGCAGGCATGCCGTGACGCCGGGTGTCCGCGAGGCTCAGGGTCCCGGACAACCGACGGATTTTGTTGACCTGCAGGAACGTGACCTCCGACGCGTGGAGTTCCCGCGCAGGTGAGCCCGCATTCCCCTCCACGAGGGTCAGTGGACGAACGTAGGCACCTTCTGACGGTGCCCGACCGGCCCATGCCTGCGTTTCGTCCCTCGGTGAGGCCCACCGCTCATGTCGGCCGCCATGGATGATGGCGCGATGAGCAAGATCAGCGATGTTCACCCAACTTCTCACGACTGCTTTCCGTGGTGAACGACGGCCCGCAGGCGGACCTGCCGCTGAGCTGGACTGGTTCGGATATGACCAGCTCGGCGCGCTCGACCTGGTCCTCAATGCCCTCGTGCTCTTCAATACCCGCTACACGGACGCCGCGGGGAACCAGCTGCGGTGGGACGGGTTCGACGTCCGCGACGAGGACGTCGCCCGGCTTTCCCCGTTCGTGCGGCAGCACATCAACATGCTGGGCCGGTATTCGTTCAAGCTGCCCTACCTGCCCTACCTGCCCGGCGGGATGCGCCCGCTGCGCAACCCGAACTCGGCCGAAGAGGCGTGAGCCCGCTGGGGGTGGCATTCGCCGCCGGGGCTATCCCGGCGGTGACGTTCGCACTGGTCACCGGCTCGTGGGGTGCTGGGGGCAGTGGCGGCGGATGCGGTGGGCGGTGGTGAAGCTCCGGGCTGCTGGGTCGGCACTGGGGGTGCGGCGGCCGTGGGTGGGATCGGCTCCTGGTTCGAGTCACTCAGCCCGGAGCAGGGTGTGCAGCTCAGTGGTGTCGATGATGTGGGCTCGTGAGGGAAAGACCTGGTGGAGCAGGACGTTGTGGACTTCCGTGTCCGGGTCGGCGACGCCGTCGGACAGGACGTAGAGCTGATAGTCGCGGTCGGCCGCGTCGATGACAGTGGACAGGACGGCGCCGCTGGTGCTGATGCCGGAGACGACCAGAGTGGTGATGCCGCGCTCGCGTAGCTCCTGGTCGAGTTCGGTGGTGGACATGCCGCCGTAGCGGATCTTGCGCACGACGATGTCGCCGTCCCGGGGAGCCAGACGCTCGTGGATGGCGGCGGCGGGGTCCTCGTGGTGCATGACGCGGTGTCGGGCCAGCGGGGCGAAGGACTTGTTGGAGGCCGGGATCGCGTCCCAGTCGGTCTCGGTGAAGCCGACGCGTACGTAGGCGATGGTGCCGCCATGCGCGCGAACGTCGGCGATGGCCTCTTCCACGCGACCGATCAGGGCGTTGCGGTCCTCGCCTTCGGGCACAAAGGCCAGGATCGCGGGCTGGTAGTCCATGACCAGAAGCGCGGTGTGGGTGGGGTCAAGCACGGGGGCAGTGCTCACGCGGGTGTTCTCCTTAACCGGTGGGTGTGCCAGGTCGACGCGGACGCGCACCGGCGGACCGGCCGCGGCCTGCAGGTGGCAAGTCGTGGTGCCTCATGAGTGGCTGCGGGACAGTTCCGGCTTGTGCTGCGAGGACTGGTCCTGTCGGGGAAGTAGGAGTGGCGTGGTCAGGATGAGCAGTCCTGCGACCGTGAGAGCGGTGCGTGGACTGGTGACGTCGGCGAGCAGCCCGGCGAGTGCGGTGAGGACGGCGATGGATGCCTGCTGACCGATCGACCAGGCCGAAAGGGTGCGGGCGACGAGATGCCTGGGGGTGTGTTCGAGCCGGTAGGTGGCGAGCACCGGGTTGTAGAGGCTCATGTTGATGATGATCGCCAGCTCGACGGCCATCACGGTGACGAGACCGACGACGCCGGGACGGACGAACGCCAGGCCGATCAGCCAGATGGCACGCAGAGTGCCGACGGTCCGGAAAACCCGGTGCCGGCCGAAGCGGACCACGACACGACGGGCCAGTCGCGAGCCGATGAGACCGCCGAGACAGGGAGCGGCGAAGGCGAGGGCGTACTGCCAGGGTGGGAACCCGAGTTGGCGAAGCAGGAGTACGGCCAGCAGCGGCTCGGTAGCCATGATCAGACCGGCGACGAGCATGTGGTTGAGGTAGAGCGGCCGCAGACCGGGGTGGCCCATGATGTGTCGCCAGCCGTCGAGCAGCGCCCCCGCCAGGAGCGGGCCCTTGCCGGTCGTACGCGGTGCTTCTTCCTGGTCGGGGATCTCGCGGATCGCGGTGATGCCCAGTGCGGAGAGCAGGTAGCTGAGCGCGTCGGCCACCACGGTGGTGACCGGCCCGAACAGGCCGATCGCCGCCCCGCCGAGCGGTGGTCCGACCGCGATGGAGCTCCAGTTCGTGGACTCGAACCGCGCGTTGGCGACGAGCAGGTCGTCCGGCCGGATGAGGGCCTTGAGGTAAGCGCCGCTGGCCGCGTTGAAGGCGATCTTGGCTGCGGCGACCACGGCCGAGACCACGAGCAGTTGGACGAGACTGAGCCATCCGAAGGCGTAGGCGACCGGGATCGTCGCCATGGCAGCGAACCGGGCCAGGTCCATCGCGATCATGACCGGGCGCTTGCGCCGGAACTCCACCCACGGCGCGAGCGGCACCGCGATCAGCACGCCCACCGCGGGCCCCACCGCGGACAGCGCGGAAACCTCGGCGGGTCCGGCATGCAACACCAGTACGGCGATCAGCGGCAACGCCCCGAATCCCAGCCCGGACCCATACGTGCTCACCGCATATGACGCCCACAGCCAGCCGAACTGCCGACCCAACCGTCTCCTGCCCACCATGCTCAGCGCACTCCCCTTGATGTCCCACCTGAATTGATGTCCCACCCGAACAAACCGGCGTTGACCAATGAGAGGTAAGCGGTCAGGACAATGGCAGGTCAAACAACTGAACTGCCAGCAATCCACAACCATCAGTTGTTCACTAAGGTGGGTCGGCGTGGACCTCGAAGCAGTACGCACCTTTGTAGCCGTCGCGGAAGCGGGCCAGTTCCAGAAAGCCGCCACCGACCTGTCGATCACCCAGCAGGCCGTCTCCAAGCGCATCGCCGCGCTGGAGCACGACCTCGGTGTGCGGTTGTTCACCCGGGCCCCCCGGGGCGCCGAGCTCACCATCGACGGGCAGGCGTTCCTGCCCCACGCACGCGAGTTGTTGCGCGTTGCCGAGCGCGCGGGTGCATCCGTGCGCCCGGGCCACCGCCCGCTGCGCGTCGACGTGATCGCCTCGCGCAGCGCGCAGTCGAGCCTGATGCGCGGCTTCCACAGCGCACACCCCGAGATCGACCTCGACGTGATGATGCTGTTCGACATCGAGACAGCCGTCACCGCCATCCGCTCCGGTGCGATCGACGCGTCCTTCCGCGCCGTCGCCGCGCCCGCCCGGCCCCTTCCCGGGGACATCGCCTCCGTCCGGGTGCTCGACGAGCCTCTCCAACTCCTCACCGGCCCCGCCCACGCACTGGCAGGTGCCCGGTCGGTGACCGTCGCCCAACTCACCGGGCACCGGATCTGGATGCCCGGCATCGCCCCCGGTACCGAGTGGGGCGCCTACTACGACGACCTCGTCGCCGAGTTCGGCCTCAGCATCGAAGTGACCGGCCCCAACTTCGGCTCCGACGCACTCCTCGACACCATCGCCGACACTCCCGCCCTGGCCACCTTCATGGGCGAGCACACCCGCCTCATCTGGCCCGCCGACCACGGTCTGCGCCGTATCCCGGTGACCGACCCGACGCCCGTCTATCCGCACTCGCTCCTCTGGCACCGAGACAACCCCCATCCAGCGCTTGCCACCCTCCGCGCCCATCTCGCCGCCACGACTGTCGGCCAGGACGCCGCCGGGACCTGGGTGCCGGGCTGGGTGATTCCTCGGGGCTGACCGTTTCCGGGAACGGGATGTGGAGCGGGGTCCCTTGAGGCAAGGCGGTCTTCCGTGGCCGTTCCCTGCGGGGCGATGTCGCGTTCGAAGCGCAGCCGCTGTGTGCCACGACCGGTGCTTCAAGGCGTCAAAGGAATTCCCACGGCAGATCGCCCGCGTACCCCTCGTTGCGGCACGCGAGGGGCGAGGGGCACTCAACGTCCGCCCGTCCCTTTGTCGGCGTACGCGGGCAGACCGAGCGTCTCTCGGAGCGTTTTTCCCGCAAGCGCCCGCATCCGAGGAGCGCGCGCAGCCCGCGCGGCAAGCCCCCGCCCGCCTGAACTTGAACGAATCACCCAAAGCGCTCACCCACCGGTAACGCGAAGGCCTCCGCCCCGAGAACACCCCGTAGTCCCCCGTCCACCCACCGCTGCCAACCTGGCCGAGTGTTGGCCAAGGGTCTCCCGATCGACCTTTCCAGTTGCCAGGCCATAGGCCTGCTCGGCACCGCGTGCCTCGCCCTCGGGGGTGAGACCGCCGGAGCCCTCCCCGTCGAAGAGTTCATCGCGCCCTCCACCGACCAGGCCGCGCTCGGCCTGGTCGGCGTCTACTTCGGTGTCGTCCTGCTGATAGCCGCCTGGACCCTGCTCGGCAGACTGGTCAGGGGCCCGGAGCCGCCCACCGTACGGTCCCTGATGCTGGTCCTCGTCGTCTGGGCGGCCCCGCTGCTCCTCGCCCCGCCCCTGTTCAGCCGGGACGTCTACAGCTATCTCGCCCAGGGCGCGATGGTCGACGCGCACATGGATGTCTACACGCAGGGGCCCGACCTGCTCGGCGGCCCGCTCGCCGCCGAGGTCGCCCCGATGTGGCAGCAGACCGGCGCCCCCTACGGCCCGGTGTTCCTCGCCGTCGCGTCCGGGCTCTCCGGACTGACCCGGGGTCAGATCCCGGCCGGCCTCTTCGGTCTGCGGCTGGTGGCGCTGCTCGGCGTGGCGCTGATGGCGGCGGCCCTGCCCCGCCTCGCCCGGCACAGCGGCGCCGACCCGGCCGCCGCGCTCTGGCTCGGCGCCCTCAACCCGCTGGTCCTGCTCCACCTGGTGGCGGGCGCGCACAACGACGCGATCATGCTCGGGCTGCTCGGTGTGGGCCTGGTGGCCGCGCTGGGCCGGTGGCCGGTCCTCGGCGCCGTACTCGTCACGCTCGCCGCCCTCGTCAAGGCACCCGCCGTCCTCGGCCTCGCCGCGGTCGTGGTGCTCCAGATCCGCGCGGGTCGCGGTCCGGCGCGGGCGGTACTGACGACAGCCGGCGCGGCAGCCGTGACCACCGTCGGCGTCACCGCGCTGACGGGCACCGGATACGGCTGGATCCGCGCCCTGAAAACCCCGGTGTCACCCCAGAACTGGGCCCTCACCAGCCTTCTCGGCCGCGCCACGGCCTCCGTGCTCACGAAGGCCGGCAGCGGTCTGGCGCCGCTCGCCGTCCCGGCCTGGCATCTGCTCGGCATCGTGCTCACCGTCCTCGCCATCGCCTTCATCTGGCTGCGCCGCCCACGCCTCAGCCCGCTCTACGCGCTCGGCCTCAGCCTGGCCGTCGTGGTCGTCCTCGGCCCGGCGATCCGGCCCTGGTACGCCCTGTGGGCCCTGTTCCTCATCGCCGCCGCCGCGCCCAGCACCTCGGTACGCCACCGCCTCGCCGCCGTCACCGGGGTCGTCGCGCTTCTGGCCCTGCCGAGCGGCGCGCCCGCCGGGACCGGGGAACTGGTCCTGGCCGTCTCCGGCGGCGTACTGGCCGTGGTCGTCCTCTGGCAGGTCAACCAGGCGGCTCGCACACCCCTGAGGGAGAGCACCGTATGACCCGAGTGAGACTGCCCCGCACCGACCGGGAACGGCTGCTCCTGGTGCTCGCCCTCGCCGCCGCCGTGACCGTGTTCACGGCGACCGTGCCCCTGCTGCGCGGCTGGTTCGACCTGCGCGTCTACTACGGCAGCATCGACAACTGGGCCAATCACGGCGGCCGGCTGTACGACTACCTGCTGCCCGGCTCGACCTGCGGGTTCACCTATCCGCCGTTCGCGGCCATCAGCATGCTGCCGATGGCGATGCTCGGGCTCCGGGCCGCGACCACGGTCGCGCTGCTCCTCAACCTGGCGGCGCTCGGCGCGGTGGTGTGGCTGACCGCCGGACCCGCGCTGCGCCGGCACGGCTGGTACGGCTGGGCCCTGACCGGCTGCGCGCTGGCACTGTTCGAACCCGTCCGCGACACCGTCAGCCTCGGCCAGGTCAACCTCGTACTGCTGGCCCTCGTCCTCACCGACGCCTGGCTGCTGACGACCGGGCGGACCCGCTGGGCGGGCATCGGGATCGGACTCGCCGCCGCCGTCAAACTGACCCCCGCGCTCTTCATCGGGCTGCTGCTGCTCGCCGGGCGGCGGCGGGCCGCCGGGGTCGCGACGGCTGTCGCCGGGGCGGCCACCGTGCTCGCGGCGTTGATCGCGCCGGACGCCTCCCGCTTCTACTGGACCGAGGCGCTGTGGGACACCCAGCGGGTCGGCAAGGCGGCGTACATCTCCAACCAGTCGCTCCAGGGTGTGCTGGCGCGGCTGACCGAGTCGGGCGAACCGAGCCGTGCCGTGTGGCTGGTGGTGGTCCTGCTCGTGCTGGGGGTCTGGGTCTGGCGGGCCCGCC
>NZ_LIQQ01000265.1 GCF_001418565.1 Streptomyces graminilatus | reverse complement strand
CGGGGTATCAACAAATCTGGCGTTGATTTTTGGCACGCTGTTGAGTTCTCAAGGAACGGACGCTTCCTTTGTACTCACCCGAGAGACTCTCTCAGGCTTTCCTCCGGGCAGTTTCCCTTCGGTCCTGCTGTTTTGCTTTGTCTTGCTGTCTTGCGTTTCCGACTCTATCAGACCGTTTCCGGTTCCGATTCCCTGTCGGTGGGATTGCCTTGGGCCTTTTGGCTTTCGCCTGTCGGCCTTTCGACATTCACTACGTTAGCCGATTCCCTCGGCAACTCATAATCGAGTCCGGCGCGTTCACAATTTCGGTGTGCAGGCACGCCGAAATTGCCCCCGCCAAGAGGGAGTCGTAGGTAGTGGGTTGGCCACTTCCGGCTGCAGGCGAACGCCGTACCCGGTTCAAGCGGCTCGGGCTACCTTACGGACCGCCCATAGGGGCGTCAAGTTGAGCGTCGACGAGGCGCATGGGCTCGATAGGGGCTCACCGTAGGGTCGTTGGTGATCCAGAAGCGCCAGGGGTGGACACCGCCGTCGCCGGCCACGCCGGTGCGCGGACCGCTGCTCACCTGCTCGGCGCCGACGGGAGTGCCGCTCAGGATCGTGACCGGTGCGGCCCCGGCGGCGCAGGCGTCCGCGCCGTCGAGGGCCCTGCCCACGTCCAGGGCGGTGGCCAGGCGGGCCGGGCCTTTGGCCAGTTCCTTGTCATTTCGGGCTGAAACTCGACGTTTGCGGGCAAGTTCGGCGCCCTCGATGATCTCGCCGGCCCGGAGCAGGACCCCGCTCGCCGTGCCCTCGGGGCCGCACACCAGGTTCATGCAGTGCCACATGCCGTAGGTGAAGTAGACGTACACATGTCCGGGAGGGCCGAACATCACGCCGTTGCGGCTTGTGGGGCCGCGATAGGCGTGGGAGCCGGGGTCGTTCGGGCCGTCGTAGGCCTCCACCTCTGTGAGGCGCAGTTCGATCGGGCCGTCCGGGGTGTTGCGTACCAGGACACGGCCGAGGAGATCGGGGGCTACCTCCAGTACCGGCCGGTCGAAGAACTCCCTGGGGAGGGGCGTACGGTCAGCGGGCGCGATCATGCCGTCCGAGCGTAGTGCAGGTGTGCTCGGCGAACGGGGTGGCCAGGAGGCGTCCGCCTTGCCAGGGTGAGGACGGAACCGGCCACGGCCGGATCGCGTTTTCAAGGATCAAGGGATCGCAAGGATCGCTGGAGAAGGAGAGACATGGCGTTCAAGAAGCTGCTCGCGAGCCTGGGTGCCGGTGGGGCTTCGGTCGAGACGGTGTTGACAGAGGTCAACGTCGTGCCGGGCGGTGTCGTCCAGGGTGAGGTGCGGATCCAGGGCGGTTCCGTCAATCAGGAGATCCAGGGACTGTCCGTAGGGCTCCAGGCCAAGGTCGAGGTCGAGGGCGGTGACCAGGAGTACAAGCAGGACATCGAGTTCACGAAGGTGCGGCTGGGCGGTGCCTTCGAGGTCCAGGCCGGTGCCGTGCACATCGTGCCGTTCGGGCTGGAGATCCCCTGGGAGACACCCGTCACGATGATCGACGGTCAGGCGCTGCGCGGGATGCACATCGGGGTGACCACCGAGCTGGCGATCGCGCGCGCTGTCGACTCCGGTGACCTGGACCCCATCAACGTGCACCCGTTGCCGGCGCAGAAGGCGATCCTGGACGCCTTCGTCCAGTTGGGCTTCCGTTTCAAGAACGCGGACCTCGAACGCGGTCACATTCGCGGTACGCGGCAGAAGCTTCCCTTCTACCAGGAGGTCGAGTTCTTCCCGCCGGCTCAGTACCAGGGCCTGAGCCAGGTCGAGTTGAGCTTCGTCGCCGACGAGCACGCGATGGACGTGGTGCTGGAGATGGACAAGAAGCCCGGTCTGTTCAGCGAGGGCAGTGACACCTTCCGGTCGTTCCAGGTGGGCCTGCACGACTACCAGGGCACGGACTGGGCCGCGTACCTCAATCAGTGGCTTGCCGAGGTCGGCAGCAAGCGCAGTTGGTTCTAGTAGTTCCAGTAGCCTCCGGTACAGCGCAGATCCGACCCCGTCCCCACCAGGAGGTACCGAGGTGACCGAGCTCAAGAGGCCGCCGCTGCCGCACGATTTCCATCCTCCCGTCCCGTCGTTCACGGTCACGAGCGCGGATGTCGAGGAGGGCGCGAGACTCAAGGACGCTCAGGTCTACGCGTCCGGCAACACCTCGCCGCAGTTGGCGTGGGCGGGGTTCCCGCCGGAGACCAGGAGTTTCGCGGTGACCTGCTACGACCCGGACGCGCCCACGGGCAGCGGGTTCTGGCACTGGGTCGCGTTCGACATCCCGGCCTCGGTGACCGAGTTGCCCGCAGGTGCGGGCAGCGGGAAGTTCGAGGGACTGCCCGAGGGTGTGGTCCAGGCGCGCAGCGACTACGGCACGAGGGAGTTCGGCGGTGCGGCGCCGCCGGCCGGGGACGGTCCGCACCGGTATGTGTTCACGGTGTACGCCGTGGATCAGGAGAAGCTGGGTCCGGACGCGGACGCGTCGCCCGCGGTCGTCGGTTTCCATCTGCGGTTCCACGCGATCGCGCGTGCCCAGCTTGTCGGTGAGTACGAGGTTCCCGCCGAAGTCTGACGTTCATTGAACGTTTGCCCGCCTCTGGTCTTGGAAGTGATCAGAGGCGGGCATTTTTTATTGCGTTGTCCATCTCGGCGTGCCCGGCCAGAGTTGATCCAAGCCCGCCACGCGGTGGGCCTGTGAGCAGAGGAGGTGGGCTGGATGCGGGACACGCTGGTACTGAACGCGAGCTTCGAGCCGCTGTCGACGGTGACGTTGAACCGGGCCGTCGTTCTGGTGCTGCAGGACAAGGCTGTTGTCGAGCAGGCCCACCCCGAGATCCGTATGCGCGGAGCAGCGGTCGACATACCCGCGCCACGTGTGATCAGGCTCTGCCGCTATGTCCGGGTGCCCTTCCGAAGACAAGCTCCGTGGTCGAGGCGTGGTGTGCTGGTCCGGGACCGGCACAGGTGCGCGTACTGCGGGCGGCGGGCGACGACCGTGGACCATGTGGTGCCGCGGGCACAGGGTGGTCAGGACTCGTGGCTGAACACCGTCGCCTCGTGCGCGGAGGACAACCACCGTAAGGCGGCGCGGACTCCGGAGCAGGCGGGGATGCCGTTGCTGCGGCAGCCGTTCGAGCCTTCGCCCGCGGACGCGATGCTTTTGTCTTTGGGGCCGGGGGAGTTCGAGGCGCTGCCTGGGTGGCTGACTCAGCCGGCGGCGTAGCGTCTTGTTCGGGGTCCGTTGGTTGTTCGTTCGCCGCGGGTCCGATGTGGTTGATCGCGCCGTTCCCCGCGCCCCTGAAGGGGCGCGGGGTTACCCCCGGAGTTCTCAAGAAGCCGTCAGTCCGTGATTGACGGCTTTTCTCGGCGTTCGGTGGGCGGGGTGCCCCCGTCGCCCGAACCGCCGCCCAGGTTGCCGAAGTTGCCCATGGCGCCGGACAGGCCCTTGAGTGCGTCGCCGATTTCGCTGGGGACGATCCAGAGCTTGTTGGCGTCGCCCTGGGCGATCTTCGGGAGCATCTGGAGGTACTGGTAGGAGAGGAGCTTCTGGTCCGGGTCGCCGGCGTGGATGGCCTCGAAGACCGTACGGACGGCCTGGGCCTCGCCCTCGGCGCGCAGGGCTGCGGCCTTGGCCTCACCTTCGGCGCGCAGGATCGAGGACTGCTTCTCGCCTTCCGCCGTGAGGATCTGCGACTGGCGGATACCTTCGGCGGTGAGGATCGCGGCGCGCTTGTCACGGTCGGCGCGCATCTGCTTCTCCATCGAGTCCTGGATGGAGGTCGGCGGCTCGATCGCTTTCAGCTCGACGCGGTTGACGCGGATGCCCCACTTGCCGGTGGCCTCGTCGAGGACTCCGCGCAGGGCCGCGTTGATCTCCTCGCGGGAGGTCAGGGTCCGCTCCAGGTCCATGCCACCGATGATGTTGCGGAGCGTGGTGACGGTGAGCTGCTCGATGGCCTGGATGTAGCTGGCGACCTCGTACGTCGCCGCCCGTGCGTCCGTCACCTGGTAGTAGATGACGGTGTCGATGTTGACGACCAGGTTGTCCTGGGTGATCACCGGCTGGGGCGGGAACGGCACGACCTGCTCGCGGAGGTCGATGCGGTTGCGGATGGTGTCTATGAACGGGACGACGATGTTCAGGCCCGCGTTGAGTGTCCGCGTGTACCGGCCGAACCGCTCCACGATGGCGGCGCTGGCCTGTGGGATGACCTGGATGGTCTTGATCAGGGCGATGAAGACCAACACCACCAGAATGATCAGGACGATGATGATGGGTTCCATCGTGGATCCCCGTATCCCTTCTCCGCCTTGACGCTCGCGGAAAGATCGTATGCCTGTTGAAGATCCTGCTTGTTGAAGATCTTGCTGGTCGAGTGTGACAGACCGTCGGCTGCCCTGTGGACGTTCCGCTCACTTGCGTCGTACGAGGTCACATGACGATCGCCGTGGCCCCCTCGATCTCGACGACGTCCACCTCCTGGCCTACCTCGTAGGCGAGTTGGGTGTCGAGAGAGCGGGCCGACCAGACCTCTCCGGCGAGCTTGATCCGGCCGCCGGAGCCGTCGACGCGTTCCAGGACGACGGCCTGCTTGCCCTTCAGCGCGTCGATTCCGGAGAGGAGCCGGGGCCGGTCGGCGCGGTGCCGGTTCGCGATGGGCCGTACGACGGCGATGAGCGCGGTCGACACGATGGCGAACACCAGGACCTGGACGACGACTCCGGCGCCCAGTCCGGCCGTACCGGCGGCGGCCAGGGCGCCCACGGCGAGCATGCCGAACTCCGGCATCGCGGTCACCACGAGCGGGATCCCCAGCGCCACCGCGCCGACGAGCCACCACACCCATGCGTCGATGTCGTTCACATCGTCATGGTAGGTCCGCATGCCTGGTCACCGACAGGGCGCCGATCAACTTGGCGCAGGCTTCTTCCAGTTGTTCCGCTGTTCTGCTTCTTCTGCTTGTTCTGCGGGGTGGTTCGCGCGGAACCGGTGTCCGTCAGGACATCGACAGGCCCTGCGCGGTCCAGCGTTCGCCGACCTGCTCGACGATGAGGGGCAGCCCGAAGCACATCGACAGGTTGCGGGAGGTGAGTTCGAGCTCCAGGGGGCCGGCCGCGAGCACCTTGCCCTGGCGGATCATCAGGACGTGGGTGAAGCCGGGGGCGATCTCCTCGACATGGTGGGTGACCATGATCATGGAGGGGGCGATCGGGTCGCGGGCGAGACGGCCGAGACGGCGTACGAGGTCCTCACGGCCGCCGAGGTCGAGGCCGGCGGCGGGCTCGTCGAGGAGCAGCAGCTCGGGGTCGGTCATCAGGGCGCGGGCGATGAGGGTGCGCTTGCGCTCGCCCTCGGAGAGGGTGCCGAAGCGGCGGTCGAGGTAGTCGCTCATGCCGAGGCGGTCGAGGAAGGCGCGGGCGCGCTGTTCGTCGATGTCCTCGTACTCCTCCTGCCAGCCGGCCGTCATGCCGTACGCGGCGGTCAGCACCGTCTGGAGGACGGTCTGGCGCTTGGGCAGCTTGTCGGCCATGGCGATGCCGGCCATGCCGATGCGCGGGCGCAGGTCGAAGACGTCGACCTTGCCGAGGGTCTCGCCGAGGATGCTGGCGGTGCCCTGGCTGGGGAAGAGGTAGCTGGAAGCGAGGTTGAGGAGGGTGGTCTTCCCGGCGCCGTTGGGGCCGAGGATGACCCAGCGTTCGCCCTCCTTGACCGACCAGGAGACCTGGTCCACCAGAGCCCGGCCCTCGCGGACCACGGATACGTCCTCCAGCTCCAGAACATCGCTCATGAGCGGGTTGTCTCCCAATGCAGTGTCGGCCAGTCTCGCGTTCGTGTGCGCCTATGGGCACAGCCCCCCACGAAATCTACGCCACCGGTCGGCCGGTCCCTCCCCTCGGTCGGTCCTTAGGGTGGGGGCATGCTTTCGGAACCACGCTCAGGACGACTGGCCGCATGGGGAAATGCCCTTTTGGCCGGACTTGTTTCGCCGGACGACGCTGTGCTCGCCATCGTCGGGGAGGACGCGGTGCACCGGGTCGAGGGGCTGCCCGGTGAGTCGGCGCCCGTCGGTCTCACGCTCGCGCTGGGGCGGCTGCGGACGCTCGGCGCGTCCGGGCTGCGGATCGCGCTGCCCGCGCCGGGGCATCCGCTCGGGCTGAGCGGGCCGCCCGAGTTCAACGCGCGGGCGCTGGAGGCGGAGGAGGCGGTGGTCTGCGAGGGGGCCGCGCTGGGGCTGGTCCCGGAGGTGTACGAGGCCGGGCCGGCCGGGGACGTGCATGTCGAGGTCGTCTGGCACTGCCTGCCGGTACGGGAGGCGCCGCCGGCCGACGTGCCGTCCCTCGGGGAGGCCGAGCGGGAGCTCGCGGAGGCGCTGCGCGACGCCACGATGGTCTTGTCCCGGCTGGACGTCGCCGGGTCGGGGCCGGTCGCGGAGGCGGCGGTCGACGCGTACCGGGCGCGGGCGGAGCGGGGGCGCGAGGTGTTGGCGCCGGGGTATCCGCCACGGGCGGTACGGGTGCTGGAGCTGGCGCAGCGGGTGGGGCTGCTGATCTCGGTGGCGTCCGCGAACGGTCCCGGCGGGGCGGTGAGCGCCTCGGAGATCGCGGCGCGGGCGGAGGCGTTGCGGCCCGTGGAGCGGACGGCTCGGCGGGCGCAGGTCGCGGCGTACAACTCCGTTGTGGAGGAGCGGGGGGTGCGGTGAGGTTTGTTGTGGGGTGCGGGTTGGCCGGGGTGGGCGTCTCTGGGGGCGGCCGCCCCCAGG
>NZ_LIQQ01000264.1 GCF_001418565.1 Streptomyces graminilatus | reverse complement strand
CGTGAACCTCGACGACGAGGGCTCCGTACCCATCTCCTACTTCGGCGCCTGCGTCGACCTCACCTGCGACGTCCGCCTCGACAACTACGCGGGCGTCATCAACCGCACCCACACCGGCTCGGACTGGGGCTCCACCAACTACGCCGCGGCGATCGCCGCCGCCGTCGCCGAACACGACGCGTCCGGCGCGACCGATCCGGGGCTGGTCATCTTCCAGACCGACGGCGAACCCGACGACCCGCCCGCCGCCGAGCACGCCCTCCGCCACGCGTCCACGCGCCCGCTGTTCTTCGCGTTCGTCGGCTTCGGCCCCGAGCGCAACATGCTCTTCCTCAAAACCCTCGACACCCTGCCGGGCCGCACCGTCGACAACGCCTCCTTCTTCCACGCCGCCAACCCGGGCACGGTCACCGACGGAGAGCTGTACGACGGCATCACCCGCGAGTTCGCGACCTGGCTGTCCGCCGCCCGCACCGCCGGAATCGTCCAGTGAAGCGCGCCCTGGCCCTGCTCGGAGCCGCCCTCACCGCGACCGCACTGCTCATGACCGCCTGCAGCAGCGGCCTCGAGCAGGGCCCGCCCGGCCGCGTCGTCGCCAAGGACCGCGACTACGAGTGCCACACCACCGGCACCGGCAAGAAGCGGCACCGGTCCTGCCACTTCGAGTACGAGCTGACCACCCGCGACAAGGACGGCCAGGAACACGAGTTCGAGGTGTCGTCCTCCGTCTACGACGACTGCCACCGCGGCTCCTCCTATCCCGCCTGCACCACCCGCTGACCCTCCACCACACCTGAAGGAACCCGATGTCCGCCGTCGCGCACGCAGCCCCCTCGGCTGCCGCACACCCCGAGCCGCCCCGCGCGGCCGAGGGTGCGCGCCCGCGCGCCGGCGGACACACCATCAAAGTGCCCCTGCGCCTGGTCGTGGGTGCTCAGTTTCCGGATGCGGCCCTGAGCACCTACGTCAAGATCGCAGCGCTGGCCCTCCGCCCGGAGGGCTGCACCGCCAAGGTCGCGGTGATCGCCGAGTACCTCGGCATGTCCAAGTCCTCGGTGGAGAGAGGCTTGCGCCCGCTCATCGGGCCCGACCTGGTCGACGGCATCACCGAGATCCCGACCGTACGGCGCACCCTGCCCGGCGGCAAAGGCGAGTCCGCACACCGCGTCACCCGCACCCTCACCACCGGCGAGCTGTGGGTCCGTATCCCCATCCGCGCAGCCGAGGCCCTGAGCCCCCGGCTGCTGCGCCTGTACGCGCTCCTTGCCTACGCCACCGCCCGCCGTATCCCCGTCACCGCCGCCGAGCTCGCCGAGCAGCTCTACCACCACACCGGGGACAAGGCAGGCAAGCACCTGAGCGAGCGCCACGTACGCCGCCTGATCGCAGAGCTGGAGTCGACGGGCTGGCTGACGGTGCACCGCCGTGAGGGCGAGCAGGGACGGCATGCTTACGAAACCCACCGCCACCCCCTCCACGCCGTTCCCACGGTGATCACCACCACGGTGTCGGAGCCGGTGGCCGATGAGCAACTGGCGCTGTGGGACGAGGCGTCACCGGTCATTCATGACGGATCGGGTCCGGGCGATCATGACGGATCCCTCGCGACAGTGGAAGACCTGGGTACTGACCGACGTGGTGAGACGAAGCTGGGTGGGGGTATCCGCCGTAGGCGAGGTGACCGTAAGTGGGTCGCGACTCCTGTGGACAACTCGGTGCCGGACACGTTCGCTTCCGGTGATCGCGTGCTGCGCACGGATACCCACACCCCCACCTCAACCGCCATCGCCGACCGCGCCCCGTACACCGGACCCGGACTGCAGCTCTCACCCCGCGTCTGGCGCGTCCTCCGGCCGGTCCACCACGAACTCCCCGCCCTCAGCCCGTTCGTCCTGCGGAAACTCGCCCGCGCCATCGGCACCCAGCTCGACGCGGGCACCGACGAGGACCGGCTGACCGACCGCCTCCAGCGCCGCTACGCCACCCGATGGATCGAGGCAGCCGAGGGGCCGCCAGCGTCGGGCCACCCTTCCGTCATCCGGGATCTCGGACGGTGGCTCCTCGGCTGCCTCGATCCATC
>NZ_LIQQ01000263.1 GCF_001418565.1 Streptomyces graminilatus | reverse complement strand
GCCCACACCCCCGGAGGCCCCCACCTCCAGCCGGCCGGCGTCGGCGGCACCGGAGGACAGGCACACGACCACCACGGAAGCGAGGACAGCGAGGACCACAGCCACGATCGCCCGCGTCAGCCAGGCGGACTTCTGGACGCCGCCGTAGTTCACCGCGGTCAGCGCGACCACGGCCGCTACCGCGACCGCGTGCGCCTGATCAGGCCAGACGTACGTGCCCACGGTGAGGGCCATCGCCGCGCAGGAAGCCGTTTTCCCGACGACGAACGACCAGCCCGCGAGATAGCCCCAGAAAACGCCGAGCCGCTCACGCCCGTACACGTAGGTGCCGCCCGATGCGGGATAGAGGGCGGCCAGCCGGGCGGACGACATGGCGTTGCAGTAGGCGACCACGGCCGCCGTGGCGAGCCCGAGCAACAGCCCTGATCCGGCCGCGCCCGCCGCGGGTGCCAGGGCCGCGAAGACACCGGCCCCGACCATCGAGCCGAGCCCGATGAGCACGGCGTCCCCGACACCGAGGGTGCGGCGCAGTTCGGGTGGCGATGGGGCGCTGGACTGTGTCATGGGCCGCACCCTACTGACCGGTGCAACCGCCGGACACCGCGTTGACGTCCTGTACAGCAACGCGAGACGAACAACTCACCAAACCGAACACACCGAACGCGCCGACCCGACGAGGTCGACAACGTCGCAAGTCACAGTGCCGGGACAGTTCGAACACAGAGCAGAGGGGCAGGTTCAGGACATGAGCATCATCGGCTGGATAATCCTGGGGCTGTTGGCCGGGGCCATCGCCAAGTTCCTGCTGCCGGGGCGCGACCCGGGCGGGTTCATCGGCACGACGGTCATCGGCGTCGCGGGGGCCTTCCTCGGCGGCTGGATCTCGGCGCGTTTCTTCGACCACCCCATCAGCAAACAGTTCTACGACGGCACCACGTGGGCGGCGGCGATAGGCGGCTCACTGGTGCTGCTGATCGCGTACCGCATCCTGTTCGGCAACTCGCGCGACTGAGCGCGTACCTGACAAGCAGCCGGTAGCTGGCGGCCGGCAAGGAACGGCCGGGAGGGTGGGCGACGCGGGGTGCCCACCCTCCCCCGACCACTCGTGGACTACCGGTAGTTCACGAACTGCAGTGCGAAATCGAAGTCCTTGCCCTTGAGGAGGGCGATGATGGTCTGAAGGTCGTCGCGGCTCTTCGAGCTGACGCGCAGCTCCTCGCCCTGGACCTGGGCCTTCACGCCCTTCGGGCCCTCGTCGCGGATGATCTTCGCGACCTTCTTCGCGTTGTCCTGGGAGATGCCCTCCTCGATCGAGGCGAAGAGCTTGTACTCCTTGCCGGAGAGCTGGGGCTCACCCGCGTCCAGGGCCTTCAGCGAGATGCCACGCTTGATCAACTTGGTCTCGAACACATCGAGGACCGCCTTGACCCGTTCCTCGGAGTTCGCCTCCATGAGGATCTTCTCGCCGGACCACGAGATCGAGGCACCCACGCCCTTGAAGTCGTAGCGCTGGGAGATCTCCTTGGCGGTCTGGTTGAGGGCGTTGTCGACCTCCTGCCGCTCGACCTTCGAGACGATGTCGAAACTGGAGTCGGCCATGTCCTGTGGCTCCTTGTATGGGGTGCTTGTCTGAATCTGTGGAGTGCGTATCGGCGTGCGTCGGGACAGCAGCCGAGCCCGGTGTACGTCCCGGGCCGCATCCGCATAAGGGTAGCCACCCCCTTCCCTCCGGGCGCCGCTCAATCGGGTGGCGAAGCACCCCTGGGCATCGGGTATTGTTTACGTCGTTGCCAGGGAGCACCGCCGAAAAGCGGTTCGAAATGGCAGCAAACCCTGGCGGTGTGCCCGAGCGGCCAAAGGGAGCAGACTGTAAATCTGCCGGCTCAGCCTACCCAGGTTCGAACCCTGGCGCCGCCACAGGTTAAACAAAGGGCCTGTGATCTGCTTATCGCAGATCACAGGCCCTTTGTCATGCCCTTTGTCATGCGTCGTTCCTGATGAGCGGCCATGAGGGAGAGTGATCCCATGTCATCGCAGTCACGGCCGTCGTTCGTGTCGTCGTCCCGGCGTCGGAGCTGTCCCGAGTGCCGACGGGAGATCGCTGTCGTCGCCGGGAGATTCGCGCGGCACGATCCGCGGGGAGCCCGGGGGAGCCCGGGGGAGCGGGGAACTCGTCTCGTGTCCGGGATCGCGGCGGCAGGCGGAACTCGGAGCGGCCCAGCCATCGTTGGACGGGTACGTCCAACCCGAATTCCCCGGCCAACTGCCCCTCTTCTAGCCCAGAGTCCCAGCCCAGGGCCCCTGCCTTGGGTTCCAGCCCGGGGGTCCCGGCCCAAAGCCGGCGAAGGCTCGTCCTAGTTGCCCGCCACCGACTTCACCGCCACCGAAACCGGCGTCGAACCGCCGATCAGCTCCAGCGTCAGGCCCGCTGTCGCCGGAGTGTCCAGCAGTTCGGTGAGCACGGCGGCCACATCGTCGCGCGGGATCGCGCCGCGCCCCGTGTCGGCCTCCAGGCGTACGCGGCCCGTGCCGGCGTCGTCCGTCAGGGCGCCGGGGCGCAGGATCGTCCAGTCGAGCGCGTCCAGGCCGCTGACGTACGCGTCCGCCTCGCCCTTGGCCCGCCGGTAGACGTCGAAGACGTCGTCGCCCCGGTGGGCCGGATCCGCGCCCATCGACGACACGACCACGTGCCTGCGTACGCCCGCCCGGACCGCCGCCTCCGCGAACAGCACCGCCGCTCCCCGGTCCACCGTGTCCTTGCGGGCCGCCCCGCTGCCAGGGCCCGCGCCGGCCGCGAAGACCGCCGCGTCGGCGCCCCGCAGCAGCTCCGCGACCTCCTCCACCGACGCCGACTCCAGGTCGCAGACCAGCGGTTCCGCGCCGGCCGCCCGCAGGTCGTCGCCCTGTTCGGGGCGGCGGATGATGCCCGCGACCTCGTCACCGCGCGCGGCGAGCAGCCGCTCCAGCCGCAGCGCGATCTGACCGTGACCTCCAGCGATGACAATGCGCATGTCTTCGACCGTACGCCCCGCCGAACCCGTTCGCCGCACGGCCCGTACGGCGTCCGTCCGCTCCGCCGGGAACTCCCCGTCTCCCCCGCCTCACGACGGCCCCGTACGCCCCTGTCGCGGCAGGTCCAGCGCCGCCACGGCCGGGGTGTTGCAGTACTCCCGTACCGCGCTCGTACGTGCCACAACGCGCCCCCTGTGCACCACGATTCGGCTGTAGGCGAGGGACAGCGCGCCGGCCAGACGGTCGCCCCGGACCGCCAGCAGTTCCGCCGGGAAGCCCGCCTCCACCCGCACCTCCGGCAGGCCGAGCACCGCCCGCGCCGACGCGCTCACGGTGTCGTACGCCTCCTCCGGGCGCAGACCGTGCCGGGACGCGAGGAGATACGCCGCCTCCAGGGGGTCCCCGCGGCCCACCGGGTTCGACACGTCCCGCAGCGCCCCGCTGCCGGCCGCCACCCGTACCCCGGCCGCCCGCAGCAGTCGGACCGGAGCCGTGGCACGGCGTTCCGCGCCGCCGCAGCCGCCCTGGGGGAGGCATGTCACCGTCACGCCCGCCGCGGCGAGCTGGTCCGCGGCCCGCGAGGCGGCCTCGGCCGGCAGCCGGCCGAGGCCGCCGCAGGGGCCGATGGCCACCCCGGGGCGCAGACCGCCCGCCATCGCCGCGAGCCGGGCCAGCCGGGCCGGGTCGTCACCGTCCGTGTGCAGATCGACCGGGCAGCCGTGTTCCGAGGCGACCTCCAGGACTGTCTCCACATAGCCGGTCGGGTCGGGGTCGCGGTCCGGGCAGCCGCCGACCACCGACGCGCCCATCTTGACGGCGTCGCGCAGCATCGCCAGCCCGTCCGCCCCCGCGATGCCCGTCAGCACGCGCGGCATCGCCACCGCCGTCAGCTCGGCGAGACCGCGCAGCGCCCGCCGCGCCTGCAGTACGGCGGCCAGGGCACCCAGCCCCGGTACGTCGCCGATACGGACGTGTGAGCGCAACGCCGTGGCTCCGTGGCCGAGCTGGAGCAGAGCTGCCTCGGTGGCCCGGCGCTGGACGTCCGGCGGGTCGTACGAGACCGGGCCGTCGGCGTCGGCGGACAGTGCGGTGTCGCCGTGCGCGTGCGGCTCGGCGGGAGCCGGCAGGAGGAGGTAGCCGCCGAGGTCGACGCGGGTGGCGTACGCGCTGAGGCTGCCCACGGTGCCGACCGCCTCGATACGACCGCCGCCCAGCCGTACGTCCACGGTCCGGCCGTCGGTGAGACGCGCTCCGCAGAGGAGGAGCGCTGCCGGGTCCCCCGAAGAACCCGAAGAAGCGGGCGACGAGGAGTGGGGCGGCTGCGGCTGGCTGTCGGGCATCGCGCTCCTGCTGCTCGGGGGCGGCTGCGCGAAAGCGGGGACACAAGATCACGCAGAGTGAGTCGAGCCTAGGGCGGGCATCCGCCCCTGTTGCGGAGGAGCGCAATAGTCGTACCGGTGTGGTCCGCCGGACGGGAAAGATCGCCGGCGAGGGGTGCGGCAGCCGTTGTGGGGGCGGCTGAGAGACCGGTTGCGGGAGTGGTTGAGGGAGGGGTTTTTGAGGCCGCTGGGGGTCGGTTTTCGGAGCCCGGACTGAGTCCGGGAGGAGCACGGAAGGAGTGCGGAACGGGGGCCGGAACAGGCCTGGGAGGGCGCCGCGAAACGGATTTGGGTGAACGGTGGCCGAGCGTGTAATGTCTTCATCGCTCGCCCCAATAGCTCAGTCGGTAGAGCGTCTCCATGGTAAGGAGAAGGTCTGCGGTTCGATTCCGCATTGGGGCTCTGGTGTGAGAGGTCCCCGTCGCAAGACGGGGTCCAATCGCATCACAGCGGTGTAGCTCAGTCGGTAGAGCAAGCGGCTCATAATCGCTGTGTCACCGGTTCAAGTCCGGTCACCGCTACTGACAGTAGCCGATTGCGGGGTCGGTCCTTCGATCGGCTACTCTGTTATGCGTTCAACTGTCCCATCCGTTCGTCAAGGAGCACTCCTGTGGCTGCCACCGACGTCCGCCCGAAGATCACGCTGGCCTGCGTGGAGTGCAAGGAGCGGAACTACATCACCAAGAAGAACCGGCGTAACAACCCGGATCGAATGGAGATGAAGAAGCACTGCCCGCGTTGCAACGCGCACACCGCGCACCGCGAAACGCGATAAATCAGGCTCGTACGTCGAGGCCGTCCCCTGTTGGTTGGGGGGCGGCCTCGCGTCGTTGCAGCAGAACGACGTCAGCAGCACATCAGCACGGCATCAGCACGCCTACTGCGAACCGCGCGACCATCCGAAGCAGACGAACCAGCGAGATCCGTTTCGATTCAGGAGGTGCCGAGCCCATGGCGCTCGACCAGTCCTTCGTGGGGCGGTCCTATCCGCCCACCGAGCCTTATGAGGTCGGCCGGGAGAAGATCCGCGAGTTCGCGGAGGCGGTGGGGGACACCAACCCCGCGTACACCGACCCCGAAGCCGCCAAGGCCTTTGGTCACGCGGATGTGATCGCCCCGCCCACTTTTGTGTTCGCGATCACGTTCAAGGCGGCGGGAGACGTCGTGGCGGACCCGAAGCTCGGCCTGGACTACAGCCGGGTGGTGCACGGCGACCAGCGGTTCGCCTACGTCCGCCCCGTCCGCGCGGGTGACCGGCTCACCGTCACCTCGACCATCGAGGCCATCAAGTCGATGGTGGGCAACGAGATCATCGACATCCGCGGCGAGGTCCACGACGAGGCGGGCGAGCACGTCGTGACCGCCTGGACCAAGCTCGTCGCCCGCGCCGCCGAGGAGGGCTGACGTCATGACGGCCAATTCAGGAAACGGTTCCGCGAGGATCTCCTACGCCGACGTCGAGGTCGGCACCGAGCTGCCCGCCCAGACCTTTTTCGTGACTCGCGCCACCCTCGTCCAGTACGCGGGCGCCTCCGGGGACTTCAACCCCATCCACTGGAACGAGAAGTTCGCGGTCGAGGTCGGCCTGCCCGACGTCATCGCGCACGGCATGTTCACGATGGCCGAGGCGATCCGCGTCGTCACCGACTGGGTCGGCGACCCGGGAGCAGTCGTCGAGTACGGCGTCCGCTTCACCAAGCCGGTCGTCGTCCCGAACGACGACAAGGGCGCCACGATCGAGGTCAGCGGCAAGGTCGGGGCCAAGCTCGACGACAACACGGTCCGCGTCGACCTCCTCGCGAAGTGCGACGGCCAGAAGGTGCTGGGCATGTCCCGGGCCGTCGTCCGGCTGGGCTGAGTACGCCGGTCCGGAATCCGTTTCCGGGCCTGGGTAAGGGGCGTTCGCCAATGGCGGGCGCCCCTTACCTGCTCCCAGCCCCCGCGCGGTTCGCTCCGGCTACCTCTTGACTCGGTTAGTGATTGAGTACTAACTTACGTACATGGTCAGGATGAGCGCAGAGGAGCGACGCGAGAGCGTCATCCGCGCGGCGATCGCCGAGTTCGCGCAGAGCGGCTACTACGGCACCTCCACCGAGGCGATCGCCAAGCGGGTGGGTGTCTCGCAGCCGTACCTCTTCCGGCTCTTCCCGGGCAAGAAGGCGATGTTCGCCGCCGCCTCCCAGCGGTGCATGGGTGATGTGTGCCGGGTCTTCGAGGAGGCCGCCGAGGGGCTGGAGGGCGAAGAGGCCCTGCACGCCATGGCGAACGCGTACACGCAGTTGATCACCGAGCATCCCGAGCGGCTGCAGATGCAGTTGCAGACGTACGTCGCCGTCGCCGCCGCCGAGGCCGAGGGCGACCATGAGTTCGGCGAGGTCGTGCGGGCCGGCTGGATGAAGATCTGGGACACCGTGCAGGTGCCCATCGGGGACGAGACGACGAGCTTTCTGGCATACGGGATGCTCATCAACACCCTTGCGGCCATGGGGTTTCCGGCCGGCCATCGGGTCTGGCAGGGGATGTTTCCCTCGGCGCCGGCGGAGGGGCAGGCCGAAGTCTGAGGCGGGTGTTCGGGCCCTTGGTGCCTTCTTTTTTGCCCGTAAAAGTTAGTGATCAATAACTAAATCAAACGCCAGGCCCAATAGCAGAACCCGAGGTGGAGCGATGTCACAGCAGGAGAGCACGCAGTTCGAGAAGAGCGGGAGCGGTACCGGCGCACCACGCGGCGGAGTCGTCTGGGCTCTCGTCATCACCAGCGTCGCCGGGTTCATGGCGGCCCTCGACAACCTCGTCGTCACCACCGCGCTGCCCTCGATCCGCAAGGACCTCGGAGGCGCGCTGGACGACCTGGAATGGACCGTGAGCGCCTACACGCTCACCTTCGCCGTGCTGCTGATGTTCGGCGCGGCCCTCGGTGACCGCTTCGGGCGGCGCCGGCTCTTCCTCGCCGGGCTCACCGTCTTCACCGGCGCCTCCGCCGCCGCGGCCATGGCACCCGGTATCGACTCGCTGATCGCCGCCCGCGCGGTCCAGGGCGTCGGCGCGGCGATCATGATGCCGTTGACGCTGACCCTCCTCACGGCCGCCGTCCCGGCTGCCAAGCGCGGGATGGCGTTCGGTATCTGGGGTGCCGTGAACGGACTCGCCGTGGCCTCCGGGCCCCTCATCGGCGGCAGCCTCACCGAGCACATCTCCTGGCACTGGATCTTCTGGCTGAACGTTCCGCTGGGCCTCGCCCTGCTGCCGCTCGCCCGGCTGCGCCTCGCCGAGTCCTACGGCACCGGCGCACCGCTCGACATCACCGGCACCCTGCTGGCCAGCGGCGGCCTCTTCGGCGTCGTCTACGGGCTCGTGCGCGGCCCGGCCGACGGCTGGACCAGTTCCCTCGTCCTGACCGGGCTGATCGCGGGTGGCGCGCTCCTCGTCGCCTTCGTCGTCCACGGCACCCGGGCGAAGAACCCGATGCTGCCCATGCGGCTCTTCCGCTCCCGCGCCTTCGCCGGGATCAACACGGCCTCCCCGCTGATGTTCCTCGGGATGTTCGGGTCGATCTTCCTGCTCAGCCAGTACATGCAGGGCGTGCTCGGCTACTCGCCCACCGAGGCGGGCCTGCGGATGCTGCCCTGGACCGGTATGCCGATGATCGCGGCCCCGGTCGCCGGCATCCTCTCCGACCGGATCGGCGGCCGGCCGGTCGTCGCCGCCGGCCTCTTCCTCCAGGCCGCCGGCCTCGGCTACCTGGCCCTCGTGGTCACCGCGGACGCCTCCTACGCCGTCCAACTGCCCGGCCTGATCATCAGCGGTGTCGGCATGGGCCTGTTCTTCGCGCCGGCCGCCAGCCTGGTGATGTCCAGCGTCCGCCCGAGCGAACAGGGCATCGCCTCCGGTGCCAACAACGCGCTGCGCGAGGTCGGCGGGGCCCTCGGCATCGCCGTCATGGGGTCGATCTTCGCCGCCCAGGGCGGCTACGAGACCGGCCAGACCTTCGTCGACGGCCTCCGGCCCGCCCTGGTGGTCGGCTCCGCGGTGGTCGCCCTCGCGGGCTTCGCGGCCCTCCTGATACCGGCCGCCCGCCGCCCCGCACCGGCGCCGGACGCCACCGAGCCGGACCCGGTGCTGGAGAAGGCCGCCCACTGACCCCCGGTAAAAGATCGCTCCACGCGCGCGTACGGTCCCGATCCTCACCGGCGGGGCTCTACACGCGCGTGGAGATCGCCGTTCTGCTGTCGGCCCGGGTTGTCAGTGGGGTCTCGTAGTCTTGGCGCGTGCAGGAAATCCACGACGCGCCCCTCGCCCCGCTGACCACCTTCCGGCTCGGCGGTCCCGCGGACCGGCTGATCACGGCGACGACCGACGCCGAGGTGATCGCCGCCGTCCGCGAGGCCGACGACTCCGGGACCCCGCTGCTGGTCATCGGCGGCGGCTCGAACCTGGTCATCGGCGACAAGGGGTTCGCGGGGACGGCTCTGCGGATCGCCACGACCGGCGTCGACCTCGACGGCACGCGGCTGGAGCTGGCCGCGGGCGAGGTGTGGACCGACGCCGTCGCACGCACGGTCGAGGCCGGACTCGCCGGGATCGAGTGCCTCGCCGGGATCCCCGGTTCGGCGGGCGCGACGCCCATCCAGAACGTGGGTGCGTACGGGCAGGAGGTGTCCTCGACGATCACCGAGGTCGTCGCCTACGACCGGGTCACCCGGGAGACCGTCACCATCGCGGGCCCCGACTGCGCGTTCTCGTACCGCCACAGCCGCTTCAAGGCAGACCCCGAGCGCCATGTCGTCCTGCGCGTCCGCTTCGCCCTGGAGGACGCGGACGGGCTGTCGGCGCCCCTGAAGTACGCCGAGACGGCCCGCGCCCTCGGTGTCGAGCCCGGGGAGCGGGTGCCCCTGGACGCGGCCCGTGACACGGTCCTGAAGCTGCGCGCGGGCAAGGGCATGGTCCTTGACCCCGAGGACCACGACACCTGGTCCGCCGGGTCCTTCTTCACCAATCCGATCCTCACGGACGCCGAGTTCGCCGCCTTCCACGCGCGCGTGGCGGAGCGGCTCGGCGCCGACGCCGTACCGCCCGCCTACCCGGCCGGAGAGGGCCGCACCAAGACCTCTGCGGCCTGGCTGATCGACAAGGCCGGCTTCACCAAGGGGTACGGCACCGGGCCCGCCCGGATCTCCACCAAGCACACCCTGGCCCTCACCAACCGCGGCCTGGCCACCACCGAGGACCTGCTCGCCCTCGCCCGCGAGGTCGTCGCAGGCGTCCAGGACACCTTCGGGGTCACCCTCGTCAACGAACCGGTGACGGTCGGCGTCAGCCTCTAGGCCCCCTGGGTCATGCGGCCAGCCAGTCGTCGATGCCTGCCAGCAGCTTCACCCGTACGTCCTCCGGCGCCGCCGAACCCCGTACCGACTGGCGGGCCAGTTCGGCCAGCTCCGCGTCAGTGAAGGCGTGGTGCTCGCGGGCGATCTCGTACTGGGCGGCCAGCCGGGAACCGAAGAGGAGCGGGTCGTCGGCGCCGAGCGCCAGCGGGACACCCGCCTCGAAGAGCTTGCGCAGCGGCACGTCCTCGGGCTTCTCGTACACCCCCAGGGCGACGTTCGACGCCGGGCACACCTCGCAGGTGATCTGCCGGTCCGCGAGACGTTTCAGCAGGCGCGGGTCCTCCGCCGCCCGCACACCGTGGCCGATCCGGGACGCGTACAGGTCGTCCAGACAGTCGCGTACGGAGGCCGGGCCCGTCAGCTCGCCGCCGTGCGGGGCCGACAGCAGGCCGCCCTCGCGCGCGATGGCGAAGGCCCGGTCGAAGTCCCGGGCCATGCCCCGCCGCTCGTCGTTCGAGAGCCCGAAGCCCACCACACCCCGGTCCGCGTACCGCACGGCCAGGCGGGCCAGCGTGCGCGCGTCCAGGGGGTGCTTCATCCGGTTCGCGGCCACCAGGACGCGCATCCCGATCCCGGTCTCCCGGCCGGCCGTCTCCACCGCGTCCAGGATGATCTCCAGCGCCGGGATGAGACCGCCCAGACGAGGGGCGTACGACGTGGGGTCGACCTGGATCTCCAGCCAGCCCGAGCCGTCCTTCGCGTCCTCCTCGGCGGCCTCGCGGACCAGCCGCTGGATGTCCTCGGGCTCCCGCAGACAGGACCGGGCCGCGTCGTACAGCCGCTGGAAGCGGAACCAGCCCCGCTCGTCGGTCGCCCGGAGTCGCGGCGGCTCACCGCTCACGAGGGCGTCGGTCAGCGCCTCGGGCAGCCGCACACCGTACTTGTCGGCCAGTTCCAGCAGGGTCGCGGACCGCATCGACCCGGTGAAGTGCAGGTGCAGATGGGCTTTGGGCAGTTCAGAGACATCACGTACACGCTCCATTCTCGGATCCTGCCGTACGCGCGGCTCGTATCGGTAGCGCTTTCCCTGAACGTGGTCTTGCTCGCACTGATGCTCCCACCGGGGGACGAAAAAAGGCCGCTCCCCAAAGGGAAGCGGCCTCTCGTCGAAACCGTCAGTCCGTCGCCTCGGCCAGCAGCTTCTGCACGCGGCTGATGCCCTCGACGAGATCCTCGTCACCCAGGGCGTACGACAGGCGCAGATAGCCCGGTGTGCCGAACGCCTCACCGGGTACGACGGCCACCTCGACCTCGTCCAGGATCAGCGCGGCCAGCTCGACGGAGTCCTGCGGGCGCTTGCCGCGGATCTCCTTGCCCAGCAGGGCCTTCACCGACGGGTAGACGTAGAAGGCGCCCTCGGGCTCCGGGCAGACCACGCCGTCGATCTCGTTGAGCATGCGCACGATGGTCTGGCGGCGGCGGTCGAAGGCCACGCGCATCTCCGCGACGGCGTCCAGGTTCCCGGAGACGGCGGCGAGGGCGGCGACCTGGGCCACGTTCGACACGTTGGACGTGGCGTGCGACTGGAGGTTGGTCGCGGCCTTGACGACGTCCTTCGGGCCGATGATCCACCCGACCCGCCAGCCCGTCATGGCGTACGTCTTGGCGACGCCGTTGACCACGATGCACTTGTCGCGCAGCTCGGGGAGGACCGCGGGGAGCGAGGTGAACTTCGCGTCGCCGTAGACGAGGTGCTCGTAGATCTCGTCCGTCAGCACCCACAGGCCGTGCTCCACGGCCCAGCGGCCGATCGCCTCGGTGTCCTCGGCGCTGTAGACCGCGCCGGTCGGGTTGGAGGGCGAGACGAACAGGACGACCTTCGTCCGCTCGGTGCGGGCGGCCTCCAACTGCTCCACGCTGACGCGGTAGCCGGTGGTCTCGTCCGCGACCACCTCGACCGGGACACCGCCGGCGAGACGGATCGACTCGGGGTACGTCGTCCAGTAGGGGGCCGGGACGATGACCTCGTCGCCCGGGTCGAGGATCGCGGCGAAGGCCTCGTAGATGGCCTGCTTGCCGCCGTTGGTCACCAGGACCTGGGACGCGTCCACCTCGTAGTTCGAGTCGCGGAGCGTCTTGGCGACGATCGCGGCCTTCAGCTCGGGCAGACCGCCGGCCGGCGTGTAGCGGTGGTACTTCGGGTTCGAGCAGGCCTCGATGGCGGCCTGGACGATGTAGTCGGGGGTCGGGAAGTCCGGTTCACCGGCGCCGAAGCCGATCACCGGGCGCCCGGCGGCCTTCAGGGCCTTGGCCTTGGCGTCCACGGCGAGGGTGGCGGACTCGGAGATCGCGCCGACTCGGGCGGAGACCCGGCGCGCGGTGGAAGGGGTTGCAGCGCTCATGGTGCCCATCGTTTCAGACAGGAAACCCCACCGGCACACGGGTTTCATCTATTGGTCAGGCCGGACCAGGTAGGGGGCGCTGGGCCGGGCGGGCGGCTGAACACTCGTCCGGTTCCGGCACCTGGGCTGGGCGATCTTCCGCCCGCGGCGGCTTGGCTGGCACTTTCTGTTCGACGACCGGCTCCGAAGCACGTACACTCTCACCTCGTTGGCCTTCAGTGGCCCGCACTCATCCGGTGCACACCGAGCATCCGGACGAGTACGGTACGTTGGAGTAACCACAAAGGGTCGTAGCTCAATTGGTAGAGCACTGGTCTCCAAAACCAGCGGTTGGGGGTTCAAGTCCCTCCGGCCCTGCTACACACGCCTTTCACCGGGCGCTGTGCGCAGGTACGTACTTGCATAGCTTTTGCACCGCCGTGCGGCTCGGACCGGGCGCGGCACGGCCACGACCCGGGAACAGGTGAGGACGAATGGCGGACGCCGTGGGCTCCATCGATATGCCTGATGCCCAGGATGAGGCGCCCGAGTCGGACAAGAAGACTCGCAAGGGCGGCAAGCGCGCCAAGAAGGGCCCGCTGAAGCGTCTCGCGGTCTTCTACCGCCAGATCGTCGCGGAGCTCCGCAAGGTCGTCTGGCCTACGCGCAACCAGCTGACGACGTACACGACCGTGGTGATCGTCTTTGTGATCGTCATGATCGGCCTGGTGACTGTGATTGACTTTGGACTCAACAAAGCCGCCAAGTACGTCTTCGGCTGAGCCAAGAGCGAAGGGCGCCGGGTGCGGCGCCCCTTTCGCATGTTCCACCCACATGTATCCAGGAAGAAGCAGCCACCGTGTCTGACCCGAACCTGAACGACGCCATCGTGCCGGACGAGTCCGTGGATGACGAGCTCGACATCGTCGAGGGCGTTGACGAGGTCGAGGACGAGGTCGACGCTGCGGACGCCGCCGTGGGGGAGCCCGCCGAGGAGGACGCCGTCCACATCGAGGCCGATGAGGACGAGGTCGAGGACACCGTCGAGGGCGACGCCGACGACGAAGAGCTCGACGAGGACTCCGAGGCCGAGGAAGCCGAAGAAGCCGAAGAAGAGGCCGCCGAGCCCGTCGACCCGGTCGAGGCCCTCCGCGAGGAACTGCGCACGCTCCCCGGCGAGTGGTACGTCATCCACACGTACGCCGGTTACGAGAACCGTGTGAAGACCAACCTCGAACAGCGTGCCGTGTCGCTCAACGTCGAGGACTTCATCTTCCAGGCCGAGGTGCCGCAGGAAGAGGTCGCCCAGATCAAGAACGGCGAGCGCAAGACGGTCCGCCAGAACAAGCTTCCCGGATACGTTCTCGTCCGCATGGACCTGACGAACGAGTCCTGGGGCGTCGTCCGCAACACCCCCGGTGTCACCGGCTTCGTGGGCAACGCGTACGACCCGTACCCGCTGACCCTGGACGAGATCGTCAAGATGCTCGCCCCGGAGGCCGAGGAGAAGGCCGCCCGTGAGGCCGCCGAGGCCGAGGGCAGGCCGGCTCCGTCCCGCAAGCTCGAGGTCCAGGTGCTGGACTTCGAGGTCGGCGACTCGGTCACCGTCACGGACGGCCCCTTCGCGACGCTGCAGGCGACGATCAACGAGATCAACGCCGACTCGAAGAAGGTCAAGGGCCTCGTCGAGATCTTCGGCCGCGAGACTCCGGTCGAGCTGTCGTTCGACCAGATCCAGAAGAACTAGCCCTCACCACATAGCTTCCGTCCAGGTCAGGTCGGCTCTCGGAGCTGGCCTGACCTGCTCGGTTTCACGCCTCGCCACGGTGTCCCTTATCGTGGTGCGGTTGCCCGGCTTCTGCCGGGCACAGCGAAGACCGAAGAAAACGAAGATAGAGGACCCGGAATGCCTCCCAAGAAGAAGAAGGTCACGGGGCTTATCAAGCTCCAGATCAACGCCGGTGCGGCGAACCCGGCCCCGCCGGTCGGCCCCGCGCTCGGTCAGCACGGCGTCAACATCATGGAGTTCTGCAAGGCCTACAACGCGGCGACCGAGTCGCAGCGTGGCTGGGTGATCCCGGTGGAGATCACGGTCTACGAAGACCGCTCCTTCACCTTCATCACCAAGACGCCGCCGGCCGCGAAGATGATCCTCAAGGCCGCGGGTGTCGAGAAGGGCTCCGGCGAGCCGCACAAGACCAAGGTCGCCAAGATCACCCAGGCGCAGGTCCGCGAGATCGCCACGACCAAGCTTCCCGACCTGAACGCCAACGACCTGGACGCCGCGTCGAAGATCATCGCCGGCACCGCCCGTTCGATGGGCATCACGGTCGAGGGCTGAGCCCCACCCCGTAAGTCTTGTAGTACGTGGCAGGACCTGCTCGGTCCGTACCACGACTCCTCAGAACACACAGGAGCAGTAGTGAGCAAGCGCAGCAAGTCTCTCCGCGCTGCGGACGCCAAGGTCGACCGGGACAAGCTCTACGCCCCGCTCGAGGCCGTCCGTCTCGCCAAGGAGACCTCCACGAGCAAGTTCGACGGCACCGTCGAGGTCGCCTTCCGCCTGGGTGTCGACCCGCGCAAGGCCGACCAGATGGTCCGTGGCACCGTGAACCTCCCGCACGGCACCGGTAAGACCGCCCGGGTCCTGGTCTTCGCGACCGGTGACCGTGCCGAGGCCGCGACCGCCGCTGGCGCCGACATCGTCGGCTCCGACGAACTCATCGACGAGGTCGCGAAGGGCCGTCTGGACTTCGACGCCGTCGTCGCCACCCCGGACCTCATGGGCAAGGTCGGCCGCCTCGGCCGCGTCCTCGGCCCGCGTGGTCTGATGCCGAACCCGAAGACGGGCACCGTGACCCCGGACGTGGCCAAGGCCGTGACCGAGATCAAGGGCGGCAAGATCGAGTTCCGCGTCGACAAGCACTCGAACCTGCACTTCATCATCGGCAAGACGTCCTTCGAGGACGACAAGCTGGTGGAGAACTACGGCGCCGCGCTGGAGGAGATCCTCCGTCTGAAGCCGTCCGCCGCCAAGGGTCGCTACATCAAGAAGGCCGCCGTCAGCACGACGATCGGCCCCGGCATTCCGGTCGACCCCAACCGCACCCGCAACCTCCTCGTCGAGGAGGACCCGGCCGCCGTCTGAGCCTCCCGCTCACCCCGGTAGCCGCGCGTTCGCGTCTCTACGACGGGCCCCGCAACCTTTCGAGGTGCGGGGCCCGTTGTCGTACCGACGGGTTAGCGTGAAGATCACGGGGCGTACGAGGGGGTTGGGACCGGATGAGGAACAGCGGCGTACGGGGTGCACGGGGCCCGCGGCGGGGAGTCCGGCCGATACTGGCGACCGCCGCGCTGGTCGCGATGGGCGCGGCGATGTCGGCGTGCAGTTTCTCCGCCGAACCCGACGGCGGAGGCGCCCGGCAGTCCCAGGACGCGCGTCGCCCGGACGCCCGTACGGTCGCCGCGCTGCACGCGGTGGAGAGGGCCACCGGGCGGGCCGGTTCCGCCCGGGTCAGCGCCGCCTCCGTCATGGGCGGCCTGCTCTCCATGCGGACGGCCGGTGTCCTCGGCTGGGCCGGCGAGCCGGTCGGCAGGCTCAGCATCACCTACACCGGTGGCGAGCTGGCCGAGTCCATGCGGGCCCTCAACAGCTCCGCCATGGAGGCCCGGCTGCTGCCGGACGCCTACTACGCCAAGGTCGGCGACAAGTTCGCGGCCCGGATGCACGGCAAGCACTGGATCAGGTACGACTACGACGACCTGGCGGAGCTGCCCGGCGGCTCCGGGACGTATCTGAAGGACCAGCTCCGCAACACCGCCCCGGTCCAGCCGGTCCAGCTTCTGCTGGCCTCCGGTGACGTCCGCAGGGCCGGGACGGAGACGGTGCGCGGGGAGCGTACGACGCACTACTCGGGCGTGGTGGAGGTGGCCGCCCTCGCCGACTCCGCCCTCAAGGAGCGGCTCGTCCAGGCCGGCGTCGCCACGGAGACGGTCGACATCTGGGTCAACGACCGGAACCTGCTGGTCAAGAAGGTCGAGCGGGGCGAGCTGTCGAGCGGGCGGATGTCGTCGACGGCGTACTACAGCGCGTACGGCGTACGCGCGGCGGTGGGGGCGCCGGCGGGGGCGGACACCGCGGACTTCAAGGACCTGCTGGGGAATTCGAAGGCCTCGTCCGCACCGTCGGGTTAGGCTCGCGGTCGTTTCTGTGAGTCGATCGTGTGTTCACTATGCTCACTGCGTTCATCGCGTTCATCAATGTTCCTTGGGGGGAATCATGACTGTTTCTGCTTCTGCTGTACGCGCTGGAACCGCGGGCCTCGCCGTGCTGCTCATTGGCACGGGCGCTGTCGCCTGCTCCAACGGGGCCTCGGAGTCGCCGAAGATGACGCCGGCGGCGGCTGTCGCCAAGGCGGCGAAGAACGTGGAGGACATCACCTCCCTGACCTACCGGATGACCGGCTCCATGCCCGGACAGGGTCAGGTGAAGGCCGACGCCAAGATGCGCCTCAAGCCCGATGTGGCGATGAGCATGAAGATCTCCGCTGTTGGCAAGGGTGCCGACGGCGTCGCCGAGATCCGTGTCGTCGACAAGGCGATGTTCATAGGCGGCGGCGCGGCGGCGGCCAAGGAGATGGACGGCAAGAGCTGGATCAAGTTCGACATGGCCGCGCTGGGCGCCGCGGCCGGCGGCGCGGGCGGCGGGGCCATGGGTGCCGCCGGGCAGGCCGACAAGAACCCCGCTCAGGAGTCCACCTTCCTCACCGGCTCGAAGGACGTGAAGGAGGTCGGCACGGAGACCGTGGACGGGGTGAAGACCACCCACTACGCGGGCACGGTCACCCTCGACCAGTTCCGTGACTCCCTCAAGTCCCAGAGCAAGCTGACCCGCGAGGTGCGCGAGAAGAGCCTCGACCAGTACGAGAAGCTCGGCATCGACAAGTTCACGATGGACATGTGGATCGGTGAGGACCAGTTCACCAAGCAGTTCCGGCTGCGCGGGCAGGCCGACAAGGGTCCGCTCGACATGACCATCACGTTCGACGACGTCAACAAGCCGGTGGACGTCACCGCGCCGCCCGCCAAGGATGTCGCTGACCTGGCCGCGATGATGAAGGGTGCGCAGGCCGGCTGAGCGCTTTTGGGCAGTGCCTTCTCCGCGGGCCGGTGGGGGCTGGGCGCGCCCCGCGGCGGAGCCGCAGATCAGATACAGCCCCGCGCCCCTTATCGGCGCCCCTTGGGCGCCAGGGGCGCGGATTTGCTTGACGGGGACGTGCTCCCGTACTCTCAACCAGAAGCCAAAGACCGCTGGTCGTTGCCTTGTGCTCGTAAGAGGACTTGGTGGCCGAAGGATCCGCTGAACTGCGGACGACCCGCGCAGGTGTGATTGTGGATGTGCTCCCGGACGGATTCCGCTCACGGAATTCGATTGGTCGAGCTCACGCCCCGAGCGCCTGCGCCGGGGCGTTTCGTTTTCCCAGTCTCCTTCTGAGCGGTCCTCATCACCCGGAAGGAGGCCACGCTCATGGCAAGGCCCGACAAGGCTGCCGCGGTAGCCGAGCTCGCGGACCAGTTCCGCAGCTCGAACGCCGCTGTGCTGACCGAGTACCGGGGTCTCACCGTGGCGCAGCTCAAGACGCTGCGTCGTTCGCTCGGTGAAGACGCCCAGTACGCCGTGGTGAAGAACACGCTGACCAAGATCGCGGCCAACGAGGCCGGGATCTCGACGCTCGACGACCTGTTCAACGGTCCGACGGCGGTTGCCTTCATCACCGGTGACCCGGTGGTGTCGGCGAAGGGTCTTCGTGACTTCGCCAAGGACAACCCGAACCTCGTCATCAAGGGCGGTGTCCTTGACGGCAAGGCGCTGTCCGCCGACGAGATCAAGAAGCTTGCGGACCTCGAGTCCCGCGAGGTTCTGCTCAGCAAGCTGGCCGGTGCTTTCAAGGGCAAGCAGTCCCAGGCTGCCTCGCTCTTCCAGGCGCTGCCGTCGAAGTTCGTCCGCACCGCGGAAGCGCTTCGCGTCAAGCTCGCCGAGCAGGGCGGTGCCGAGTAACTCGGCTCGCACTCTGACCGCCGCCTGACGCGGCGGTCGACGCGGGCCGAACGTACGCCCGCCGACACTTACCTCGGCACCTGCCGAATTGACTGGAAGGATCGCCCAACATGGCGACGAAGCTGTCCCAGGAAGAGCTGCTCGAGCAGTTCGAGTCCCTCACCCTCATCGAGCTCTCCGAGTTCGTGAAGGCGTTCGAGGAGAAGTTCGACGTCACCGCCGCCGCGGCCGTCGCCGCTGCCCCGGTCGGCCCCACCGCCGTCGCCGAGGCCGCTGACGAGCAGGACGAGTTCGACGTCATCCTCACGGGTGCCGGCGAGAAGAAGATCCAGGTCATCAAGGTCGTGCGTGAGCTGACCTCGCTGGGTCTCAAGGAGGCCAAGGACCTCGTGGACGGCGCCCCGAAGCCCGTCGTCGAGAAGGTCGCCAAGGAGGCCGCCGAGAAGGCTGCCGAGGCCCTCAAGGCCGCCGGCGCCTCGGTCGAGGTCAAGTAACTCGACTCGCGGTGACACAGGGCTTCTCGTAGCCCTGTAACGCTGACGCAGTGAAGAGCGATCATCCATCTGGGTGGTCGCTCTTCGGCGTTCGAGGGGTCGGGTCGTGGCTGCCTTGCAGGCTCGGTGACGGCGAGTAAGGTGATCTTCGTCGTGCCTCCGAACACCCCTGGTGGCGTGCCCCACGTGACGATGGCAGCACCGGGTTTGGGCATGGAGGCCTTGACGAACCGCACGGAGCGCGCAATTCTCAGGACGCGTCGTCACAACGATCCGAATCCGAGGCATGGATCGGTGGCGAAGAGGGCAGTATCGATGTGCATCGAGGGCGTGGCTTGCAGCAGGGGTTGAGAGCAACGAGGGTCTTCAAAAACCCGCACTGGACATCAGTGAGCCTAGTGGCTACACTGACCCTTTGCGCTGCCTGTTAGCTGCCTCCTGCCCGTCACCAGGGGCATGCCCTCGCTTGAGCACCGACGATCGGACCTTCTCCGACCTGGCCTTTTCCGGCTGGTTGTGAAGCGCCCGGCTCTGTGCCCCGGTGGGGGGCCGGTACGCGCGTAGTGAGTCCGAGCCCTCGGAAGGACCCCCTCTTGGCCGCCTCGCGCACTGCCTCCGCGAATACGAACCACGGCGCCAGCACTGCCCCGCTGCGCATCTCTTTTGCAAAGATCAAGGAGCCCCTCGAGGTTCCGAACCTCCTTGCGCTGCAAACCGAGAGCTTCGACTGGCTGCTCGGTAACGCCGCGTGGAAGGCTCGCGTCGAGGCTGCTCTGGACAGCGGACAGGACGTCCCCACCAAGTCCGGTCTGGAGGAGATCTTCGAGGAGATCTCCCCGATCGAGGACTTCTCCGGGTCGATGTCCCTGACGTTCCGCGACCACCGCTTCGAGCCGCCGAAGAACTCGATCGACGAGTGCAAGGAGCGCGACTTCACGTACTCCGCGCCGCTCTTCGTCACGGCCGAGTTCACCAACAACGAGACCGGCGAGATCAAGTCCCAGACGGTCTTCATGGGCGACTTCCCGCTCATGACCAACAAGGGCACCTTCGTCATCAACGGCACCGAGCGTGTCGTCGTGTCGCAGCTGGTCCGTTCGCCGGGTGTCTACTTCGACTCCTCCATCGACAAGACGTCCGACAAGGACATCTTCTCCTCCAAGGTGATCCCCTCCCGGGGTGCCTGGCTGGAGATGGAGATCGACAAGCGCGACATGGTCGGTGTCCGTATCGACCGCAAGCGCAAGCAGTCCGTCACCGTCCTCCTCAAGGCTCTCGGCTGGACGACCGAGCAGATCCTCGAGGAGTTCGGCGAGTACGAGTCCATGCGCGCCACCCTGGAGAAGGACCACACCCAGGGCCAGGACGACGCGCTGCTCGACATCTACCGCAAGCTCCGTCCGGGCGAGCCGCCGACCCGTGAGGCCGCGCAGACGCTTCTGGAGAACCTGTACTTCAACCCGAAGCGCTACGACCTCGCCAAGGTCGGCCGTTACAAGGTCAACAAGAAGCTGGGCGGCGAGGCCCCGCTGGACGCCGGTGTGCTGACCGTCGAGGACATCATCTCGACGATCAAGTACCTGGTGAAGCTGCACGCCGGTGAGACCGAGACCGTTGGCGACAACGGCACGACGATCGTCGTCGAGACCGACGACATCGACCACTTCGGCAACCGTCGTCTGCGCAACGTCGGCGAGCTCATCCAGAACCAGGTCCGTACGGGTCTGGCTCGTATGGAGCGCGTCGTGCGTGAGCGCATGACGACCCAGGACGTCGAGGCGATCACGCCGCAGACCCTGATCAACATCCGGCCGGTCGTCGCCTCCATCAAGGAGTTCTTCGGCACCAGCCAGCTGTCGCAGTTCATGGACCAGAACAACCCGCTGTCGGGTCTCACCCACAAGCGCCGCCTGTCGGCGCTCGGCCCGGGTGGTCTCTCCCGTGAGCGGGCCGGCTTCGAGGTCCGTGACGTGCACCCCTCGCACTACGGCCGCATGTGCCCGATCGAGACCCCTGAAGGCCCGAACATCGGTCTGATCGGCTCGCTCGCCTCCTACGGCCGGGTCAACGCGTTCGGGTTCGTCGAGACCCCGTACCGCAAGGTCGTCGAGGGTGTCGTCACCGACGACGTCGACTACCTGACCGCCGACGAAGAAGACCGCTTCGTGATCGCCCAGGCGAACGCGATCCTCTCCGAGGACATGCGCTTCGAGGAGTCCCGCGTTCTCGTCCGCCGCCGTGGCGGCGAGATCGACTACATCCCCGGCGACGACGTCGACTACATGGACGTCTCCCCGCGCCAGATGGTGTCCGTCGCCACCGCGATGATCCCCTTCCTGGAGCACGACGACGCCAACCGTGCCCTCATGGGCGCGAACATGATGCGCCAGGCCGTGCCGCTGATCACCGCCGAGGCCCCCCTCGTCGGTACGGGCATGGAGTACCGCTGCGCCGTCGACGCCGGTGACGTCATCAAGGCCGAGAAGGCCGGTGTCGTCCAGGAGGTCTCCGCGGACTACGTCACGGTCGCCAACGACGACGGCACGTACACCACGTACCGCGTCGCGAAGTTCTCGCGCTCCAACCAGGGCACCTCGGTCAACCAGAAGGTTGTCGTGGACGAGGGCGACCGGGTCGTCGAGAACCAGGTTCTCGCCGACGGTCCGGCCACCCAGGAAGGCGAGATGGCGCTGGGCAAGAACCTGCTCGTCGCCTTCATGCCGTGGGAGGGTCACAACTACGAGGACGCGATCATCCTGTCGCAGCGCCTCGTCCAGGACGACGTCCTCTCCTCGATCCACATCGAGGAGCACGAGGTCGACGCCCGTGACACCAAGCTCGGCCCCGAGGAGATCACCCGGGACATCCCGAACGTCTCCGAAGAGGTCCTCGCCGACCTCGACGAGCGCGGCATCATCCGTATCGGTGCCGAGGTCGTCGCCGGTGACATCCTCGTCGGCAAGGTCACGCCCAAGGGTGAGACCGAGCTGACCCCCGAGGAGCGCCTGCTCCGCGCGATCTTCGGTGAGAAGGCGCGCGAAGTGCGTGACACCTCGCTGAAGGTGCCGCACGGCGAGATCGGCAAGGTCATCGGCGTCCGCGTCTTCGACCGTGAGGAGGGCGACGAGCTGCCGCCGGGCGTGAACCAGCTGGTTCGGGTCTACGTGGCGCAGAAGCGCAAGATCACGGACGGTGACAAGCTCGCCGGCCGCCACGGCAACAAGGGTGTTATTTCGAAGATCCTTCCGATCGAGGACATGCCGTTCCTCGAGGACGGAACTCCGGTCGACATCATCCTCAACCCGCTGGGTGTGCCGTCCCGAATGAACCCGGGACAGGTACTGGAGATCCACCTCGGCTGGCTCGCCAGTCGCGGCTGGGACGTCTCCGGCCTCGCGGACGACTGGGCGCAGCGTCTCCAGGCCATCGAGGCCGACGTGGTCGCCCCCGGCACCAACGTCGCCACCCCCGTCTTCGACGGTGCGCGTGAGGACGAGCTGGCGGGTCTGCTCAACCACACCATCCCGAACCGCGACGGTTCGCGCATGGTGCTCCCCACCGGTAAGGCGCCCCTGTTCGACGGCCGCTCCGGCGAGCCGTTCCCGGAGCCGGTCTCGGTCGGCTACATGTACATCCTCAAGCTCCACCACCTGGTCGACGACAAGCTTCACGCCCGTTCGACCGGTCCGTACTCGATGATCACCCAGCAGCCGCTGGGTGGTAAGGCCCAGTTCGGTGGCCAGCGATTCGGCGAGATGGAGGTGTGGGCGCTGGAGGCATACGGTGCCGCATACGCCCTCCAGGAGCTGCTGACCATCAAGTCCGACGACGTGACCGGCCGCGTGAAGGTCTACGAGGCCATCGTCAAGGGCGAGAACATCCCCGAGCCCGGCATCCCCGAGTCCTTCAAGGTGCTCATCAAGGAGATGCAGTCTCTCTGCCTCAACGTGGAGGTGCTGTCCAGTGACGGTATGTCCATCGAAATGCGTGACACCGACGAGGACGTCTTCCGCGCGGCGGAGGAGCTCGGCATCGACCTGTCCCGGCGTGAGCCGAGCAGCGTCGAAGAGGTCTGACGGGAGTTCGGCGGGCTTTGAACACCTTTGGAAAGGTGAGACAAGGCCCGCCGGCCCCAGGACCCCCGTATCAGACCCCATGACTTACAACCCTGAGAGGGATTGACGCATAGTGCTCGACGTCAACTTCTTCGACGAGCTCCGGATCGGCCTGGCTACGGCGGACGACATCCGTCAGTGGAGCCACGGCGAGGTCAAGAAGCCCGAGACGATCAACTACCGCACGCTCAAGCCCGAAAAGGACGGACTCTTCTGCGAGAAGATCTTCGGTCCGACCCGGGACTGGGAGTGCTACTGCGGCAAGTACAAGCGCGTCCGCTTCAAGGGCATCATCTGTGAGCGCTGTGGCGTCGAGGTCACACGCGCCAAGGTGCGCCGTGAGCGGATGGGCCACATCGAGCTCGCCGCTCCCGTCACCCACATCTGGTACTTCAAGGGCGTTCCGTCGCGTCTTGGCTACCTGCTCGACCTCGCCCCGAAGGACCTCGAGAAGGTCATCTACTTCGCGGCGTACATGATCACGTACGTCGACGACGAGCGCCGTACGCGTGACCTGCCCTCCCTGGAGGCGCACGTCTCCGTCGAGCGGCAGCAGATCGAGAACCGCCGTGACTCGGACCTCGAAGCCCGCGCCAAGAAGCTGGAAAGCGACCTGGGCGAGCTGGAGGCCGAGGGCGCCAAGGCCGACGTACGCCGCAAGGTGCGCGAAGGTGCCGAGCGGGAGATGAAGCAGCTGCGCGACCGTTCGCAGCGCGAGATCGACCGCCTCGACGAGGTCTGGACCCGGTTCAAGAACCTCAAGGTCCAGGACCTTGAGGGCGACGAGCTGCTCTACCGCGAGCTGCGTGACCGCTTCGGGACCTACTTCGACGGTTCGATGGGTGCCGCGGCGCTGCAGAAGCGCCTGGAGTCCTTCGACCTGGAGGAGGAGGCCGAGCGCCTCCGCGAGATCATCCGTACCGGCAAGGGCCAGAAGAAGACCCGCGCGCTGAAGCGCCTGAAGGTCGTCTCCGCGTTCCTCCAGACCAGCAACAGCCCCAAGGGCATGGTGCTGGACTGCGTGCCGGTCATCCCGCCGGACCTTCGCCCGATGGTGCAGCTGGACGGTGGCCGCTTCGCGACCTCCGACCTGAACGACCTGTACCGCCGTGTGATCAACCGGAACAACCGTCTGAAGCGGCTTCTCGACCTCGGTGCTCCCGAGATCATCGTGAACAACGAGAAGCGCATGCTTCAGGAGGCCGTCGACGCGCTGTTCGACAACGGCCGTCGTGGCCGTCCGGTCACCGGTCCCGGTAACCGCCCGCTGAAGTCCCTGAGCGACATGCTCAAGGGCAAGCAGGGTCGATTCCGTCAGAACCTGCTCGGCAAGCGTGTGGACTACTCCGCGCGTTCCGTGATCGTCGTCGGTCCGCAGCTCAAGCTGCACCAGTGCGGTCTGCCGAAGGCCATGGCGCTGGAGCTCTTCAAGCCGTTCGTCATGAAGCGGCTCGTGGACCTCAACCACGCGCAGAACATCAAGTCCGCCAAGCGCATGGTGGAGCGCGGCCGCACCGTCGTGTACGACGTCCTCGAAGAGGTCATCGCCGAGCACCCGGTGCTGCTGAACCGTGCGCCCACGCTGCACCGCCTCGGCATCCAGGCCTTCGAGCCGCAGCTCGTCGAGGGCAAGGCCATCCAGATCCACCCGCTCGTCTGCACCGCGTTCAACGCGGACTTCGACGGTGACCAGATGGCCGTCCACCTGCCGCTCTCCGCGGAGGCGCAGGCCGAGGCCCGCATCCTGATGCTGTCCTCGAACAACATCCTCAAGCCCGCCGACGGCCGTCCGGTGACGATGCCGACCCAGGACATGGTCCTCGGTCTGTTCTTCCTCACCACCGACGGTGAACTGCGTGACGTCAAGGGCGAGGGCCGTGCGTTCGGCTCCACGGCCGAGGCGACCATGGCGTTCGACAACGGCGAGCTCGCGCTCCAGTCGGCGATCGACATCCGCTTCCCGGTGGGCACCATCCCGCCGCGCGGCTGGACCCCGCCGGTGCGCGAAGAGGGCGCCGACAGCGGTGTGGCCGCTGGCGAGTGGCAGCAGGGTGACCCCTTCCGTCTGCGCACCACCCTGGGCCGCGCGCTCTTCAACGAGCTGCTGCCCGAGGACTACCCGTTCGTCGACTACTCGGTGGGCAAGAAGCAGCTCGGCGAGATCGTCAACGACCTGGCGGAGCGCTACCCCAAGGTCATCGTGGCGGCGACGCTCGACAACCTGAAGGCGGCCGGCTTCTACTGGGGCACGCGCTCCGGTGTCACCGTGGCCATCTCCGACGTCGTCGTGCCCGAGGCCAAGAAGGCCATCGTCGCGGGCTACGAGGCGCAGGACGAGAAGGTCCAGAAGCAGTACGAGCGCGGTCTGATCACCAAGGACGAGCGCACGCAGGAACTCATCGCGATCTGGACCAAGGCGACCAACGAGGTTGCCGAGGCGATGAACGCGAACTTCCCCAAGACGAACCCCATCTTCATGATGGTTGACTCGGGTGCCCGAGGAAACATGATGCAGATGAGGCAGATCGCCGGTATGCGTGGTCTGGTGTCGAACGCGAAGAACGAGACCATCCCGCGTCCGATCAAGGCGTCCTTCCGTGAGGGCCTGTCCGTGCTGGAGTACTTCATCTCCACGCACGGTGCCCGTAAGGGTCTGGCGGACACCGCCCTGCGTACCGCCGACTCGGGTTACCTCACCCGTCGTCTGGTGGACGTCTCGCAGGACGTCATCATCCGCGAGGAGGACTGCGGCACCGACCGCGGCCTCAAGCTGGCCATCGCCGAGCGCGGCGAGGACGGTGTGCTGCGCAAGACCGAGAACGTCGAGACGTCGGTGTACGCCCGTGCGCTGGCCGAGGACATCACCCTCGACGGACGTGTGCTGGCCCCGGCCAACACCGACCTCGGTGACGTGCTCATCGACGAGCTGGTCCGGCACGGCGTCGAGGAGGTCAAGACCCGCTCGGTCCTGACCTGCGAGTCCGCCGTCGGCACCTGCGCCATGTGCTACGGCCGTTCGCTGGCCACCGGCAAGCTGGTCGACATCGGTGAGGCGGTCGGCATCATCGCCGCCCAGTCCATCGGTGAGCCCGGTACCCAGCTCACGATGCGTACCTTCCACACCGGTGGTGTGGCCGGTGACGACATCACCCAGGGTCTGCCCCGTGTCGTCGAGCTCTTCGAGGCTCGTACGCCCAAGGGTGTCGCCCCGATCTCGGAGGCGGCCGGCCGCGTCCGTATCGAGGAGACCGAGAAGACCAAGAAGATCGTCATCACCCCGGACGACGGCAGCGACGAGACGGCGTTCCCGATCTCGAAGCGCGCCAAGGTCATGGTGCGTGAGGGTGACCACGTCGAGGTGGGCCAGAAGCTCACCTTCGGTGCCACCAACCCGCACGACGTGCTGCGGATCCTCGGTCAGCGCGCGGTCCAGGTCCACCTGGTCGGCGAAGTCCAGAAGGTCTACAACTCGCAGGGTGTGTCGATCCACGACAAGCACATCGAGATCATCATCCGGCAGATGCTCCGCCGTGTGACGATCATCGAGTCCGGCGACGCCGAGCTGCTGCCCGGCGAGCTGGTCGAGCGTGGCAAGTTCGAGACCGAGAACCGTCGTGTGGTCCAGGAAGGCGGCCACCCGGCCTCCGGCCGTCCGCAGCTGATGGGTATCACCAAGGCCTCGCTGGCGACGGAGTCCTGGCTGTCGGCCGCCTCCTTCCAGGAGACGACCCGAGTTCTGACGGACGCGGCGATCAACGCCAAGTCCGACAGCCTCATCGGCCTCAAGGAGAACGTCATCATCGGTAAGCTCATCCCGGCCGGTACGGGTCTGTCCCGCTACCGCAACATCCGGGTCGAGCCGACCGAGGAGGCCAAGGCCGCGATGTACTCGGCCGTCGGCTACGACGACATCGACTACTCGCCGTTCGGCACGGGCTCCGGCCAGGCCGTTCCGCTGGAGGACTACGACTACGGTCCGTACAACCAGTAGGCGGGCAGTTTCAGCCGCTTGATCTAGCTGCTTGATCTGAAGGGCGGCCACTCCGTTTCGTACGGGGTGGCCGCCCTTCGGCGTGTCCGGGACCCTTCTGGCTCAGCGCTGCTGCTGGAGGTACGGCTGGAGGTGGTGCAGCCGGGTGTGGTGGTCCGGGTGCGAGTTGAGCAGCTTGCTCAGCGGGCTCTCCTCGGGCGCCACCCCGTTGTTGAGCGCGGCGAGCGCCGCCGTCTGCCGCTGCTCCTCCTGGTGCAGCTTGTCGAGTACGGAGGCCAGCATCGGGGCGAAGCCGAGGGCCGCCGCGTGCTCGTCGGCGCGGAGTTCGGCGCGGCGGCCGACGGCGGCGAGGGCGTACGGCATCACGAGGATCAGCAGGGGCAGGCCGTACAGGGTGCTGATGGTGGCCATGGCGATGGAGCCGAGGACGAGTACGACGAAGCCGACGCCGAAGCAGGAGAAGGCACGGGACACCTTGAAGACGGCCGCGGAGAAGGCGCGCAGGAACCGCCAGGCGATACGGCCGGGCTGCGCGTACCAGTAGCCGAGGAGTCCCGACCAGGCGTGGCCGCCGACGTGGTGGCCCAGCTCGTGCGCCATGACGGCGGCCAGTTCGCCGTTGGGCAGCTCGTTCATGGCGAAGCGGGTGACGCCGACGATGTGGCCGGCGGCGGCGACCGCGTTCAGGCCGTCGCTGTCCTCGACCCAGAGCTCGTAGTTGCGGCCCTCGACGCCCGCGCGGGCGGTGACCTCGCGCCAGACGGGTTCGAGTTTGGCTCGTTCTTGTGGAGTGGGGTGGCGCAGGTGGAGCAAACGGCGCGCGAGGGCGCTCTCGGAGGGCCGGTGGAAGACGAGTGCGCCGCTCAGTATCCAGGCGAGGATCACGAGGAACGCGAGCTTGCCGAAGAACAGGGAGAACATGCTGACGACGAGGAGGCTGCAGAGGAAGTTCGGCAGGTAGAGGAGGAGATTGCCCACGGCGGCGGCGTCGGTACGGCGCTGGTGGGCGGAGATGTGGACGCGGCCACGGTCGGTGGAGATGTGGTGGGGGTGCGGGGCGGCTGCCGC
>NZ_LIQQ01000262.1 GCF_001418565.1 Streptomyces graminilatus | reverse complement strand
GTGCGGGACCAGGTGTTTTCGGCGAAGGCGTGGGCCGCGTTGTAGGTGTTCGGGGTGGTGAGCGGGTGGGGGGAATCGGGGGTGAGATCCAGGTCGAAGTCCGTCACGAAGGCGTGGTCCGTGGGGGAGGCGATGCCGTGTGCGGCGGGCGTGCCTTCAATGCCCTGGGCGGGCCGGGAGTCGCCGCGGTCTCGGGCGTTCGCCGTTGCCCGGAGGCGGTCCACCGCGCCGTCCATGGCGAACTGGGCGGCGCCGAGGCCCTCCACCACGTAGCCGCGACGGGCCTGACCGCTGTCCTCGAAGGCGGAGAGGACGCGGTACACGGCGGAGAAACCGCCCTCGATCCCTTCCGCCGAGACCGCTCCCCGGGTCACCACCCCGTGGCGGTCGAGCAGGGTGCGGGCCAGGGCGTGGGCGCGGACGGTGGCGTCGGGTTCGTGGTCGGGGAGCAGCGACCAGCGGCCGGCCACGGTCGGCGGGCCGGTGCGCGAGGCGGGGCGGGCGGCGGCCGTCAGCGAGCCGTATCTGCCCCGCGGGACGGCGCGCTTCGCCCGGTGCGCCGTCGAGCCCGCTGTCCTGCCCGAGCCGAGGAGAGCGCGCATCGGGGCGAGGGTGTCGTTCGTCAGCCGGCCCGACCAGGCCAGGTCCCAGACGGTGTCGGCCAACTGGGGATCCGTGGCGTCCGGGTGTGTGGTGGCGCGGACCTGGTCGGCGATCTGGCGGAAGAAGAGCCCGTAGCCTCCCGTGAGCGCGTCGAGGACGGCTTGGTGGAGTGCGGTGGGTTCCAAAGGGTGGGGCGGTGGCAAGAGCAGCGGGGCCGTGTCCGCCAGGTACAGGGACACCCAGCCGTCCTTGCCTGGGAGCGAGCCCGCCCCGGCCCAGACGATCTCCCCGGCCGCCGTGAGTTCGTCGAGCATCGCGGGGGCGTAGTTCGTCACCCGGGACGGCAGGACCAGCTTCTCCAGGGCGGACGCCGGCACGGAGGCGCCCTGCAACTGCTCGACCGCGCGCACCAGTCCGTCGACACCGCGCAGTCCGTGACCCTTGCCGATGTGCTGCCACCGCGGCAGGAACTGCGCGAGCGCGGCGGGTGGCACCGGCTCCAGTTCGTGCCGCAGGGCGGCCAGAGAGCGGCGCCGGAGGCGGCGCAGGACCGCCGCGTCACACCACTCCTGGCCGATGCCGGCCGGGTGGAACTCCCCCTGTACGACACGGCCGTTCGCCGCCAGCCGCTGAAGCGCGCCCTCGGTGACCGCCACGCCCAGGCCGAAACGGGCTGCCGCCGTGGCCGAGGTGAACGGGCCGTGAGTGCGGGCGTGGCGGGCCAGGAGGTCGCCCAGCGGGTCCTTCACCGGCTCGGTGAAGGCCTCCGGCACACCGACCGGCAACGCCGTGCCGAGCGCGTCGCGCAGGCGGCCCGCGTCCTCGATCGCCGCCCAGTGGTCGGCGCCGCCGATACGGACCCGGATCACGCGGCGGGCGCCGGCCAGCTCCCCGGCCCACCGCGGATCGGCGCCGCGCTCGGCGAGTTCGGCGTCGGTGAGCGGCCCGAGCAGGCGCAGCAGGTCCGCGACGCTTTCGGCGTCCTTCGCGCGCCGGTCCTCGGTGAGCCACTGGAGCTCCCGCTCCAGTTCGGTCAGCACCTCGGCGTCGAGCAGTTCGCGCAGCTCCGCCTGGCCCAGCAACTCGGCCAGCAGCCGGGAGTCCAGCGACAGGGCGGCGGCGCGCCGCTCGGCCAGCGGCGAGTCACCCTCGTACAGGAACTGCGCCACGTACCCGAAGAGGAGCGAGCGGGCGAACGGGGAGGGCTCGGGGGTGGTGACCTCGACCAGGCGCACCTTGCGGGATTCGATGTCGCCCATCAGCTCCACGAGCCCGGGCACGTCGAAGACGTCCTGGAGGCATTCGCGGACCGCTTCGAGAACGATGGGGAAGGAGCCGAACTCGCTTGCCACCTGGAGCAGTTGGGAGGCCCGCTGGCGTTGCTGCCACAGCGGGGTGCGTTTGCCCGGGCTGCGGCGAGGGAGCAGCAGGGCACGCGCGGCGCACTCGCGGAAGCGGGCCGCGAACAGGGCCGAGCCGCCCACCTGGTCGGTGACGATCTGGTTGATCTCGCCCTTGTCGAAGGTCACGTCCGCCGCGCCTACGGGGGCCTGCTCCGCGTCGTATTCCGTGCCGGTCCTCGGCTCCTGGTCGAGCAGGTCCAGGCTCATCAGATCTGCGTCCGGGAGGCGCAGCACGATGCCGTCGTCGGCGTGCATGACCTGGGCGTCCATGCCGTACCGCTCGGAGAGCCGGGCGCTGAGCGCGAGGGCCCACGGGGCGTGGACCTGGGCGCCGAAGGGGGAATGGACGACGACCCGCCAGTCGCCGAGTTCGTCGCGGAACTGCTCCACGACGATGGTCCGGTCGTCCGGGACATGGCCGCAGGCCTCACGCTGCTCGGCCAGGTAGGAGAGCACGTTGCCGGCGGCCCAGGTGTCCAGGCCGGCGGCGAGGAGCCGGAGGCGGGCGTCCTCCTCGGGCAGTGAACCGACCTCGCGCAGGAACGCGCCCACCGCGCGGCCCAGTTCGAGCGGACGGCCCAACTGGTCGCCCTTCCAGAAGGGGAGGCGGCCCGGGACCCCGGGAGCGGGGGACACCAGGACCCGGTCACGGGTGATGTCCTCGATGCGCCAGGAACTCGTACCGAGTGTGAAGACGTCCCCCACGCGGGACTCGTACACCATCTCCTCGTCCAGCTCGCCGACCCGGCCGCCGCCCTTCTTGGGGTCGGCGCCCGCGAGGAAGACCCCGAAGAGCCCCCGGTCGGGGATCGTGCCCCCGGAGGTGACGGCGAGCCGCTGCGCGCCCGGGCGGCCGGTCACGGTGCCGGCGATCCGGTCCCACACCACACGCGGGCGCAGCTCCGCGAACGCGTCGGACGGATAGCGGCCCGCGAGCATGTCGAGGACCGCGGTGAACGCCGACTCGGGGAGGGCGGCGAAGGGCGCCGCCCGGCGGACCGTGGCCAGCAGGTCGTCGACCTGCCAGGTGTCCAGCGCCACCATCGCGACGAGCTGCTGGGCGAGGACGTCCAAGGGGTTGGCGGGGACCCGCAGGGACTCGATGGAACCCGTGCGCATCCGCTCGGTGACCACCGCCGCCTGGACCAGGTCACCTCGGTACTTGGGGAAGACGACGCCTGTGGAGACCGCGCCCACCTGGTGGCCGGCGCGGCCGACTCGCTGCAGCCCCGAGGCCACGGACGGGGGTGACTCGACCTGGACGACCAGGTCCACGGCGCCCATGTCGATGCCCAGTTCGAGGCTGGAGGTGGCCACCACAGCGGGTAGGCGGCCTGCTTTGAGGTCCTCTTCGACGAGCGCGCGCTGCTCCTTGGAGACCGAGCCGTGGTGGGCCCTGGCGATGACCGCGGGCGCGCCCTGGGCCGCGCCCGAGCCGCCCATCAGCTCGGCGGGGGCGTGATGTTCGGTGAGGGGTTCGCCGGTGGCCCGCTCGTAGGCGATCTCGTTGAGCCGGTTGCACAGGCGCTCCGCGAGGCGGCGGGAGTTGGCGAACACGATCGTCGAGCGGTGCGCCTGGACGAGATCGGCGATCCGTTCCTCGACGTGCGGCCAGATGGACGGCCGTTCGGCCCCCTCGTTCGCGTCGGCGACCGGGGAGCCGCCCAGTTCGCCCAGGTCCTCCACAGGGACGACGACCGAGAGGTCGAACTCCTTCTCGGACTTGGGCTGGACGATCTCCACCTTGCGCTGCGGGGAGAGGTAACGCGCGATCTCGTCCACCGGGCGGACGGTCGCGGAGAGGCCGATGCGCCGAGCGGGCCTGGGCAGCAGTTCGTCCAGCCGCTCCAGGGAGAGCGCGAGATGCGCGCCGCGCTTGGTGCCCGCTACCGCGTGCACCTCGTCCAGGATCACCGTTTCCACGCCCGTCAGCGCGTCGCGCGTGGCCGACGTCAGCATCAGGAACAGCGACTCCGGGGTGGTGATCAGGATGTCGGGCGGGCGAGTGGCCAGGGCGCGGCGCTCGGCGGGTGGGGTGTCGCCGGAGCGGATGCCCACCTTGACCTCGGGCTCGGGCAGCCCTCGGCGAACGGATTCCTGGCGGATGCCTGTGAGGGGGCTGCGGAGGTTGCGCTCGACGTCGACCGCCAGGGCCTTGAGCGGTGAGACGTAGAGCACGCGGCAGCGTTTGCGGGGGTCGGCCGGGGGAGGTGTCGAGGTGAGCTGGTCGAGTGCCGCCAGGAACGCCGCCAGGGTCTTGCCGGAGCCTGTCGGGGCTACCACCAGCACGTCCGAGCCCTCGGCGATGGCCGCCCACGCGCCGGCCTGGGCCGCGGTGGGCGTGGAGAAGGCCCCCGTGAACCAGCCGCGGGTCGCGGGGGAGAAGCCGTCCAGGGCTCGGTGTGTGGAGCTGACCATGCGTCCATCCTGCACCTCGGTACTGACAATCGGGCTGAGCTGCGGGTTTGCCTCCGGTGGTGGGGTGGTGGG
>NZ_LIQQ01000261.1 GCF_001418565.1 Streptomyces graminilatus | reverse complement strand
GGGCGGGGTGGCGGGCGCTGTCGCGGGCATGGGGCTTTGGGCTTCCTTGAGCGGCATGGGGGGTCAGCCCTCCTTCGCGGCGTTCGGGTCGACGGCGTAGAACACGCTCCGTCCGGCCACCTTGAAGATCAGGACGGTCAGGGCGACGATGACCAGGAAGAAGACCGTGAGCATCGCCGAGCCGTAGCCGTACCGGGAGTACGAGAAGAACTGCGAGTAGACGTCGACCATGTAGACCCGGTTGGCGTTGGGGATGTTGGTGTAGACGTTGGCGACGCCGCCGCTGATCGGCGAGAGCAGCAGGGCCGGGACGAACGTCTGCAGCGTGGTGATGGTGACCAGCACCGTCTGGAAGAGCAGGACCGGCGAGATGACCGGGAGGGTCACGTGCCGGAAGGCGGTGAAGGGGCCGCCACCGTCCAGCCGGCAGGCCTCCAGTTGTTCGGCCGGCACTGTCTGAAGGGCGGCGAGGTTGATGATGAGGCCCGCGCCGATGCCCCACAGCAGTACGACGATCAGGACGATGAAGGCGCGGCTGCCGGTCAGCCACATCAGCGCGTTGACGCCGAAGATGTGCAGGAACCGGTTGACGCCCCCGGAGTTCTGGTCGAACGCCACCTTCCAGATGAGGGCCGCCGCGACGGGCGGCACGATCGCCGGGATGTAGATGAGCGTCCGGAAGACGGTCCGGCCGCGGACCTTCTCGTTGAGCAGCAGGGCCAGCAGCAGGCTTCCGACGATCGTCGTGGGGACGATGATCGCCACCAGCAACAGCGTCCTGCCCAGCGACGTCAGGGTGTCCGCCGAGGTGAGGACCTCACGGTAGTTGTCCAGGCCGACCCACGGCTTGAACGGGGCGATGCCGTCCCAGGCGGTGAAGCTCAGGTAGAAGGCGTATCCCACCGGGAAGACGGTCAGCACCGCGGTGCCGATCAGCCAGGGCGAGACGAAGCCGTAGAAGGCCAGTGCCTCGCCCCGCCGCCCGCTGCGCCGGCGTCGTCGCCGGGCCGGCCCAGTGGGCAGGGGGCTTTGCTGTCGCATGAACAAGGCCTACTTTCCGACGAGCTTCTTGCCGCTGGCCAGCACCGCGTTGACGTCCTTGGTGAGCTGGTCCGCGAGCTTGGCCACCGAGGCGCCCGAGCCCACCTGGGCGGTGAACGTCTTGGCGAGGGTGGTGTCCAGCGCGGTGGTCTGCGCGTACGGCGTGGCGTTGTGCATGACGTCCACGTAGTGGAGTTCGTCGGACTGCACCTTGAACGAGGCCTTCTCGAACTCGGTGGACTGCGGCACGAGGGCCAGCATCGACTTCAGCGAGGGCAGGCCGTTGCCGGCCGAGATGCGCTTCTGGGCTCCCGCGCCACCGCAGTACCACTCCAGGAACTGGAAGGCGGCGCCGGCGTTCTTGGCCTTGGCCGGGATCCAGTAGCCGACCGCGCCGAAGGACGGGCTGACCCGCTTCTTGCCCAGCATCGGGGCGGCGGCGAACACGCTCTTGGACTGGTACTCCTTGGCGGTCGCGCCGAGGAAGCCGCCGAACCAGAAGCCCTGCCCGGACGTGGCCTGCTTGCCCGCGACGTACTGGGGGCCGTCCCAGTCGGGGCTGGGGTTGATCAGGGAGTAGCCGATCTTGGACTTCGCCACGTCGACCAGCCAGGTCAGCGCGGCGATCGCCTCCGGTGAGGTGAAGTCGGCGGTGCCCAGGTCGTCGGAGAGGATCCGGCCGCCGGCGGTCGCCACCATGGACCCGATGCGGTTCATGCTCGCGGCGGTCGTGAAGAGCCCGTGGACGGTGGTCTTGCCGTCAGCCGTCCTGGTGAGCTTCTTGGCGGCGTCGGCCAGCTCGTCGTAGCTGATGGGCCGGGACGGGTCCGGGGCCTTCAGGCCGGCGGCGGACCACATGTCCGCGTTGTACCACCACATGGCGTCCTGCGACCAGTCCTTGGCGATGCCGTACCGGGAGCCCTTGCCCTGGGTGGTGCCGTCCCACTTCCACACGTTGTTGATGGGCAGGATGTCGGCTTCCTTGAGCACGGTGCTCTGGGCGAAGTACTCGTCCAGGTTCAGGGCGACGCCCCGGCTCGCGATGTAGGGGGTGACGTCGGTACCGGCGTCACGGACCACGTCCGGCGGGTTGCCGGCGGCCAGCATCGCGTTGAGCCGGGTCACGTCGGTGTTGATCAGCTTGATCTTGACGCCCGGGTGGGCCGCCTCGAACGCGGCGACCTCGGGGTCGGTGATCTCGCCCTGGACGCTCATGATGGTCAGCGTCCCGCTCTTGGCCTTGACGGGGGTCTTGGACGCCGTCGTGGCGCTGTTCCCGCAGGCACTGAGGGCGGCGGCGCCGGCCAGGAATCCGGCGCTGGCGAGGACAGAGCGTCTGCTGATAGCCGATGAGGACATGGGGCCAACTCCTATGGCGGATGGGTGACGACGCCGACCGGGCGATGCGGAACTAGGGGCATTGGGCAGCAGGAAGTCGTCAGGCAGCGGCGGGACAGCGGCGGCCTTCCTCCTTCCCCCGACCTGGCGGCTGCGTCGGGCGGTGAGGGCCGGAACCGGCGAAACCGGAAGTCACGGCTGGAAGCGGCATCAGAATGTAGCGCTGGTTCATCGTAGTCAACCCTTTACGGCTACGTTTCTGTTTGATGTCGGTCGTCACATGGTGGAAATCTCGCGCCTCCAGCTCGCGTTTGCGCAGATGGGAGGCCAGTTCATGTGCACGCCTCGTCTGGTTAATCTCGCCCTTAGATGATCTCCGGCCATCGCGGCGGCAGTCCGGTCCGTTGACATCGATGAACTAGAAGTGCGACGCTCACGCCGCTACAGGGCGCAGCCACCATGAGGAGACCCCCTTGTCCCGACCCAACGTGAACGGCACCCAGGCCGCGGACGCCTCGCCCTCTTCCGCGGACGCACGGCCGTGGCAACCCGCCGGCTATCTGTTCGCCCATTTCACCGGCGAACATCTGGCCGACGGCGAGCGCGTCCGCTTCGCGCTCTGCGACGGTCCCCGGATGGACCACTGGAGACAGCTCGGCGGCATTGAGCCGCTCGCGCCGGCCGGCGGCGGCGCCAGGGACCCGTTCCTGATCCGCGCCGAGGACGGCAGCGGCTTCCACCTCATCGCCACCGACCTGCGTATCCACGGCAGCGGCGGCTGGGAGCGGGCCATCGCGCACGGCAGCCGCGATCTGCTGGTGTGGCACTCCACCGACCTGAGCCACTGGGACGGCCCCCACCGGGTGGAGGTCATGCCGGAGCAGGCGGGCTGCGTCTGGGCACCCGAGGCCGTCTGGGATCCCGGCCGCGCCGAGTACCTGGTGTTCTGGGCCTCCACCGTCTACCCGCAGGACGACCCGGAGCGCACCGGCCCCTCCTACCACCGCATGTTCCGCGCCACCACCAAGGACTTCCGTACCTTCTCCGCCCCCCAGGTCTGGCTGGACACGGGCTACCCGGTGATCGACTCCACCGTCGTCGAGCACGAGGGCTGGTTCTACCGCTTCACCAAGGACGAGCGGCTGCCCGGCACCCCGGGTGCCCCGGACGCCAAGTTCGTCTTCGTGGAGCGCTCGCGGGATCTGGACTCCCCGCACTACGAACCCGTCACCCAGGGTGTGGGGCGCGGTGTCGACGGGCGGCCCGGCCTGGCGCACGCCGAAGGCCCCATCGTGCTGCCCGCCCCGGAGGGGAACGGCTGGCTGCTGCTCCTGGACGAGTTCGAGGGGCGCGGATACGTGCCCTTCCACGCCGACCGCCTGGACAGCCCGGTATGGCTGCCCGCCGCCGACCCGATGAGCGACTCGGTGCCGAAGGGGCTGCGCCACGGGTCGGTGCTCGCGCTGACAGCGGCCGAGTGCGACAGGCTTCGCGACCTCGCCCCGGCCGAAGTTTAAGGTTCTGCCATGTCCACGATGCATGACGTAGCCCAGCGGGCCGGGGTCTCACCCAAAACGGTCTCCCGGGTGGTCAACGGCGAACCCGGCGTCAGCGAGCGGACCCGGCAGAAGGTCGACGCCGCCATAGCGGAACTGGACTTCCGCCCCAACACGGTCGCCCGGAACCTGCGCACCGGCCGGACCGGACTCGTCGGCCTGGCCCTGCCCCACCTGTCGCAGCCCTTCTACGCGGAACTCGCCGAAGCGATCATGCGCGAGGCCGAACGCCACGACCTGACCGTGCTCACCGAACTCACCGGCGGTGTGGCGGAGGCGGAACTCGCCCTGGTGAGCGAGCACGGCCCGTACCTGGCGGGACTGCTGATGTACCCCGTCGGCCTGTCCGACGAGCAGGCCCGCTCCGTCGCCAGGGCCGTGCCGACGGTGTTCATGTCGGAACGGGCCTACGAGGCACCCGTCGACCGTGTCGCCATGGCCAACCGGGAGGGCGTACGGGCCATGGTCGGCCACATGGCCTCGCTCGGCTACACCCGGATCGCCGCCCTCGGCGCCGACCACACCGGACGCCCCGAACGGGCGGCGGCCCACCTCCGCCTGGACGGCTACCGCGACGGACTGAGCGACGCGGGCCTTCCCTACCTGCCCGAACTCGTCCTTGAGGTCGGCACCCCCGACTGGGACCGGCAGCACGGAGCGGAGGCGACACGCGGACTGATCGAGCGCGGTGTCCCCTTCGACGCCGTGGTGGCCTTCGCCGACGCCCTGGCGCTGGGCGCCCTGCACGCCGTCCAGGAGGCGGACCTCGCGATCCCGGACCAGGTTGCCGTCGCCGGCTTCGACGACCTCGACGACGCACGCTACGCCTGCCCGTCGCTCACCTCCGTCGCCCCCGGCACCGCGCAGATCGCCCGCGAGGCGCTGGCCCTGCTGAACGACCGTATGGCCCTCACGGCCCCCCAGAACACGGGCCGGCTGGTCGTCGCGGACTTCGACCTGATGGCCCGTGAATCGACTCTGGGAGGGGTGGCCGCATGGGGCACGGCGTAACGATGCGCACGGTGGCCGAACGGGCCGAGGTGTCCACGAAGACCGTCTCCAACGTCATCAACGGCACCGGCTCGTACAGCCCCGAGACCGAACAACGCGTGCGCGCGGCCATAGAGGAACTCGGCTACCGCATGAACCCCTTCGCCCGGGGTCTGCGCTCGCGCCGCACCGGCACCATCGCACTGGTCCTGCCCAACCTCTGCCAGCCCTTCTACGCGGAACTCGCCGAGCAGATCATGCGGGCACCCCAGACGCAGGGACTCAAGGTGGTGCTCCATTCGACCCACGGGGACGCCCGGCGGGAGCGGACCGTCCTGTCCGCGCACCAGGAACTGGTGGACGGCGTCATCTACGTCCCCCACGCCCTCGGCCCGGACGACTACCTGCCCCTGCCGCTCACCCGTCCCACGGTCGTACTGGGCGAACGCCCCGCCGACGCCACGACACTCAGCCTGGACTACGTCGACACCGCCGACGAACAGGGCGCCCGCGCGATGGTGGGCCACCTCCTCGCCCAGGGCCGGCACCGCATCGCCGTCATCGGCGAACGAACCGGCCCACGGGCCGGAGCCCGCCGCCTGCGCGGCTATCGAGCGGCGCTCGCCGAAGCCGGCGTGGACTACGACGACTCCCTGGTCGTCAGCGTGGACGACGCGGACCAGTGGTCGTCCGGTGTCGGGGCGGCCACCCGGCTGCTGCGCACCCGGGTCCGGTTCGACGCGCTCTTCTGCTTCAACGACGTCGTGGCCGTCGGCGCGCTGTCCGTCCTGACCCGCACCGGCATCAAAGTGCCCAGCGACGTGGCCCTCGCCGGCTTCGACGACATCGAGGCGGCCCGCTTCGCCTCGCCGGCCCTGACCACGGTCGACCTGCGACGCGAGTCGATCGCCCGCACCGCCATCACGCTGCTGCGCTCGCGCCTGGACCTGGAGGATTTCCGGAGCCTTCCCGGCCGCAGCGAAAGCATCGGGCACGACCTTCGGGTACGGGCGTCGTCGGCGGTGCCTTCGTCCCGTGGAGCCTGATCACCGGCACGTTGACCCGGTTGCGTACCCATGGGGCTGTCCTATCGTTGCAATCCCCCAAGGGTTTACGCAGGTGGGGCGAAGGGAGTCCGGGTGGCAGGGCGAGTGACCATCGCGCAGGTGGCCTCGGAGGCCGGTGTCTCGGCGATGACCGTTTTCTATGTCATGAACGGCAAGCCGGGAGTCTCCGAGGAGACCCGGCGCCGTGTGACGGAGGTGGCCGGGCGACTCGGTTACCGGCCGGACGTCGCGGCCCGCAACCTCAAGGCCGGCCGTACCGGGCTCATCGGCCTGATAGCGCTGGATCTGACCAGTCAGTACTGTCTGGAGATCCTGCGCGGTGTCGCCGAGGAGCTGGCCGCCGCCGAGCAGGAGCTGCTCGTCAACGCCACGTATCACGACGCGGTGCGGGAGAAGGACAGGATCGAGTTCCTGGCGCACGGCCTCGTCGACGGTGTGCTCATGATCGCACCCGTCCTGGAGGACAAGACGGTCGAACTGTTGCGCGAGCAGATTCTGCCGTGCGTGATCATTGATCCCCGGCATCAGGATGTGCCGCTGCCCCGGCTGACGGTCGACAACTACCACGGGATGCGCGAGGGCACCCAGCACCTCATCGACCTGGGGCACACCCGGATCGCCTATCTCCGCGGTGAGGAGGACCTCGAAAGCACGTCCCAGCGCTTTCAGGGCTTCGAGGACGCGATGAAGCTCGCCGGACTGAAGGTCGACGCGCAGATGGTCGTCACGTGCGACTTCTCCTACGCCGCGGGCTTCCGCGCCACCGCCCGCCTGATCGACAAGCACCGTCCGACGGCGATCGTCTCCGGCGCCGACCTGATGGCGCTCGGTGCCATCGACGCCGCACGGGCGCGAGGCCTCGACGTGCCCACCGACTTCTCCGTCGTCGGCTTCGACGACCTCCCGCAGGCGGCGCAGAGCTTCCCCGGCCTCACCACCGTGCGCCAGCCGTTGCAGGACATGGGCCAGAAGGCGGCCCGCGCCCTGTTGTCCCTCATCGAGGGGCGACGGTTGCTCATGGAGCGCATGGAGTTGGAAACGGAGCTGGTGGTACGCAACTCGACGGCTCCGCCACGCGGTGATGGCGTCGCGTGACCGGTCGGTAAGCCGGGTGGGTTGTGGCACCGGCCTCGGGGCACTGACCCTGGGTTCACATCTGGAGCGGGTGGCAAGCGCCGAACTGGCGCTCGGGTGGCGTCCCGCCAAGTGGCGCAGCGGATCAGAGCGCCGGAATCCGCAGGTCATCGTCGCATCGGCGCGGTTCGGGGCCGAGCGTGGCGCTGACGGCAGGTCAGCCGCTGCGCGACCCGGGAGCCGTGTCCCATGAGGAGGCCGACGCGCGGTTAGCGGAACGAGTCGAGCAAGGTCGCTTACACCACGAAGCGGGACACGGCCACCGCTCGCGGCTCTGGAGGCCGCGGTCGTCGCCGCCGGGCCCGCTGTCAGTGCCTGCGTTTATGGTCTCAAGCGCGCGGCCGGCTTCCGGGGGTTCCAACTCTGCAGAGAATGGTTTGCATCCCCGGTCTGTCTGGGGGCGGCCCGGAGGAACGTCCGGGACCCAACCGACGGTCGGGCTTCGTCGATCGCCAGCGGATGACCTGTCAGCGCCGGCCGCGCACCACTCCTCGCGCGGGTCGAGGGCCGGGCGGGACAGGCAGGCTGGTCCGCTCTTCGCCACCCGGGGCACCTTGGGCGGTTACCCCGGTGACTCCGGCCTCTGCCCCGCCGGCAACATCCCGCCGCAGTGGCCCGCCTGGATACCCGCGTGACCGTGGGGGACAGGATGTCAAGGCCAAAGCAAGCTGTTTCGTCGGCCCGCTTCGGGCGGTGAGCGGACTGTGCCGGACGAATATGGCCCTGCTGTAAGGGAGTTGACCATGCGTCAGCTGTGGCCTCTGAACTGCTGAAACGCCGTGAGGCCGACGTACCGGCCGACCGGTTTGAGGTGATCGGTGATCACGCTCCGGAGATTGGCCCGTTACCGGCAGTACGGGCACCGCCTCGGAAATCCATACTGGGTCCGCGCGACAACAGGGGCACTTGTGTACGTCTGTGTACGTCCCGATCCGCAACGCAACGCACGAAACGCGGCGCCACTGACCAGGCGCCGCCGAGGTTCACGCGGCCATCACTTTCACCCGAGCCAATCCGTGGCCGACGTGTGCCCACGATGCCCTGGGAGGGGAAACAGTATGAGGAACTCACGCCTGAGAACGCTGTCCGGTGTCCTTGCCGCCGGTGCGCTGATCGCCGGTCTGTCCGGTACGACGGCGCAGGCATCGGAGAACACCGCGAACACCGCGACCGCGGCCCCGGCGGAGATCGGCATCCGGTTCAACTCGGACGGCGATGCCGGGCAGTGCGGCGGGCTGGCGGGGCAGCAGTGGGGCGTGAGCCCGGACTTCACCCGGGCCATCCGCTTCGACACGGACAACCGCCCGGGCGGCTGTCAGCTCTCCTTCGGCGTCTTCGACCCGAACAACACGCTGGCGGGCGCGTCCATCAGCTACTCCTTCCGGGCCAGTGCCGGTGGCGACGCCGGCCAGTGCGGGAACCCGGGCACGTATCAGATGCCGATCCAGCGGTTCCGTACCTTCGGGCCCCAGGTCCGGGTCGACACCGACAACAGGCCGGGCTTCTGCAACCTCACCTTCTCCGTCTCGGGCCGCTCCGACGTCATCCTCGAAATCAGGTACTTCGCGGACGGTGACGGCGGCCAGTGCGTGAACACCCTCCCCTCGGATCAGGCCCACACGGCCTTCGCGGGCTCCCCGGTGACCATCGGAATCGACGCCGACGGACGCCCCGGCGGCTGCCAGATGCAGCTGCGGCTGCAGAAGGTGTAGCGGCACTTGGGTCGCGGCCCTGAGGGCGCGGCAGCAGCGGGCGTGTCCGGATTCCCGGGCAGGCCCGCGCTGTGTTTCCCGATCTTCGAGCACGATGTGCTGACCGCCCGACGACCTCGCGCGCCTCGAATGGCTGACCGCTTACGAGGCGGCGGACGAGCCCTCCGAGTCGCCCGCCGGAGCCATCCACATGACCTGCCAGCCGTGGCCGTCGAGGTCGAAGAAGGCGCGCGTGTACATGAAGCCGTGGTCCTCGGGGCCGTCCGCCTCGGTGCCGCCCGCGGCGAGCGCGGCCTCGGCGATCGTGTCGACGTCGTCGCGGGTCGGCACGCTGAAGCTGTAGAGCGCCAGCGCGTGTGTGGTGGCGTCGGCCATCGGCAGCTTCGAGTACTTCGCGAACGTCTGGTGGTCGAGCAGCATGACGGAGGCCTGCTCGCCGACCTGCATACAGGCGGCGGTCTCGTCCGTGAACATCGGGTTGTAGCTGAATCCGAGCCGCGCGAAGAACGCCTTGCTGCGCTCGACGTCCGCCACGGGGATGCTCACGAACAGCGTGCGGCCGGCGTGGGTGGGAGTGGTCATGGTCATGATGGGGCTCCAGTCCGAGGCTCGGGATTCGAAGTTCGAGGGTCGAGGTGTACGACGGGTAGACCGGACCCGCCCGCGGAACTCATCGGTACTCATCGGTGGATTCGAAACGGAGGAGTCGTGGCGCCGCTCCTACGAGTTCCCGAACCAGCCCGGCACATCGAGCAGGAACGGGTCCGCCGGTGTCATCGTGCGCAGGTCCGTCTCCAGGGCACGGAGGCGGTCCTCGCCGAGGGTCCGGGCCCAGTCGGTTCGGAGACGGTCGAAGATGTGCGCCGAGCGGGCCAGGCAGTCCGTGCCGCGCGCGGTGAGCCGTACGGTCTTGCGTCGCGCGTCGCGCGGATCGGTGCCGCGTTCCACGTAGCCGAGGCGCTCAAGCGTGTCGATCGTCTTGCCCGCCGCCTGTTTTGAGACGCCGAGCCGGCGGCCGAGATCCGCGGCGGTCGTGCCGTGCGGGCCGATCGCCTGGAAGACATAGCCGTGCATCGGCCGGACATCGGGGTGTCCTTGGCGCGCGAGCTCGCTGTGGAGGTCGTCGATGAGGACGCGGAAGGCCATGAACAGCCGCAGCGGCAGCTCGAAGCCAGGAGGGTCACTTACAGAGGGGTCACTTGACACGATCGACAACCAGGTTCACCATTTCGACAACCATGTTGTCGAGTTTACGGGGTTCCACCATGCCTGTCATTCACCACGCCGAGAGTCGCCGCACCGAGACCCCCAACGCCGTCGTGACCACATTCGCCTCGCCCACACTCGGCGGCGCCGGACAGGTCGTATGGCGCGTCGACATGCGACCCGGCACCTCGGGTCCCCTCCACACCTTCGACGCCGAGCAGGTATGGACGGTGCTGGACGGCGGCGCGACCGTCGAGCTGGACGGTGAGGAGCACGCCGTGATGCCGGGCGACACCGTCGTGATGCCCGCCGAGGTGCTGCGACGCGTGCACGCCGACCCGGAGCAGGGCTTCGTCGCGATCGTCGCCGCTTTCCCGGGCGGGTCCGCGGCCACTCCTGACAGCACCGACAGGATCGTGCCGGTCTGGACCGTTTAGCCATGTCAGTCCAGTGGTTTCCCTGGCAGCGGGAACCGGAGCGCGCTTTTCTCGGTCTTTGCCCACGCAGGTATGACGATATTACGAAGATCGATCCGGGGAGCGCACCGTGAACAGCATTCTGGCGATGGTGGTCATACTGGCCCTTGCCGTCCTTTACCTGGTGCCGTCGTACATGGCGTTCGGGCGCGGCGCGAAGGACCGCTGGCTGATCCTCGTCATCAACGTGTTCCTCGGTGGATCGCTCATCGGGTGGGGCGTCGCCCTCTACATGGCCACACGTACGCCCAAGAAGTCCAAGCGGTCGGGGGCGGAGGCGCTCGCGTAGTCGAAGCGGGCGGCAGTCGCCACACGCACTGAACGCCCCGTGAATCACAGGGCGTTCAGGTCACGTCGGGTCTGGAAAGGTTCGGCTACCAGATCGCCTCGACCCACTCCGGGTGGTCGATGAACGGGTTGCGGTTGTGCTGGTAGGTGTCGTAGATGACCTGGTTGCGCTTCTCCTCGAAGGCGCTCGGCGGGTCCTCGTCGTTCCACTGCTTGAGTACCGACAGCTTGCCGATGTTCGGCTTGCTGCCGTTGTTGACCTTCTCGTTGGGCTCCAGGTCAGGCCAGTTGTCGTCGCCCTCGTAGCGCACGGCCATGTAGAGGATCATGCGGGCCACGTCGCCCTTGTCCGCGTCGCGCGGCTCGAAGGAGTCGGAGTCCTTGAGGCTGCCGCCGCCGCCCGCGACCGCGCTGCCGCCGTTGTCGAAGTCCAGGTTGCCGCGGATGGAGTTGACCGTGACGTCCGCCGGGCGCAGGTGGTGCAGGTCCGTGCCGGGGCCGGTCGCCTCGCCGAAGTCGCCGTGGGACTTGGCCCATACGTGCTCACGGTTCCAGTCGCCGACATCGCCGCCGCTGAGGGACTTGCTGCGGGAGACCCCGCTGTACAGCAGGATCACGTTGCCGCTGTTGTTCGGGTCCTGGTCGGTGACCTTGAGCGCGTTCCAGACCGCCGAGTACGAGATCTTCGTCTGGCTGCTGATGATCGTGTGCAGTGAGGACTTGAGACCGGCGCCCGTCTTGCCGACCGCGTTCTTGTAGTACGTCGAGTCGTACGCGGTCGTCGTCGCGCCGGCCGGGGTGGCCGTCATCGTGGGGATGGCGAGGGCCGCCAGAACGGTCGACGTGGCGAGCGCCACAGCCTTCCAGCGGCGGGTGCGTATCTGCGTCGCGGGCATCGCAGGTGTCCGTTCTACGCGTGTCGAGTGGGGGAGACATCCGCGAGCGTGACATGGACATGAGTTTCGGACAATGAACTACGCGTGTCCGTTGCGTGACGCCATACGGCAACTCGGCTGATTTCGGCTCGATTTGACGCGCGTAGAACCAGGCGGGGGTGGGGCGGGTGAGGAGTGTGAGCGGGATCTCGAAAAAAGGTGCGATCTCCGCGCAACCATTCGCATGGGTGTGTGAGTCGTAAGGGCGTCGTAAGAACACCTGTGCGCCTGGGGCGCGTTGATGTCTTTCACGGGGATGGGAAATCGCCATGACTCACCACATATCCGGCCGAATGTCCAGATCTGCGAGCGCCCGCGTACTCGGCGGCGCCGCCGTCTGCGCCGCGACCGCGCTGTCGCTCGTCGCCACCGCGACCCCTGCCAACGCGGCCGCCGCGGCCGTCAGTTGTACGTCCGCTGACGCCGACCTCGCCGCCAAGCTCAAGCGGGACATCACCTCCGCGATGTCCACCCGCCGGGGTTCCATCAGCGTCGGTGTCTTCGACCGGACCACGAAGACGACCTGTACGTACCGGGCGCAGACCGCCTACGACTCCGCCAGTGTCGTCAAGGTGACCGTCCTGGCGACCCTTCTCTGGGACGCCCAGAAGCAGGGCCGCGCCCTGACGGCCACCGAGAAGAGCCTCGCCAAGGCCATGATCACCAAGTCCGACAACGCCTCGACCACGAAGCTGTGGAACCAGCTCGGCCTGGCGAAGGTCAGGGCCTTCGTCGCAGCCGCCGGTATGACACAGACCGTGCCCGGCGCGAACGGCTACTGGGGTCTCACCCAGATCACCGCCCGCGACGAGCAGAAGCTGCTGGGGCTCATCACCCTCACCAACGCGGTCCTCACCGACAACTCCCGTGCGTACATACTGCAGTTGATGGGTGAGGTCATCCCGTCGCAGCGCTGGGGCACCCCGAAGGGCGCACCCGCGGGTGTCTCCGTGCACGTCAAGAACGGCTGGCTGCAACGCGCGACGAACGGCTGGCGCGTGCACAGCGTCGGTACGTTCAAGGGCGGCGGCCACGACTACATGATCACGGTGCTCACGCAGGGCAACAGCACCTGGGACTACGGCATCGCGAGCATCGAGGGCGTCGCCAAGGTCGTCCACCGCGATCTCGCCGCGAGCTGATCGAAGGGCAACAGGCCGTCAGCCGGTGGGTTGTCGGCCGACTTCACCGCGGCGCCGCCCGGCGGTCACCGGCCCGATCTACGGTGACCGCCATGAGCCTGCGACGCCCTCTGCGACTCCTTCGCCCCCTGCGCACTCAGCGAAGCCTCTTCGCCACCTTCACCGCCGCACTGGCGGCGGCCGGCTGCCTGACCGCCGTCGGACCGGCGAACGCCAACTCCCCTTCGGCCAATTCCCCTTCCGTCAACTCACCTGCCACCAAAGCCTGTTCGCCCGCCGTCTCCATCGACCGCTTCTCCGACGCCCTCGACAAGACGACGTACGACGGCACCTTCGTCGGCAACTTCTCCGCGCTCGCCGTGGGCCGTGACGGCACCCTCGCCGCCCTCTCCGACCGCTCCTCCCTCTTCACCCTCGACCCGGGAACCCTGGCCCCGACGAGCGTCGTCCCCCTCGCCGACGAGAGCGGCGCCCCGCTCGACTCCGAGGGCCTGGCCGTCGACCGGGACGGCACCCGCCTCGTCTCCTCCGAGACGGAACCCTCCGTACGCCGCTACTCCCGCGACGGACGCGTCCTCGACCGTCTCCCGGTGCCGGACGCGCTCCGGGTCGCCCCGGCCGGCCGTGCCACCGTCAACCAGACCTTCGAGGGGCTCACCCTCCTCCCCGGCGGCCGTACGCTCCTCGCGTCCATGGAGTACGCGATCTCCGGCGACGCCACCGGCATCGTCCGCTGGCAGACCTGGGAGCGGCACGGGAAGAAGCGGTTCGCGCTCGGCGCCCAGTACGCCTACCGCACCGACACCGGCCTGGGCGTCCCCGAGGTCGCCGCGACCTCCGACGGCCGGTTCCTCGTCCTGGAGCGCGGCTTCACCGCCGGGGTCGGCAACACCGTCCGCCTCTATCTGGCCGACCCGCGCCACGCCACCGACACGAGCGGCATCGCGAACCTCACCGGCCAGGGCAAGGGCGTACGCCTGGTCAGGAAGACCCTCCTCGCCGACCTCGTGAACTGCCCGTCACTGGGAGCGACCGCCAAGCAGCCCCAGCCGAACCCCCTCCTCGACAACATCGAGGGCATGGTGATCACGGGCCGCACCGGGAAGCGCCTCGACGTCCTCCTGGTCAGCGACGACAACCAGAACGCCGTACAGACGACCCGCTTCTACTACCTGCGGGTACGCGCCTGACCGCGCCTGACCGTGTCTGACAGTGCCTGACCGCGTCCGGCCGCGCCCGACCCCGGCCTCCGACTGTTGCGGAGGGATGAAATCCGCTTCCGCCCGCGTTGGTGCTTACCGGTGGAGTACGGACGCGCGGATCTACGAAAGGCACCGGAGTGACAGAGGCACGGGGGCGGAAGCCGAAACAGGGACCGGAACCGGCAGCGGAACCCGTACCGGTACCGGCGACGGAACCCGTACCGGCGACGGAACCCGTACCGGTACCGGGATGGGCGCGGCGGCTGCTCGGGTACGCCTGGCGGTATCCGAAGGACGTCGTGCTGTCCCTGGGGGCGTCCCTGGGCGGGATGGCCCTCATGGCGCTGGTCCCGCTGATCACCAAGGTGATCATCGACGACGTCATCGGTGACAAGACCCGCTCCATGGGCCCCTGGGCCGGCGCGCTCGTCGTCTCCGCCGTGCTCGTCTACGTCCTCACCTACATCCGCCGCTTCTACGGCGGCCGGCTCGCCCTCGACGTCCAGTACGACCTGCGGACGGAGATGTTCGGGACGATCACCCGGCTCGACGGGCGCCGCCAGGACGAGCTGTCGACCGGGCAGATCGTCGGGCGGGCCACCAGCGACCTCCAGCTGATCCAGAGCCTCTTCTACATGCTCCCGATGACCCTCGGGAACGTGCTGCTCTTCGTGATCTCCCTCGCGATCATGACCTGGCTGTCGCTGCCGCTCACCCTGGTCGCGCTCGCCGTCGCCCCCGCCCTCTGGGTCGTCGCCAAGCGCAGCCGTACGAAGCTCCACCCGGCCACCTGGTACGCGCAGGCCCAGGCCGCCGCCGTCGCGGGTGTCGTGGACGGCGCGGTGACCGGCGTACGCGTGGTGAAGGGGTTCGGGCAGGAGGACCAGGAGACCGGGAAGCTCCGGGAGGTCGGGCGGCGGCTCTTCGCCGGGCGCCTGCGGACCATCCGGCTGAACTCCGTCTACACCCCGGCCCTCCAGGCCGTGCCCGTGCTCGGGCAGGTCGCCATGCTCGCGGTGGGCGGCTGGCTGGCCGTGGGCGGGCACATCACGCTCGGTACGTTCGTCGCCTTCTCCACCTATCTCGCCCAGCTCGTCGGGCCGGTGCGCATGCTCGCCATGGTGCTGACGGTCGCGCAGCAGGCGCGGGCCGGTACCGAGCGGGTGCTGGAACTGATCGACACCAAGCCCTCCCTCTCCGACGGGCACAAGGAGCTGCCCGCCGACGCGCCCGCCACCGTCGAGTTCGACGACGTGTCGTTCGGGTACGCGGACGACCGGCCCGTGCTCTCCGGGCTCAGCTTCGAGATCCGGCCCGGCGAGACCCTCGCCGTCGTCGGCTCCTCCGGCTCCGGCAAGTCGACCGTCTCCCTCCTCCTCCCGCGCTTCTACGACGTGACGCACGGCGCGGTCCTCATCGGCGGCCACGACGTCCGCGAGCTGACCCTCGACTCGCTCCGGGCCGCGATCGGACTCGTCCCGGAAGATTCGTTCCTCTTCTCCGACACCGTCCGCAACAACATCGCGTACGGCCGCCCGGACGCCACCGACGAGCAGATCCTCACCGCCGCGCGCGCCGCCCAGGCGGACCGTTTCATCGCCGAGCTGCCGGGCGGCTACGACACCAAGGTCGGCGAGCACGGCCTCACCCTCTCCGGCGGCCAGCGCCAGCGCGTCGCACTCGCCCGCGCCATCCTCACCGACCCCCGGCTCCTCGTCCTCGACGACGCCACCTCCGCCGTGGACGCACGCGTCGAGCACGAGATCCACGAGGCGCTGAAGCAGGTCATGGAGGGCCGGACGACTCTCCTCATCGCCCACCGCCGGTCCACCCTCGGCCTCGCCGACCGCATCGCCGTCCTCGACGGTGGACGCCTCGCCGACATCGGTACCCACGACGAGCTCCAGGCCCGCTCCGCCCTGTACCGGCGGCTGCTGACCGACCCGGACGAGCTGGGCGGCGTCTCGCCCGGCCGCACCCTGCCCTCCGCTCCGCCCGAGGACACCTCCGTACGGGACGAGCTGGACGCCGAGTTCGACGCCGAACGCGGGGTCACCCCCAGGCTGTGGAACGGGGACCGCCGGCCCAAGGACACCGCGTTCGCCGGGATGCCGGCCACACCCGAACTCCTCGCCCAGGTCGAGGCGTTGCCCCCGGCCGCCGACACCCCGGGCGTCGACGAGGCCCGCGCGGTCACACCCGAGGAGTCGTACGGGCTGCGGCGGCTGCTGCGCGGCTTCGGGCTGCCCCTGCTGGTGAGCCTCGGTCTGGTCGCCGTGGACGCCGGGATGGGGCTGCTCCTGCCGATCCTGATCCGGCACGGCATCGACTCGGGTGTCTCCCAACTCGCCCTGGGCGCGGTGTGGGTGGCCGCCGGGCTCGCCCTGGTGTCCGTCTTCGTCCAGTGGGCGGCGCAGATCGGCGAGATGCGCATGACGGGCCGTACCGGCGAACGCGTGCTGTACGCCCTCCGGTTGAAGATCTTCGCCCAGCTCCAGCGCCTCGGACTCGACTACTACGAACGGGAGTTGACCGGGCGGATCATGACGAGGATGACGACCGACGTCGACGCGCTGTCGACGTTCCTGCAGACGGGACTCGTCACCGCCTTCGTCTCCGTCGTCACCTTCTTCGGCATCATGGTCGCCCTGGTGGTGATCGACGTGCAGCTCGCGCTCGTCGTGTTCGTCACCATCCCGGTGCTGGTCGTCGGCACGTTCTACTTCCGCCGGGCGAGCGTGCAGGCGTACGAACTCGCCCGTGAGCGGGTGTCCGTGGTCAACGCCGACCTCCAGGAGTCGGTGTCCGGGCTGCGGATCGTGCAGGCATTCCAGGGCGAGCGGACGGGGAACGAGCGGTTCGCGGAGGGCAGTGACGGTTACCGCCGGGCGCGGGTCCGGGGGCAGTGGCTGATCTCCGTGTACTTCCCCTTCGTGCAGCTCCTGGCCTCGGTCGCGGCGGCGGCTGTGCTGATCGTGGGGGCGGGGCGGATCGAGAACGGCACCCTGACGACGGGTGCGCTGGTCGCCTACCTCCTCTACATCGACCTGTTCTTCGCGCCCGTGCAGCAGCTCTCGCAGGTCTTCGACGGGTACCAGCAGGCGACGGTCTCGCTGGGCCGTATCCAGGAACTCCTCCAGGAGCGGACCTCGACCGAGGCCGCCGAGGAGCCGCTGGAGGTGCTCTCCCTGCGCGGTGACATCGTCTTCGAGGACGTGGACTTCGCGTACGGCGATGATGAAGAGGCGCTCAGCGGTGTCCAGTTGGTCATCCCTGCCGGGCAGACCGTCGCCTTCGTCGGGGAGACGGGCGCCGGCAAGTCGACGCTCGTGAAGCTGGTCGCCCGCTTCTACGACCCGACCGGCGGCCGGGTCACCGTCGACGGCACCGATCTGCGCGACCTCGGCATCACCTCGTACCGGCACCGCCTCGGGGTCGTGCCGCAGGAGGCGTACCTGTTCCAGGGGACCGTGCGGGACGCCATCGCGTACGGGCGGCCGGACGCCACCGACGCCCAGGTGGAGGCGGCGGCCAGGGCGGTCGGGGCGCACGACATGATCGCCACGCTGGAGGGCGGCTACCTGCACGACGTCGCCGAGCGCGGACGCAACCTGTCCGCCGGGCAACGGCAGCTGATCGCGCTGGCCCGCGCCGAACTGGTCGACCCGGACATCCTGCTCCTCGACGAGGCGACGGCCGCCCTCGACCTGGCCACGGAGGCCCAGGTCAACATGGCGACCGACCGTCTCGCGGGCCGCCGTACCACCCTGGTCGTCGCCCACCGCCTGACCACGGCGGCCCGCGCCGACCGGGTCGTGCTCATGGATCACGGCCGGGTCGCGGAGGACGGCACCCACGAGGAACTGCTCCAACTGGGCGGCCGATACGCCGAGTTGTGGCGGACTTTCGTGGGCGCGCCGGAACCGGAGGAACCGGTCGTCTCGGGCCGCTGAGCGGTCGGCGGCGGGCCTGGGGTGCCTGGCGGGTCCGGCGGCCGGCAGGACAGTTGGCGCAACCGTTCGAGGGTGTCGTGCGTCCGTACATCAGTACGGACGCACGGCTGGAGTCATGGGCGGTCGCTGGAGGGGGACTCGGTGAGTGGTGGTTCGGTACGGCGGCGGCTGGCGCTCGGGCTGGCCGTGCTGACCGCGTCCGGGATGCTGTCCCTCGCGAGCCCGGTCACGGCGGAAGCGGCCTCGGGGGCCCCGAGTGTTTCGACCGCCTCGAATTCCAACGGGTGCTCCGGCCGCAAGGCGCGGACACTGGCCTTCGCCACGGGCGAGGTGCGTGTCTACCGGAACGGCGGCTATGTCTGCGCGGTGACCGTGCCCAAGCGGCAGGGTGCCCCGCAGTGGATGTCGGTGAGCCTGCGGGCGCGCGGCGGGCGTCCGGTCGTCGACGAGGGCCACTACACGAAGCGGGCAGGCCCGGTGACCGTGTACGCGGGGCGACGGCAGGTGTGGATCGAGGGCGCGGTCGGCAAGGGATCGGTCAGCTCCGGCTGGATCCGGCTCTGAGCCTCCCCCTGAACCCCTATTTACCGATCCCCGGCCCGAGGGATTTCCCTATCTCCCCTGGTGTGCCGCCAGTTGCTCCGATAGCTTCCGGCGCACAGATGTTTCATAGGGGAGGGTGCATGCGCAAGGCGCTCAGGTGGCTGCTCGCACTGGCCGTGATCGGCGGCACGGTGAGTACGGCGGAGGCGGCGACCGCCGCTCAGTCGGAGGCCATATCCGGCACCAAGAGCAGTACCAGCAAGACCAGTTCGGACAAGACCGGTTCGGACATCAAGGACCAGCTCCTCGCGATCCCGGGCATGAGCCTGATCCAGGAGAAGCCGTACACCGGCTACCGGTACTTCGTCCTCAACTACACCCAGCCGGTCGACCACCGGCACCCGTCCAAGGGCACGTTCCAGCAGCGCATCACCATCCTGCACAAGGACGTCTCGCGCCCGACGGTCTTCTTCACCAGCGGGTACAACGTCAGCACGACCCCGAGTCGCAGCGAGCCGACGCGGATCGTCGACGGCAACCAGGTCTCCCTGGAGTACCGCTTCTTCACGCCGTCCCGGCCCGCCCCGGCCGACTGGTCCAAGCTGGACATCCGGCAGGCGGCCGACGACCAGCACCGTGTCTTCAGGGCGCTGAAGAAGATCTACACCAAGAAGTGGCTGGCCACGGGCGGTTCGAAGGGCGGCATGACCGCCACCTACTTCGAGCGCTTCCACCCCCATGACATGGACGGCGTCGTCGCGTACGTCGCCCCCAACGACGTGGTGAACAACGAGGACTCGGCGTACGACAGGTTCTTCGCGGGCGTCGGCACCAAGGAGTGCCGCGACCGGCTGAACGCCGTACAGCGCGAGGCGCTCGTGCGCCGGGAGCCGCTGGAGAAGAAGTACGCGGAGTTCGCCGCCGCCGAGGGCCTCACCTTCAACACCATCGGCGGCCTGGACCGGGCGTACGAGGCCGTCGTCCTCGACTACGTCTGGGGCTTCTGGCAGTACAGCCTGCTCGCCGACTGCGAGTCCGTCCCGGCGGACGCGAAGACCGCGACCGACGACGACATCTGGACCTCGGTCGACACGATCTCCGGGTTCTCCGCCTACGCCGACCAGGGCCTGGAGCGCTACACGCCGTACTACTACCAGGCGGGCACCCAGCTCGGCGCGCCCGACATCAAGTTCCCGCACATCGAGAAGAAGTACGTCCGCTACGGCTACCAGCCGCCCCGGAACTTCGTCCCCCGGGACATCCCGATGAAGTTCCAGCAGTGGGCGATGCGTGACGTCGACAACTGGGTCAAGCACCGTGCCCGGCACATGCTGTTCGTGTACGGGCAGAACGACCCGTGGGGTGCCGAGCCGTTCCGCGTCGGCAAGGGCGCGAAGGACTCGTATGTGTTCTTCGCCCCCGGCATGAACCACGGCGCGAACGTCGCGGGTCTGGTCCCCGAGCAGAAGGCGCTCGCCACGGCCCGCATCCTGGAGTGGGCCGGCGTCGCCCCGGCCACCGTCAAGGCGAACCCGTCGGCGGCCAGGCCGCTGGCGACGTACGACGCGCGACTCGACCGGCGCGGCGTCGAGCGGGAGCACTCCGTACGGCCGTAACGGCCGTAACGTCCTTGTAGAACAAGGGCAGTTGATCGAGAAGTGGACCCGGCCCGGTGGCATCCGTCACCGGGCCGCTCCACTGTCACCTCACACCGGCTTCGCGCACCCCACCGGCCGTTCCCCGCCCAGCCGCACGTAAAGGGCGGTGGAGACAGGGCAGTCGACGCGCTTGCCGACGGCCTCGGTCACCCGGTACTCGGGCTTCCGCTCGCCCTTCCCGTCGCACGCCGTCTCGCGCACCTCCCCGCGCCCGGCGCTGTACACGCAGTCGCCGACGATCGTGCGCGGGCCTCCGCCGCCGCCCGGGTCCCCGGGGTGCGGGGCCTGGAGGTTGCGCATACAGGCGTAGCCCTGGGGGACGGCCCCGTCGCCGTCCTCGTCGGAGGCGGGCCGCTGTTCGCTGATGTGCAGCACGAAGTCGGTGGTCGCCGGGCACACCGGGCCCTCGGCCACCCCGCCGTCGTACCGGGCGACGACCCGGGCCGCCGCCCGCTCGCTGGTGCAGGGCACCTCCGTGAAACTGGTGATGCCGAAGGAGCTGCACTCGTCGATCGAGAGGAAGACGGTGCCGTAGCCGGTGGGCCGGGGCCGCGCGGGCCGCTGGTCGACGACCGTACCGTCGGCGGCCCCCGAGGTCGCCTCCGAGGCAGAGCTGCCCGCCGAACCTTCCGACGACCGCTGACACCCGGTCGCCGCGAACACCGCGACCAGTATCAGCAGCGCACAGGTGACCACCCGCACGCACACCACTCCCACGGACCCCACCACTCCCAGGGCCCCTTTGGGCCCCACAGAACGCACTTCGCGCATCGCATCCCCCCGAGTACCCGCACCCAGCGTGGCCCGCACCGCCAGAGCCACGCCGGAAGTTCAGCCTTTTTGCTCCTATTGAGGGGGGTGTGCGAATTGTGCGACGTACGGCACGTACGCCTATCGGCCTCCACTCTCTAGTACGACAGTCCGTGACCGATCGGATACAGGACCCGCGTCGGATCCTCCGCCCGCAACACCGGCACCGGCAGCCTTCCGCGCGGCCGGACGCGTCCCGCGATCACCCGGGCGGCGGCCCGGAGTTCGGTGTCGGTCCAGGAGTAGGTGGCCAAGTAGGCTTGTACGGCGGGTAGTTGGGCCACGTCGTAGGGGTTGCGGACGGCCACGCACACCACGGGGCGCCCGGTGGCGAGGAGTGCGGTGACGAGGGTCCGCTGACTGCTCGCGCCGCTCAGGTTGTACGTCCCGACGACCACCGCGTCCACCTCACCGGCGGAGGCGGCGACGGCGCGCGCGATGTCGGCGGGGGTGGGGTCGGTGCCGGTCGGCAGGGCGGTGGCGGTGAAGCCCAGTTCGGTGAGGGCCCTGGCCAGCACGGTGGTCGGCGGCCCGGTGGTGCCGGACGGCGACGCGGGATCGGCCCCGACGACGAGCACCCTCTTCTGGGTCACCCGGGACAGGGGCAGCGTCCTCCCCTCGTTGACGAGGAGGGTGGTGGACCGCTCGGCGATCCGGTCGGCGGCGAGGAGATGGCCCCGGACACCGACGGCCCGGTCGACCCCGGCACGGGTGACGTACGGCCGGTCGAGCAGCCCGAGCCGGCCCTTCAGCCGCAGGACGCGCAGCAGGGACGTATCGAGGCGCTCCTCGGTCAGCTCGCCCTGCCGTACGGCCGCGAGGACCGCGTTCCAGGCGAGGTCGATCGACGGCGGGTTGAGCAGTTGGTCGGCCCCGGCCTTCAGCGCGAGCACCGGAACACGGTCGTCGCCGTACTTCTCCCGTACGCCTTGCATGCTCAGCGAGTCGGTGACCACGACTCCGTCGTAGCCGAGTTCGCCGCGCAGGATCCCGGTGAGGATCGGACGGGACAGGGTGGCGGGGTCGCCGGAGCCGTCGAGGGACGGGACCATGATGTGCGCGGTCATGATCGAGTCGACGCCCGCGCGGATCGCGGCCCGGAACGGCGGCGCGTCGACCGTGCTCCACTGCTCGCGCGTGTGCTCGATGACGGGGAAGCCGTAGTGGCTGTCGACGGCGGTGTCCCCGTGCCCCGGGAAATGCTTGGCGGTGGCGGCGACGGACGCCCGCTGATACCCCGTGACCTGCGCCGCGACCAGCCCGGCCACGGCCTTCGGGTCCGCGCCGAACGACCGTACGCCGATCACCGGATTGGCCGGGTTGACGTTCACGTCGGCCACGGGCGCGTAGTCCTGGCGGATGCCGAGGGCGCGCAGTTCGGCGCCGCCGATACGGCCGGCGGTCAGCGCGTCGGCGCGTGAGCCGTTCGCGCCGAGGGCCATGGCTCCGGGGAGGAGGGTGGCGGGCCGGCCGACGCGGGCGACGATCCCGTGCTCCTGGTCGGTGGAGATGAGGACGGGCAGCCCACGGGGAAGGGCGAGGGAGGCCTGCTGGATGCCGTTGCTCAGGTCGGCGATCTGATGCGGATCTCGGGTGTTGTGCGCCCAGGAGAAGTAGATGATCCCGCCGACCCGGTACTTGGCGACGAGTTCGGCCGCCGTCCGTACGCCGATCTCCGCGAGGTTGGCATCGACGTCGGCCTGGTCGGGCGCGGTGGCGGAATGCCCGTACACCCGCATGACGAACAGTTGCCCGACCTTCTCCTCCAGGGTCATCCGGGACACGATCCGGCGGAGGCGCGCGTCACTGTCGTCACTGTCGTACGGACGCGCTTCACCTCCGAGGGCGAGCGAGGCGCCGGTGCCGGCGGTCGCGGCGAGAAGGGCGCGTCTGGAAGGGCGGGAATTGGTTCTGTCCTGCTCGGCGTGGTCGCGCACGAAGGCGCTCCTTACTTCGTGAAGGAACCTTCCGAGAAGTAAAGGGTCCGCCACCGGCGCGACGGAGGGGGACGCGCCGGTGACGGCTCGCTGGTAGGGGAGTGAAAGATGGGGGGGGCGAAGCCCCCCTCTCGGGGGCGCGGGGAACTGCGCGACAAGCTACGACGGCGCCGCAGCCGACCCGACAACCCCTAGCGGCTCCCCCGGGGAACGACGACGTTCATGGTCCATTTCGCGGACGTTCCGGCACGCGGGCCGCAGGCCGGGCCAGCATAGGACCATGGCCGTCGTAGACATCCCCGGTTCCAAGTCCATCACCGCCCGCGCCCTCTTCCTCGCCGCGGCAGCCGACGGGGTCACCACCCTCGTACGCCCCCTGCGCTCGGACGACTCGGAGGGCTTCGCCGAGGGCCTGGTCGCTCTCGGCTACCGGGTCGGACGGACCCCGGGCGCCTGGCAGATCGACGGCCGCCCGCAGGGCCCGGCGGCCACCGAGGCCGACATCCAGTGCCGCGACGGCGCCACGACCGCCCGCTTCCTCCCGGCCCTCGCCGCCACCGGCCACGGCACCTACCGCTTCGACGCCTCCGCCCAGATGCGCCGCCGCCCCCTCGCCCCCCTCACCCGCGCCCTGCGCGACCTGGGCGTGGACCTGCGGCACGAGGAGAAGGAGGGGCACCACCCGCTGACGGTCACGGCGACCGGTGTGAAGGGCGGGAACGTCACCCTCGACGCGGGCGAGTCGTCCCAGTACCTCACCGCGCTGCTCCTCCTCGGCCCGCTGACCCGCCAGGGCCTGCGCATCCGTGTGACGGACCTGGTCTCGGCGCCGTACGTCGAGATCACCACGGCGATGATGCGGGCGTTCGGCGCCGAGGTACGGGTGGACGGCGACGTGTTCGTGGTCCCGCCCGGCGGCTACCGGGCCACCACCTACGCCGTCGAGCCCGACGCCTCCACCGCCAGCTACTTCTTCGCGGCGGCGGCCCTCACCGGCGGCGAGGTGACGGTCCCCGGTCTCGGCACCGGCGCGCTCCAGGGCGACCTGGGCTTCGTCGACGTACTGCGCCGGATGGGCGCCCGGGTGGAGGTCGCGGACGACCGTACGACGGTCACCGGAACCGGCGAACTGCGGGGCCTGACGGTCAACATGCGGGACATCTCCGACACCATGCCGACCCTGGCGGCGATCGCGCCCTTCGCCTCCGGCCCCGTACGCATCGAGGACGTGGCCAACACGCGCGTGAAGGAGTGCGACCGCCTGGAGGCCTGCGCGGAGAACCTCCGGCGGCTGGGCGTACGGGTGGAGACCGGCCCCGACTGGATCGAGATCCACCCCGCGGCGGCCGGCGAGGCCCTTGCCCAGGGCGCGGACATCAAGTCGTACGGCGACCACCGCATCGTCATGTCCTTCGCGGTGACCGGCCTGCGCGTGCCCGGGATCACCTTCGACGACCCGGGGTGCGTACGGAAGACGTTCCCCGGGTTCCATGAGGCGTTCGGCAAGCTGCGGGACGTACTCGGCTAGGCCGGTACCGGTCGGCTGTCTCAGGCCGACTCGGTGAGCAGTCGGGTGAGGTGCTCGCGGCCGGCGTCCAGGAGACCCTCCAGGGGTGCGGCGGCCTCGTACCACCGCTTCTCGTACTCCCAGCACAGCCAGCCGTCCCAGTTGTGCCGGGAGAGCACCTCGACGCACTCGCCGAGCGGCAGGACGCCCGCGCCCAGTGCCACCGGGGTGGTGTCCTCGGCCGAGGCGATGTCCTTGACCTGCACGTATCCCAGGTGCGGGGAGAGGGCCGCGAAGGTGTCCGCCGGCTGCTCACCGCCGAGCCAGGTGTGCATGACGTCCCACAGCGCGCCCGCCTGGCGGTGTCCGACCGGGCCCAGGATTCGGATCGCGTCGGCGCCTGTGCGATGCGAGTCGTGGGTCTCCAGCAGGATCCGTACGCCGTAGTCGGCCGCGTACTCGGCGGCCGTGCCGAGCCTGCGGGCCGCCGTCGCGTCGGCTTCCGCCGGGCTCTGGTCGGTGCCGCCGCCGGGGAACACACGGACGAACGGGACGCCCAGGTCGCGGGCGAGTTCGAGGAGCGCGCGAAGCTCGGCGAGCACGGGCTCGTCGTCGCCGGGCGCCGCGACCCGCACGTACCCGGCGAGGCCGAGGATCTCGACGCCGGACGCCTTGAACTCCGCTGCCACATCGGCTCGTTCGGCGAGGCCGAGACCGAGGTGGACGGGTTCTTCGGGGTGCGTGCGCAGTTCGACGCCGTGGTAGCCGTGGGCCGTCGCGAGCCGCAGCACATCGGGGATGGGGAGACCGGGGACGCCGAGGGTGGAGAACGCCAGTTTCATACGAGCGACCCTAGCCGTCACTCCACCGTTTCGGCCGGTTCCGTAGCGGTCTCCGAGCGGAGATCCACATCCACATGTGCGTCCACATCCGCATCCAGATCCAGTCGCCAGTCCTGGCCGACCAGGTCCCTGCCGAAGGAACGGTGGGGCTTCTCGGTGTCGAGGACGAAGCCGTGGCGCTGGTAGATGCGGCGGGCGGCGGTGAGTACGTCGTTGGTCCACAGGACGAGTTCGCGGTAGCCGACCTCGCGGGCGTAGCCGACGACAGCCGAGACGAGCCGGTCGCCGATACCGAGCCCGCGCGCCTCCGGCTCTACGAGCAGCAGCCGCAGCCGGGCCGTCCCGGGCACCTCGTCCCGTACGCACATCACGCACCCGACGGGCCGCCCGTCCAGTTCGGCGATCCACACCCGTTCGAGATGCGGGTCGTGGTCCTCGGCGAAGTCGGCGACGATACGGGCGACCAGCCCCTCGTAGTCGGTGTTGAAGCCGTACTCGGCCGAATACAGCGCCGCGTTGCGCTGCACGATCCAGCCGAGGTCACCGGGGTCGGGCTCACGCAGCACGACGTCCTCGCGGCGCGGGGGCCGCCCGCCGGAGAGGAGCGAGCGGACCGTGTGCAGCGCCTCCGTGAGCCGGGGCCGGTCGGCGGCGGGCACGGTGGCGAGCAGGGAGGCGATGGCCTCCGTGGACCGCTCGTTCAACAGCCGCGCGGTCTCGCGCCCCCGCCCGGTGAGCGTGACACGCCGCCGCCGGGTGTCCCGCTCGGACGGCGCCCGCTCGACCAGCCCGTCCTGCTCGAACTTGTTGAGGATACGACTCAAGTACCCGGCGTCCAGGGTGAGTTCGGCACGGAGATCGACGGCGTCGGTACGGCTGGAGTGCGCGAGCTCGTAGAGGACGCGGGCCTCGGTGAGGGTGTAGGGGGCGTAGAGGCGGCTGCTGTAGTCGAGGGCGCCGATGACGTTCGTATAGAAGCGGTTGAAGGAACGAAGGTCCTGAACGGTCACAAGGCCACCTTGGTTGACTCAGTCAGAGATATCGCTGTCTTGAGGGTAGAGGCAGGGCGAGGCGTTTCTCAAGGGCGTCCTGGTCCAGGCAGGCTCTTGTCAGTGTCTGGTGATAGACATTTCACTGGCCGTCGTGAATCAGGCCGGTAGAATTGATTCAGAAGGAGGTGCTACGTGGATCTCAAGCTTGTGGGGGAGCGGATCCGCCGCGAGCGCGAACGTGCTGGGCTCAGCCAGCGTGATCTCGCTGCTCGCGCTCACCTCTCCCAACCGACATTGACTCGCATCGAGAACGGTGCCCGCGCCAACGTCACGCTCGCTGAGCTGGATCGTCTCGCGGTCGCGCTGGACATCCCCGTGCGGCTGCTGACCAGCGGGAATCCTGTCCGCAGCAGAGTGCGCATCGCGGCAAGGGCCGACGATGCGGTGACCGAGGAACGCGAGGAGGCCCTGCGGCACACGCTTGAAGTGCTTGAACTCGATGCCCGCCTGGACAAGCTCGGGCCTGCCGCGCTCCAGCAGCGCAAGCCGGCCGGTTTCTTGCCTGTGCCGGACGAGGGGTTGCCCGAGGAGCGCCAGGCGAGAGAACTGGCGCACCGGGTACGGACGGCCCTGAACCTCGGCATCGCGCCCATCGCTGATGTGGATGAGCTGATCGAGCAGCTCACCGGTGTCGACACCGCGGTGCTGAAGCTGCCGAAGGCCACGGACGGATTCACCGCCACAGATCCAGAACGCGAGACCACACTCATCGCTGTCCGCGCCTGTGACGTCCCGGAACGCCAGCGGTTCAGCTTCGCTCACGAGCTTGGGCACCTGCTGTGGAACGACGGCGCCCAAGTGCATGAGCTGAACGACGGGCGAACCCCGGGAGAGCGGCGGTGCGATGCCTTCGCCCGCCATCTCTTGGCTCCGGAGGAGGGAATCAAAACCTGGCTGGCGGCCGAGAAGTTCGCTCTACGTACCCCGGTGAACGAACGCACGGCCGCGCTCCTGGCGCGCCACTTCCGCGTCAGCTTCATGGTCGTCCTCATCCAGCTCGAATCAATGAAACTGATCACGGAAAGGCAGAAAAAAGAGCTGCGAGGGCCGACCGGGGTCCAGTTGGCGCAGCGATATGGCTGGGGGCCGGCATATAAACAGGAACAAGAAGCCGCTGAAGCGGTGAGAGCCCCACGGCGCATCCTTGAACGTGCTGTCGAAGCGTATCGGCAGAACATGATTGGAGTTCGTGCACTGGCTGTTCTTGAAGGAAGCAGTCCAGAAGAACTGGAAGTCAGACTGAGGGAAGCCGGCATACTTCCCAACCCGCCGAACGTTAAGCGTGCCAATCTCTCGCGGTTGGTTGCGCGTGGGATGGTGAAGGAGCAGTAGAGTATTCCCGGCCGAGGCGTCGAAAGGGTGGGGGATTGCCCGAGGAGCAGATAGAAGCATCCAGCGAGGATGCTTCGCTGGAGCAACGCGAACCCGTCTGTATTCTGGATGCGGTTATCTGCGTGCATTTCGTCGGCGCAAATCTCCAACGCCTCCTCGTGGACGTGTTGCAGAAGGCCGAACTGGTGCTCCTTGTGCCGCAGGAGGTCTGCGACGAGGTCGCCCGCAAGGACAGGAAGTATCAGGGGCTCAAGCTCAGATGGACACGCTTCACCAACAGTGACTGCATCAAGGTCCTCCCGGCGCTCCAGGCCCAGTCCGCACCGGAGCGTGTGGTTGAGGTCTTCGTGGAGGTGCGAGGTCGTCAACTCGAAGATGCTCTGCGGGATTCCAAGGATCTCGGTGAAGCAGTCGTCGTGGCTCACGGAGTGCATTACCAGGACAAGGGGCACGAGGTTCTGGTCGCCATCGATGACCAAGGCGGCCAGGCCCTCGCAGCGGAGCGCGATCTTCGGATCATCACCGTGGAAGACGTTCTCGCGCTGGCAATCGAATTCGGGAAATTCCCGACCGAAGGTGACCTGAAGAAGGCCTACTTCAAGGAATGGCGGGCGAACAACGCCGGGGAGTAGCTCGTTCGGCGGCGTTGGCCGACTTTTCCGGATCTGTAGGGGGATACCCAATGAACCGACCGATGTTAACGTCATGTCATGCCCAAGACGAAAATTGACATGCTGACCGCCGAGTTCTTCGAGACCTTCGACAACCGGGGCGGCAGGGCCGCCGACGTGGACCGGATCCGCCGGCTGGTTCTTCCGGGCGGTGTGATCGTGAAGACCGGACCGGAGTTCACGGTCTACACCGTGGACGAGTTCATCGAGCCCCGCCTGCGATTGCTGGCCGACGGTCGGCTCGTCGAGTTCTCCGAGTGGGAGACCTCCGGACGGACAGAGATCGTGGGCGACATCGCGTCGCGGTTCTGCGAGTACCGCAAGTCCGGGATCCTGGACGGTCAACCGTTCGAGGGGGCCGGGACCAAGACCATCCAGTTCGTCCGTACCCCGGAGGGCTGGCGGATCGCGTCGGTCGCCTGGTACGACCAGCCCTGACCACGGGAACGGCCCGCCCGCGACGCGGTGACGTGTGACGGGCGGGGCGCCCGGAATACTGCTGGGGGCGCCCCGCCCGGCAGGTCCGGAGAGTCGCCGAGTCCGGAGGCCCGGAGGGTGTGACTCAGCCCCAGAACTCGTTGCTGCGGTCGATGTCCTCGACGCACTCGTCGAGGTCGGTGATCTTGTCCCCGATGATCCGGAAGACGATGCCGCCGGGCTCGTCGATCTTCCGGCCCTCGCGCTCCGCGGTGAAACGGTGCATGGAGACCGCGTGTCCCCGGCCGTCGACGAGAACGTTCATCACCACCACGCGCAGGCTCCCGGCCGTCTCCTCGGCGAGCCGCCGGTACATGTCGATGATCGCGTCCTGCCCCTTGAAGTCACCGGAGAGGTGGTGGCTTCCGGGTACGTGGTGCGTGGCGTCCGCCGACATCAGTCCGCGCAGTGTGTCCATGTCACCGCGCGAGAAGGCGTCGTAGCCCTTGCGTACGAGGGCCGCGTGCGGGTGTTCAGTCATGGTGATCGCCACCTTTCGGTGTGTGGGCGATGTCCGACCGACGGGGCCCATTGTCCTCGGGTTCGGAGCGGTACGCAGGTCAGGGGGCGGGGCCGCGTCAACCGCACCAGGCCCCGCCCCGCCGATCGGGCGGCCCGGAGTGCCCTTTCGGCCGTCCTCGTGGGTCTTCACGGGCCCGGTCCCGTGGTCGACACTTGTCGGCTGAGCGTGCCCGAAGCGTCCCCGCGCGGGCGCCGCAGCGACTCGCTCTGGAGGCCTCCCTCGTGCACGGTCATCGGCAGAACGGCGGCCACGCCGACGATCCGCAAGAGGCGCACCGGAGGCCGGCCGGACAGCCGGTCCGGAACGAGGGTACGGAAACCGGGGCGGGTATCGCGCTGCCCCTGAGTTCCGTGGCCCCGCTGGCGGCCCCCTTGGGCGCCCTGGCTCCTGTGGCCTCCCTGACCCCGGAGACGGTTCTCGCACTCCAGCGGACGATCGGTAACGCGGTCGTCGCCCGGCTCGTGGAGCAGCACCGGCATGCCCAGGACGACGCGCATCGCGAAGCGCGCGAGCGGGATGCGCGGGTCGAGGTGCAACGCTCGACCGTGCACCAGGTGCTGCGCTCCCCGGGCCGACGGCTGGCCGAACCGCTGCGCACCGAGATGGAAGCACGGCTGGGCGCCGACTTCACCGGAGTTCGGATCCACGACGACACCGTGGCCCAGCGGTCGGCGACCGAACTCGGCGCCCGCGCCTACACCTCCGGGAACCACGTCGTCATCGGCCGGAACGGTACGGACAAGCACACCCTTGCCCATGAACTGACGCACGTCATCCAGCAGCGCCAGGGGCCGGTGGCCGGCACCGACCATGGCGACGGGACGCGGGTCTCGGACCCGGGCGACCGTTTCGAGCGGGCGGCGGAAGCCAACGCCCACGCCGTCATGTCCCGTCCCGTCGTGCAACGCGAGGCAGAGACGGCGCCGACCCGGACCCCGGCCGGGACACCGCACGATGCCACGCAGTCGATGATTCAGCGATCGATATTCATCGGGGGCGAGAAACTGGACTGGCAGAAGGCCGGACAAAAGCTGAAGGAGGAGCAGGGGGCCGATCGGTTCGGCAATGCCGAAAAGCTCGACTTCATTCTGCGGTATCTCGACTCCGTGAACTACAAGAGTCTCGGCACGGCCCAGCTCTTCGGCGCGGTGAACAACCTTTACCGGGAGCTGGACAGATTCGCGGTCGACTCGGTGAACCCCAAGGACTGGGCCGTGCTTCACCGGCTCCGAGGCGGCGCGACGAAGCAGGGATTCGATGACTTCCTGAAGCAGCGGGGAATTTCCGGGGACGAGGTGGTCAAGCAGAAAGAGGGGTATATGGCCGCCGGTGCCAAGTACAACCCGGTCGATTACGGCGGGAAGCACACCTGGAAGGGGAACGAGAAGTGGCTGGAGGACGTGAGCGGTAGAAAATTTGTCCTGACCGATGTTCCGCTGCGAAAGAGCAACATCCTGCGAAAGCTCACCGCGGAGGGGCAGCCGACCACGGATCACGAAAAGTCCCACGCCGGTCAGGTGAGCGCCTACGGGCGGGAGATCGCATATGCGCTCGCGCAGGGATACCTTCCGCTGTGGTCCGACCGTCTGAACGCGAAGGGGGCCGCGCAGGATGCCGGCAGCCTTCCGGTCTTCGTCATGGCGCCACCCGGGAAGGTCGGCCCGATGGCGTCCGGAACTCGGCCACAGTTCGTGGACGAAGATTACATGGCCGAGATCGCCCGAGAAGGAATCGTCTGGGACGACGGAAAGCGACTGCTGGAGGCGTTCCGGCTGGCGGGACTTCCGACAGTTTTGGACACCACTCCCGAAGCGCATCAAGCTGCCGTGGAGGCAAAGCACGCGGAACGGGCTGAAATGATTAAGCGGCGCGAGAAATCGGAGGAAGCGCGGAAACAGAAGGAGGAGAAATCCGAAGAAGCAAACTCGAAGAGAAAGCAGGAAGCCGCTCAGACGAGCGAAGTGCTGGATTCCGTCGGACTGACGAAATGGCTTGCCGAAAGGCTTGCGGCCGAGGGGTGCACGAGGAGCAAGTTCAATCCAACCGGCGACAAGCTGGGGATGATCGTAAGTGAGGCGATCGAGTGCGGGCTGGTCGGTGGGAGGTACAGCAGGAATTCACTCAAGGACTACATCAAAACGCATGTCAGAAACCTCCTGCCGGAGAAGTCCTGACCCTTGGGCCCCAACTCGCCCCAAACCTCCCCAACTCGCCCTGACCCAGAGCCCCAGCCCTCGGCCACTCCGAGGCCCTCAACCCTCGGCTACTCCCAAGGCGCCCCCGAACCACCAGCTCCCCCCGGGCG